>JARLIH010000374.1 GCA_031291845.1 Isosphaeraceae bacterium | reverse complement strand
GCTGACCGACGGCGAGCGCGAAGCGCTCATCACACCGCTCGCGCGCCTCTACGGCGACCGCCTCGCCACACAGCCGCTCCCCGACGACGTGGCCGAACTGGTCCGAGACGCCGCAACACGGCTCGTGGCCCTGGGGGTACTCCGCGACCGCGCCAACCTCCTCAGCCCTCGTCCCACCGCCCTCGAACGCGCGAGCGAAGTTGCCGGCGACCTCCTCGGCTTGCCGCAGCCGACGCTCGTCGGCCGCGTCGCCGACGAGGTCGCCGCCGCGCACCTCCGCCGGCTCAAAACGAAGACGAAGCAGCTCAACTGGGAGCTGTTCGACCGCGCCGTCGACACGACGAACGACACGGCGCTCGCAGAGCTGATCCGGCTCGCCAAGGACCGCAAGCTCACCGCGCAGGAGCCCGCTCCCGATCAAGTTCAGGCCCTTCGCACCGCGCTCGAGAAACCCTTCGCCGAGAAGCTGCTGCTCTGGACGAAGACCAAGAACGACCTCGTCGAGGAGATGGGCAGCGCCTTGCAAATGCCCGGCTGGGGCAACAGCTTCACGCAGCCGATCGCGAACCGGATCGAGATGCTCTCCACCGGCGTGCGGCTGCCGGTCGCCGTAAAGGTCTTCGGCTCCAATCTCGACGACATCCAGCGCGTCAGCCAGGAGATCGCCGGCGTGCTGCGCGGCGTCCGGGGCGCAGCGGACGTCTTCCCCGACCAGGTCACCGGCAAGCCCTACGTCGAGATCCACATCAACCGCGAAAAGGCCGCGCGCTACGGGATCAACGTGGGCGATGTCCAGGACGTGATCGAGGTCGCGATGGGGGGCAAGCCCCTCACCATGACCGTCGAAGGGCGCGAACGCTACCCCGTGCGCGTCCGCTACGCGCGCGCGTTCCGCGACGACATCAAGTCGCTCCGCCGCATTCTCGTCACCGCGCAAGGGATGGCCGCCGGCCCGCCGATGGGCGGTCAGCCCGGCGGGATGGGGGGCATGACGATGGGCCCGCCCGCCCCCTCGGCCGCCGGGAACAAGCCGGCCCAGGTCCCGCTCTCCGAGCTGGCCGACATCCAGGTCGTCGAAGGCCCGTCGATGATCAAGAGCGAGAACGGCCTGCTCCGCTCCTACATCCAGCTCAACGTCCGCGGCCGCGACGAAGTCGGCTTCGTCGAGGAAGCCCAGCGCGTCGTGCAGGAGAACGTCAAGCTCCCCGCCGGGATGTACCTCGAGTGGTCCGGCACGTTCGAGCACCAGGTCCGTGCACAGAAGACACTCCGGCTCGTGTTCCCGGCCGTGATCGCCACGATCATGCTGATCCTCTACCTGACCCACAAGAGCTGGACCGACGCCTTCCTGATGATGACCAGCGTCCTCGGCGCCCTGGCCGGAGGCGCAATCTTCCAGTGGCTGTTCGGCTTCCGTTTCAGCGTAGCCGTGCAGGTCGGTTACATCGCCTGCTTCGGCATGGCCGTCGAGACCGGCGTCGTCATGCTCGTCTACCTCCGCGAGGCCATCGACGAGCGCGGCGGACTGCAGGGCATCCGGTCCGTCGCCGAGCTGCGGCAAGCCATCCTCGAAGGGGCCGTCCACCGCCTGCGGCCGAAGCTGCTGACCGAAGGGGCGGCCATCATCTCGATCGCCCCCATGCTCTGGGCCACCGGCGTCGGCGCTGAGGTCATCCGCCCGATGGCCGCGCCCGTGCTCGGCGGGCTCCTGGTCGCCGACGAGGTGATCGACGTCTTCCTTCCCGTGCTCTTCTTCGCCGTCCAGAAACGGCGCTGGCGTAAGCTGCACGGCGTGAGCCTCTACGACGATCTCGAGGCGCAGGACCACCACACCGATCCGGTGGCGGTCTCCTAACAACCGGCTCTCCGCCGCCCGTTTCGGCGCCGCCCGAGCGTCGGCCGACGCGTTCTTGATGTGTGTTCCGCAACCCGAGGAGCGACGATGATGAAATGGGGACCGCGTGCGACGATCGTGCTGGGCAGTCTGGCATTCGCCGGCCTTGGGCTCGGCTGGGCCGAATTAGGGACCGCCCAGGCAGGACGAGACCGCACTCCCGCGCCCGCGATGGCCCTGCACGGCGGGGTCTCCGCCCGCGCTGCGAGGCATGACTTTGAAGTCGTCTTCTCTCAGGCAGGCGTGAAAGTCTACGCCTACGCGGCGGACCACAAACCCATCGACACCTCCCGGCTGACCGGGACCGTGACGTTCTATCACCCGAACACACCCGAGCCCTGGTTTTCGCGCACGCTGCATACCGCCGCGACCGTCGCCGGCCACGCGCCCGACTCGCTGGTCGTGAACATCAACCTGAGTGCTGTCCCAACCTCCGGCGCCCGGGTCGCGTTTCATGTCGAGGGTCTAGCAGACCTGGCCGAGGGTATCGCCGAGTTCGCCCTTCCCTTCGCCATCGCGTTGCCTCCGGCAATCAGCGTCGCCCCCATCACGCAGGGTGACGAACGGGCCGTCGCTGCCCAGAAACAATGCGCCGTCAGCGGTGACGAGCTCGGCTCGATGGGCCCGCCTCTCAAGGTCTCACGCGGCGATCGCTCCACGTTCCTTTGCTGCAAGGCCTGCCTGAAGCAGATCCAGGCCAACCCGGACAAGTACCTCGCGGCCCCGACACCACCTGCGCCCGCTCCGGCCGCGGCACTCACATACTCCAAGGCCACCGCCGCCGACCAACGCGCGATCAACGCCCAGCACGTCTGTCCGGTCAGCGGTCAGTCCCTCGGATCCATGGGAGGCCCGATCAAGGTCGCGCGCGGTGGACAGTCGGTCTTGCTCTGCTGCCGGTCTTGCCTGAGGGCGCTCCAGGCCAACCCCGACAGATACCTCGGCACGGCGCCATCCGCGACGGACGGCAAGCAAGGGGCCCAACGCTGACGGCGAACGTCGACTCCAGCCGATTCCGGTTCCCGGCCTTGCCGTCTCGCCGCCCTCGCTCGGGGCGCGAGGGAACGCCTCGTTGCGTATTGAGCCCCGCACGAGATACGTCCCCCGTCGTCCCGGCGAGGGCGGCGAGACGGCAAGGCCGCGACCACCCCGGAATGTAGGGTGCATGGAAAGCACCAATGCCTTTCATGCACCCCACGGAAAATCAACGGGCTCATAAGACTACTGGCGCGGTGATTGTAGGGTAAGTCAGCCCGCCAGGGCGCCACCCCACCGCCTCCTGCGCGCGGCGGGTTGGCGCCCTGGCGGGCTGACCCACCCCATGATTACGACCATCACATCATCTGTGGACGCTTACATTTATCGCCTAGTGAAACCCAGAAAACGTGTAGCGCCTTGAGGTGATCGGTATCCGACAACTTTTCCCTTCCGAGAACAACCTCACGAGTTGCGCATCGGGGTCATTCGACATCGGATCATGGATCCGAGGTCATACTTAACTTTTCGTCTTTTCGGTTAACAGAACATACCGAGCTCAAAGTCTAACTCTCGCTTCTGCAAATTTCCCTACGGACGTTTTGAATGCTGTGATGACGTGCAACCAATTCAGCATCTTCAACCAAAATCGACTTGACTTCGGCGGCAGGTGGCCCTACATTAAACCTAACCGCGATCGCCGTGGCGTCGGGCCATGGAGACACGATGTGCCGCCTTGGCGATCTGCGCCAGCTCGCAAGTCACTCTCCCGATCTCTCGCGGGCTGCCGGAACCCGATCGGTGTGGTTCCTGCGCATCAGTGGCTTACGCTTGACCGGCTCCGATAGGGAGCCTTAACACCGTGTAACGCAGTGAGTGTCGACTCGCGCCTGCGACGACACGTCTGGCCCGTTATTCAAACGCGGCCGCCTCCCTTGACAGAGCAGCAACTCTCCAACTTGCTCTGTGCCCAAAGTTGTCCGACAGCCTCCTCTGCGAGGTTCCGCGCCCGAATTTGTGGGACGGGCGCCGGTGGCTTGTTGAACCCAATCAGGCCGGCACATCGACCGCCTTGGGGCGCTCGCGTAGCACGGACATTGGACGTAGACGGCGTCCGGATGATATCTATGAGATACCAATCCTATCTCGACTAGGTTAATTCGGTACGCCTGAGCCCACGTTACCCCAAATGCTCGTTAATTGATTTATCACTTCATTCCACAACTCTCTCAAGCCTTCTCTCCACGAGAGTCTCTCCCAACCTCGTTCGCTTGATCGCGGCGGTTCTTGCTCGAGTGCGGCACATCCTTTTGGTCCTACCGTCGGTTGTCCGACTTTGACGGACAATCGGCTCAGAAGGTCCACGGGACGCCGTTCCCTCAGGTGTTCGACGGCTCAACTCGTGTTTTCGTGGAGGTCTCTGGAGATGCACTTGATTTCTCATCGTCGTTCCGGATTCACGTTGATCGAACTCTTGGTCGTGATCGCGATCATCGCGGTCCTGATCGCACTGCTGTTGCCGGCCGTGCAGGCAGCGCGCGAGGCAGCTCGGCGCGCCCAGTGCGTGAACAACCTCAAGCAGATCGGCCTAGCCCTTGCCAACTACGAGAGCAGCGCCGGCAGCTTTCCCCCGGGCTCAATCAAGTGGGGGAGCGGCAACCTGACTGATTGTTCGGTGCAGCGACACCATACGATGTTTGCGCTCATCTTGAGCCAGATGGAACAGAGCAGCACTCACGATTCAATCAATTTCAATCTCCCGGCCGTCGATACGAGCCCGCCTTACGGCACCGGAAGCGCAAACGGGGCGGCGTCGAACAGCACGGCCTATAATACGACCGTGAATAGCTACCTCTGTCCATCGGACGGTCACGTCAACATCAGCCCGTCTTCAGTCCCCGGTCAGGCGCATTCGTCGTACTCGGGTTCGAGCGGGAATACCGACGTCTGGCACTGGAACTGGGGCTGCCCGGCCAACCCGTCGCCGCAGATCGAGTCGGACGGGATGTTCAACGCGGACTATTGCTACAAGATCGCCGACGTGACCGACGGGTTGAGCAATACGTTATTCGTCGGCGAAACGTCACGATTCAAGAACGACCCGGACGGGAACTGGTTTTACCAGTGGACCACCGACGGCTGGTACGGCTCCTCGGTCTCGAGCGCCAGCCGGATCATGTCGCTGGCCTGCACCGTGGCCCATCCCAATGCGAGCTTCCTCCTGCCCGAACCGGGCGGTGACGGTTCGTACTATCAGAACTGGTACCGCAACCCAAGCCTTCAACTCCAGAATCTCGGCCAGTGGGGATTCCGAAGCATGCACCCCGGCGGCGTCAACTTTCTCTTTGGTGATGGGAGTGTCCGCTTCATCAAGGACTCGGTCAACACGGTGGGGCCGATCAATTCCTTGAACAATCAGTTGACGCTGGGCGTGTTTCGTGAGCTCGCCACACGTCAAGGCAACGAGGTCGTCAGCTCAGACTCGTATTGATTCGGTTTTCGTCCTCACGATTGTCTCGAAGGTACAGACACGATGAAGCCAACGCACGTTTTTTCGTTTGCCCTGCTAGTCGGTTCCGCGTCCGGACTCCTCGGTTGCGGCTCAGGCGGAGCAGTCGCCGTCCCGCGCGGCACCGACGTCGGCACCGTCAAACCCACCTCGACGGAATCGGTGCACCCGCCGCAGGCCGGCAAAGCGAAACAGGTTCGACCTGCGCCCGGGCCATTGCCGGCGCCAACGTCGTAACCACAGTGCCAACCGCTCGGCAACCATGACCTGAGAACGAAGAGGGCCCCGGTCGACTTTAATGGACTCGCGCCCATTAAAGTCGATCGGCACAGAAAAAGTTGGCTATTCTTGGTAGATCTCCACGTACCCGAGATGCATCTCATCGTACGTCTGGTTTCCCCAGGTGACCGCCTGTTTCGGGTCGGGGTTGGCCGGGTTTTTATCGCTGTTGTCATACCAGCCGACATAACGCACGCGGCTCCCCACGGGCACGCGCACCGGCTCGGCAAAGCGATAGAAGAGCTGCCAGTTGAAGTCGTAACGCGGCACATCAAGCAGCACCTGTCGCTCCCCGTTCGTGCGAATCAGCTCGTACCGCGCGGCCTTGCCGCGGAGATGCATGTGCGGCATGAACGACAGGATCCGCACGCCGCCGGGCAACGCGGGCGTGATCGCCTCGACCTCGTGATTGCCGGCACCCGGCGGAATCGTGAACGTCGTGTTCACGAGGCTCACCACCTGTACTTCGTGCCGGGGGGGCTGTTTCGCAAAGATCACTCCCAGCCGCGTCTGGTCCTTGGTCGCGGTGCCGTTGGGCGTGTAGTGCATCTGGAAGTGGAGCGTGGCCCCGCGCGGGATTTTCTTGGCGAAACCGTCCGGATAGACGAGCGCGCTGCTCCCCGGCACGTAGATCGCAAGGAATGCGCCCGTCGCGTCGAGCTTCCCGTTCGGCGGCTTGACGAAGACCAGGCAGTGATGCACGACCGACGCATCCGTCGGCAGGACTTCCAGCGCTTGCACCCAACGGTCCTCATCGAACGACGTCGGGACATCGGCCTCCCTGTACGGCATCGTTCCCTCGGCCTTCACGTCAAAGGCCGCGGGAAGCGGAAACACCTGATCGGGTTGACCGATCAGCCAGCCGCTCGGGTACCTACGCGGCAAGGGCGCGTCGGCCGGGTTGCCTCGCTTCAGGTCCCCCGCCATCCACGCGAGCAGGTCCCGCCGATCGTCCGCGCTGAGCGAGCGATCGTTGGCCCACGGACTGTGCTCACCGGCCGCCGGCTTGGCGGCGAACCAGGGCGGCATGATGCTTCGAGACACCACCCGGCGGATCACGTCGCGCCGCGCGGTCACTTCGTCGTAGCCATCCAGCGCAAAGGGAGCGACGCCGTCGGCACGATGGCATTCCACACAATTCGCCTGGAGGATCCGCTCGATCCGTCCATGATAGGTGAGGTCCCGCGGGGGCCCCGGCTCGAGCGCCAGGTCACATCCCGGCGCCGTCGTGGCGGCAACGACCGGTTGCCGCCCATCCAACAACCGGTCCAGGGCCGAGGCCAGGTAACGCTCGCGGGGCCGGTCGAGGGCGTACCCGAAACCATACTGGTCGTCCACCGCGCCTCGATACACCAACGTGCGCGCGGCATCCAGCACGAACACCTCGGTCGTCGATCCCGCTTGAACGGCCGCCGCCAGCTCTCCCGACCGATCATGGACCGATCGACCGGCATACTTCCGGGCCGCGACCGTTTTCCGGATCGAGGCCGGTGAGTCGGCGGCATTCGGATAGACGAACAGAAAACCGACCCCGCGATCCCCGTACTCGCGCTCCAGGCGACCGAGCGCCGGCGCGTATTTCAGACACAAAGGACAACCCACATCGGTGAATGCGACGACAAGGTATTTCTTCGATCGAAAGTCGGAGAGTTTCCCCGGTGTTCCGTCGATGTCGATAAAAGCCAAGTCGGGCACCAGGCGACCCACATTGGTGTCCGCCGGCCGCAGGACGCGCGGCGCTTCTCGGACCAAGGCATTGTCCTCTTTCGCCGCTGGCTGGAGCGCATCGACCACATGGCCCGCGATGGTCTGAAGCGTATCACTCAGGTTCGGCCAGTTCTGGAACTCGTGGCCACCTCCTTCGATCTTGATCAGCGTCTCCTTGACTCCCGCGGCCTTGAGCGCGGCATGAAAGGCCTCGACCTGGCGGAGCGGGACCATCGGGTCCGCGGTGCCATGGGCCGTCAGCACAGTCGGCCCCCCCTTTCGAATGCGCGTGATGGGCGACGCTTCGGCGACGATGGCGGCTTGCCCGTCCACCGTGCCGAGCAAGTCTTTCACCAGCGGAGCGGCCCCACCCGCCAAAGTGCGCAGATCGGTCGGACCACTGATGCTGACGATCATCCGCACCTGGTACCCGTCGCCCGGACGCAATCCCGCCATCAAGGCCAGGTGCGCACCCGACGAAGTCCCGAGCAACGCGATTCGGTCCGTATCAATGCGCAACGATTTCTGCTCGCTCGCCAGGTATTTCAGCGCTGCGACGACATCGTCCACCGCGGCGGGAAAACGATGGGCCGGAGCCAGCCGAAAATCGACGGCCGCGCTCGCCAATCCCAGTTTCGCCAGGGCTGGCTGGTGCTCTCGAAATTCCGTTCGGGCTCCCTCGCGCCAGCCGCCGGAGTGCACGAGCACCACCAGCGGGAACGGGCCGTCCCCTGCCGGCCGCACGAAATCCAGCTTCAACGCTTGCCCACCCGGGTTGGCGAACACCACGTCCAGGCGATGGACCGGCCCTGCCGCTTTGTCCTGCGCGGCCACGCTCACGGCGGACAGCGCGGCCAGGCCCGCGACGATCACGATCGTTCCGATACGCATCGACACTCCTTGCGAATCCGGGGGCTAATGATCACTTGTTCACACACACGACCACATGCCGAGCCCCCGCCAGTTTGCGGGAACTCACGGGTCGCGGGACCGCAAGGTGAGCCCTCGCACGGAGTTCACCGGCCCACCGAGTAAACGCTTGCCGAGCACCGGCGGTTACAAAAAAACAACGACTGGCGATCAGGCAAAAAGCACAGCTTCGTGTGCGAGGGGGGGGGGTCGTGCGGGGCGGCTTACCCCGAAGGCGTCAGGGGTTGGGGAGCCCCGGGGGGGGGGGGGTGG
>JARLIH010000373.1 GCA_031291845.1 Isosphaeraceae bacterium | reverse complement strand
CGTTGCCGGTAGGGTCGATCTTCTTCCGAGCCTTCCAGCACGGTTTCGGGGCGGCGTGGGATGCGGTGACCACCCCGGACGCGCTCCACGCCCTGTGGCTCACCTTCGTGGTGGCGCTCATCGCCGTCCCGCTGAACACGGTCTTCGGGGTGGGCGTGTCGCTGATCCTCGCACCCGAGGGTCCGATCCCGCTCGACGACGACGAGGGCTTGCGCGCGTACTTTGCGCGTTACGTCGTTCCCGGGATCGCGCGGCTCGCAGCATCGTAGAACTTGCCAGACGGGCTTTCGGCCCCGCCGAGAGGGACTGGTAGGGACTGGTAGCCAACGACTTCCTCGACCTCTTGCGAGCCGTCGGCTGGGCGCCGAGCTTGCACGGTTCTCGGCAGGCCGATCCCTGGCTTCCTGCTCGTGGGCCCCGCCGAGCGGGTGCTGTAGCGTCGCGACTTCGCACTGTGGCGACTCCTGTGCGCTATGCGTGTGACCCGTTGGGCCGCCGTGCGTTTCGAGCACCCGTGCGGATGTGTCGCACCGGGTATGTGAACTATGATCACTACTCGGGGCGGCTGGGTCGCACGGCGGTGAGCGCGACGTACCGCTCGGCTGACCCGACCGGATCGCTGCACGATCGGCCGGTGAGCTGCTCGAGTCGGCGCAGTCGTTGATGAACTGTGTTGCGGTGGTAGTGAAGCCGTTTCGCGGCGTCGGTGCTCGATCCGGCGCAGGCGGACCACGTCTCGAGGGTGTCCAGCAGCGTGTCGCGGTCGGGGTCGGGCAGTTGCAGCACCGGCGCCAGGACCTGATCGGCGAGCTGCCAGCTGGCGTCGGGCTGGTTGGCGAGGAGCAGCGGTATCGGGGTGGCGCCGAACCGAACAACGGCGGTGGTACCCGGGTTCGTGCATCGGCTGGCCAGTTGCGCCTCACGAAGTGCGTCGCGGGCTTGGCTCGGCGATTGGAAGGGTCGGCTCACGCCGCCGCGGGTCGTCGCGACCTCGGCGAGCACGTGGGGGATGTCATCGTGCTGGCGGAGGGCGGTCACACTGCGCAGTCCAACCCGGGCATCTCGTCCGAGGGTCCATAAACCAGACCGGCGTCCTTCGCACCCAAACGTGCGCGACAGCTGCGCTACGCCGACGCAAGTGGTAGCCGTGTCTGGCCCCAGGGGTCAAGCGGGGCCTGCGCCGCGAGCACCGCCGACGTCTTCGCCGGGTCCGCCAGGTCGCGCAGGGTCAGGGCCGCGTCGATGACGGGCAGCCCGGTTTGATGGGAAAGCAGTTGGCGGACTGTGATCGATCCCTTGGACGCTTGCGCGAACTCCGGCCAGTAATCAGCAACTTTGGCGTCATACGAAATGAGTCCCCGAGCGACGGCTACTGTGATCGCAAGCGAGGCAACACCTTTCGTGGTCTAGAACATGTTGACGAGGGTGTCTTCCTGCCACGGAGCTTTGGTGATCCCGTTGCGGAAGCCACCCCACAGATCGACAACCTTGACGTCATCCGCGGTAAACGGCGACAGCCGCCCCAACCTCGTGACCGCTGAGCATGTTGCGGCGAAAAACGTCAGCGACTTTCCCATGCCCCTCGTCGACGTCTGCGTCAATGAGCCTGGGCGACGCTGTCACCCTGAGAACCATCTGGCAGCGTTGTGGTCACGCTATGAACGGATTGTCGGCCGGGAGTGGCTTGATGAGCGGATCGAGCAGCTTGCCGGCCTGCTCTGCGGTCAGGACATCGGAGGGGTCGAGCGGGATGATCTCGCGGACCGTCTCGTCGTACTCCCAGACGTCCTCGCCGACCAGGCGGCCCTCGTCATCGTAGGGCCAGATCATGTGCTCGGCAGACTTAACCAGGTAAATAGCGTCGGGATCGACGGGCACGCCGTCCTCTGCGAGGAGGTGACCAGGGGTCTGCTGGTACATCGTCGATGTCGAGACGACCATGTTGTCGCTGACCGCGAGCTTCTCGTCGTCGGTGTAGAAAACATTCTGTCCGGTCCGGGTCCACTCCCTGTACACCGTCTGGACGGCGTCGGCTCCGTCAAGCGTGAGGACCTTGCCGTACATGTTGAAGTGATAGACCGGTTTCTCGACGGTCATGTCGGGAGCGAAGATCTCCTCCCAGCGGCCGGCCATCTCCAGGTAGCGGTGCCGGTTGTATGCGTGCAGCAGGTAGAGGTGACGGGGGTTCTCCGTCGTCTCGATCAATCGCTCCACGGCGATATTGGTCTTCGTGATGTCGAAGCGGTTCATTTCGATTCCTTCTGGTTGGGGGCCGCTGTTACGACCCTCGAATGGGTTCACGCTGGAGCGAATTGGTCGCGCAGCTCCGTCTTTTTGAACTTGCCGGTGGCCGTGCAAGGGATGGTCGCCACGAACTCGAAGCGATCGGGCAGTTGCCATTTGGCGAAGTCGCGCGCGAGGTGCTCACGCAACTCCGCCGGCGTAGTCTGCGCGCCGGCGCGAAGTGATACCACCGCCAGTGGGCGCTCACCCCAACGGTCGTCGGGTACGGCGATGACAGCGGCCTGCGCGACGGCGGGATGCGCCATCAGGTGGTTCTCCAGGTCGACCGAGGAGATCCACTCGCCGCCGGACTTCACCAGGTCCTTCGACCGGTCGCAGATTTTGATGCAACCGTGTGCGTCGATGCGGACCACGTCGCCGGTCTTAAACCAGCCGTCGGCAGTGAAGTTGTCGGCGCCCCGTCCCCGGTGGTAGCTGGCCGTGACCCACGGCCCACGGACTTCGAGCTCGCCCATGGCGGCATCGTCCCACCTGATGAACTGGCCCTCGTCGTCGCGTGCTCGAATCTCGAACAGCGGGCTGGCGATACCCTGCCGCGCGCGGTAGCAGTACTGCTCGTCGGCGGTGCTCTCGTCGAGGCTCGCGGGCAGCCGGCACACCGAGCCCAGCGGCGCAGTCTCAGTCATCCCCCAGGCCTGGATGACGCTCAGGCCATGAGTGTCGAACCCCTCGAGCATCGACCGCGGGACGGCGGCACCACCGACCACCAACCGGTCCAGTGCCGATAGGTCCCACCGGCCTGGTTCGGCGTCGAGCGCTGCCAGCATCCCCATCCACACGGTGGGAACACCCGCGGTCATCGTCACGCGTTCTTCCGCGAGCAGGTCGAGCACTGTGTGGGGGTCGAGATGCGGCCCCGGGAGGACCAGCCGCGCTCCGGACATGGCTGCGGCGTAGGGCAACCCCCACGCGTTCGCGTGGAACATCGGGACGACCGGAAGGATTGTGTCCCTTGCTGATACGGCGAGCTGGTCGGGCAGCGCCGCAACAAGGGAGTGAAGT
>JARLIH010000372.1 GCA_031291845.1 Isosphaeraceae bacterium | reverse complement strand
GTTCCGAAGACCGGATTATTCTGCAAGGCCGGTCTCCCACCTACCACGCCAAGCAACTGGCGCAGCAGGCCGTGCTCGACCTGACGGACGGCTATCCGCTTTTGAACAATCAGATTGAAGTCAGTTGATCGCGAACGGATTGCGAATTACGAGGGAGACCAGCCGGCGGCCCGATCGGCACCGGTGGTTTCCCATCGACGTTCTTTCGCCCTCGTTCCGGCTTCGACCGTGCGCCGGCGATGCGATGAGAGACAATCATGGACGTACACCCTGATGCCTTACCGAGCGTCGGGCCGCTGCCCGTGCGGCCTGTCTTCGACCACGACGAGTTCCGCGCGATCCTTTCCAACCTGAGTCACGAACTCTGTCGCCCGCTGATCTCGTTGCGGGCGGGTTTCGACCTTTTGCTGGGGAGCGCCGACCGGCCGATCTCGCCCGATCAGCGCGGGCACGTCCAGACGATGGTCGGGCTCTGCGACGAACTCCTGCGCCTCACACGGAGCTACCTCGACTACGCGGGGCTCGTGCAGGGCGCGCGTCCGCTCTGCTACGGCACGTTCACGATCGGCGCGCTGATTCGGGAGATCGATCGGGAGTTCGCCCCGCATGCGGCGGCCCGGGGGGTCGACTGGGTGTGCAGCCTCGAAGGCCCGGACGCGACGGTCACGACGGATGCATCGCGCTGCCAGCAGGTGTTCGGGAACCTGGTCGCGAATGCGCTCAAGTATACGCCGGAAGGGGGGCGCATCCGCTGTCAAGGGCGACGCGAGGGCGCTCACTGGAGCGTCGCGGTGTCCGACAGCGGCCCCGGCATCCCCGAGGAATCGCTCGAGAAGGTCTTCGAGCCCTTCTTTCGCCTTCCTCGCGAGGAGCGCACGGGCGTCGAGGGAAACGGGCTCGGCCTGGCGATCTGTCGCGAAATGGTCGGGCAGATGGGGGGCGAGATCCATCTGGACTCGACCGTGGGTCGAGGCACCCGCGCCGTGGTCCGATTGCCGGCGGACGGAAGGTCCTGAGCGCGATCGTGAACGCGCGCGCTGTTCGCCCTCCGGTCGATATTACTGACGGTGATGTGCATGCCGTGGCTTGCTTTCCGCCACCGCGGAACGACAAAAGGCGGGTGTGCCGAAGATCCGCGGGCAGGTTCTCTGGAATGCGGGAGCCCGCTCCCGCTTTCGCACTGTTTGCAGGGCGAAAAGCGGGGGCAAGCCGGGGCACTCCCAAGTTCAAAAGCCTGCCGACCTGGGTCTGGCGGGAGTGTGGAACGGCACCCGAGTTCAGGACATCAGGGTCTTGACGACCTTGATCAGTTCAACCCCGGTGTCGGTCAGGCCGTAGAAGTTATTCTTCCCTAGGCGGCGCGGCGCGATAATCCCGCCGTGGCGGAGCAGGGCCAAATGGTGGCTGACTGCCGGCTGGCTCTGAGCGAGGTGCTCGCAAAGGGCCCCGACGTGCCGCTCGCCCTCGTCGAGCATGAGGATCACCTGAAGGCGCGTCGGATCGCTAAGGTGCTTCAACAGCATCGACGCGCGTTGGGCCTGCTTGGCGCGTTGCTCCGGAGCCTTCGTCGCCTTGGACTTGTTCGAACTCTTTTTCGGCGTGACGGGCTTCGTCGTCGTGCTTTTGGTCGCCATCGGCAGTTACTCCAGAATCAAAGGGCTGACGTACCGGCGGACATCGCCGGGTGTCGTCAGGCGAGCGGCAAGCGCGTGCGCCACTCGAAGAACGACCTCGTGGGGAAAACCCGGCGAGTGGATCGATCGACGGCGCCGCGGCGGGGGGCGGTTGGCTTGCGGGTCACCAATCTATCAGAACCTCAGCGCGAGACAACACACTTTCGCCTTTTCGAGTCGATCATTCCGTCACGAGGGATTGTCTCGACATAATGGGATATGCGCGGAGCAACGAAGATGCCGCTCCGCAGAGCGCCATCGCTCGCGTGGCCCACAGTAGGATCATGTTGTCATAAAAAATTGTCGATATAAGCTTGGGGCTGAGTGCCATAGTGAGCGGGCCCGAGTTTGACGGTCGCGCGGCCGCGAACGCGCGCTATCAACGCGCGCAGATCGACGGCGCATGGTGTAGACTGGAACCACCACCGGTGTGAATCCCGGGGCGCGTGGCCCTGTGATTACCAAACCGCATCGGTGAAACGTCCGACGGGCCAAGCTCTCCTGGGCTTGGCCCGTCGCGTTTGCGACAAGGCCGGCGTTTTTTGCGGAAAAACACCGGCCGTCGCCTGGCGCGGACCGAGTACGGAACGCCCCAATGGATCGCTAGTTGTGCATGTTTCGAAGGGCATTCGCCGCACAAGAAGCACCTGGCTGGAATGGACCAACTGCCAGGCGAGACGCTTTCGGGCTCGCTCCGCTGCTTCACGACCCGGGAAGCGTGGACCGGTCGTCAAGCGTTCCGAATCGCCTTCTATGGCTCGGGTCCGTCTGACGACTCTCCGTCGCCTGGGCACCAAGCAGCGAGCGCTGAAAGAAAAAACCGCTTGCCGAGACGGAGCTCTGCCCTCCTGTGCGGACGTTCGTCGGCCCGATCTGATCGCTCTCAATCTGTTCTGCGCGGCGTACTGGTCAATCGATCGCAGCACAATCGCTTCGTCGCGAATTGTCTTTCGAGAGTCAAATCAATGTCAAAAACAGTAATTAATCGTCGCCTGGCTCGCGCATCGGTAGTCGGCGTGTCCGAAAGATATCGGATTTTGGCTTGGCAAGGATCGACCGCCGCCGTAGTGTAGTCCCAATTTCGCACATTCGGTCAGCGCACCCGAACCGGCGGGGGTAAGTCGTATGGAGATCGGTCCCGTTTTTCGCGCCGAGCTGGTCCGGAACGCGCGGCGGAGGATCGCATACTGGCTCCGTTTGGCGTACGGGTTTCTGCTGCTTTTCGTCATCTGGACCAACTACGCGCCGCTGGCGGCCCGAAGCGCGAGCCGAGGTCTTTATTTCCAGGACCTGGCTCAGTTTGCGCTCAATACGTTCATCGCATTCATGGTGGTGCAGATTGCCGCGCTGCTGGTGCTCATCCCTGCGCTTTGCGGCGGCGCGGTGGCGGACGAGAAGCAGCGCAAGACGCTCCACTACCTCATGGCTAGCCAGCTCACGAGCCGCGAGATCATTGTCGACAAGCTTCTCGCCCGTCTGTTCCATCTGGGAGTCTACGTTCTGCTGGGAATCCCGGTGATGAGCCTCCTTTCTCTGTTCGGCGGGGTGCCATGGGAATACGTGGCCGTCGGTTACACGGCAACGTTCTCGATCGGCTTTTTCGCCGCGGCGCTGGCGGTGTTCGTGTCCGTGCTATCGAGGCGGGTTCGGCAGGGGGTCTTGCTTGCGTACCTGATTGAAGTCGGGTGGCTGATCGGGCCGCCTCTTTGCGCGGGATTTGTTGGGGCCGTGTTCCCGCAGACTTTTCAATGGATCGGTCCGCTCTATGCGTTTGGGATGAACTCGAGTCCCGTGTCGCTCTACGTGATGCTAAGCGTGGGCGGGCCCGGGCTCTGGCGGGGGCCGTCCCAGGCCCTTCCTTATTTCGAGGGAATGGTCGGACTTCAGCTCTGCGGCGGTATGCTCTTGCTCGTCCTCTCGGTCCTGCTATTGCGCCCGGTTTTTCGCAGGCAGGAAGACAAACCGCGCCGGCTGAACTGGTTCCACGCTCCTCGCCGCGCGCGGGTGTTCGCGCGACCGGCCTGCGGTGACGACGCGATGCTCTGGAAGGAGCGGTACTTTACACGGACCGACGTGTTTACGAAGCTCGTCGTGTTACCGGCCACCATCGTGGTTACAGTGGGTCTGGTCCTTGGCAGCCAGCTTGACGAGACCGTTGGGCGCGTCGTCGGCGATTACTGGCAGAATGGCACAGCGGCTGCTCTCGACCGCGAGCGCCTCGCGAGCGCCGTGCAGATGGTCACGTACTGTTACGCGACGCTCTGGTTGCTGGCCGTAGCGGGTGCATCCGCCAGTTGCATGACGGTCGAGCGAGAACAAGACACATGGGTCAGCCTGATCTCATCGCCGCTGGGCGCCCGTGAGATCGTGCGGGGGAAGGTGCTCGGGGCCGTTTGGGGGTTACGCGGGTTCGGCGTGCTCTTGACGATCTTCTGGCTGATTGCGCTGCTGCTCGGGGCCATTTCGGTGCCCGGCCTTCTCCTCGCCGGCCTGACATTCGCGGTCCTGACCTGGTTTGTGGCGGCGCTCGGAAGTTACGTGTCGCTGCTTGCGAGAAACACGGCGAGGGCGCTCACGACAACGATCCTCGTGCTCGTTCTTCTGAACGGCGGCTGTCAGGCGGTCGTCTGGCCGTTGCGCGCGGTCGGACTCATCACGGCGCGCGAACCCGACATGCTGGTCTTCACGCCGCTACTCATCAGCGGGGCGCTGACAGTGCCCGAACGCCTGGCCTTCATCGGTGAACATGCGAACCAGCGTTCCGTCGCGGCATTGTCCGGCTTGGTGGCCTACCAGGAACTTGTGTATGGGGCTCTCATCGCGGTGTTATACGGCGCCGCCGCACTCGTCCTGACACTGAGGACGGCCGGTGCGTTCGATCGGATCAACGATCGTCCGCGCATGCCGACAGAGGCGGTGCCACGTAGGGTCGCCCAAGACGCCGAAGGCCTGGTTCTCAGCCGTACAACTGATTGACCCGGTCGTGCGAGACCTTCGGCGCCTTGATCAGTCCGCCGGCGACCTTCTCGCCCATGGGGTCGATGTAGACGCGCCCCGGGACATTCGGGTTCTCGGGGTTGGTGTTGTTGACGTGGATGTTGAAAATAAAGGCGTGGTCGCTCGTCGCCGTGAACCAGTGCACGTTGTCTTTGTGGTCCGACACCGTCGAGTACTCGCCGGGCGAGAACGAGCGGTCGATCGTCGGCCGGACGAGGTAGTGGTCCTCGTGGTCCTCAACGCGGTCGTAGTGCCGGCCGCGGAGTTTGCCGTTGAGGATGAGGAACCCCGTGGCCATGTTGTCGTGGCCATGCGGGACAACGGACCGCCCCTTCGTCATCGCGAAGATCTGCCGGCCGAAGACGAGCCCCGTCGGCAGCCCGGCCACGTTCTTAAAGTCCACGGGGAGGCTCTTCGCCCCTTTCGCTGGGTAGTTCACGCCGGCCGCGATCCGGTCGAAGTCGAGCGACTTGAGCAGGGCGTCGAGGTCGACCCGCGCGTAGAGCGACTCGAGCGACCTCTGAAACTCCACGTCTTTCACCCGGAGGTCGTGAACGTCCCGGGTGATCGCGTCGAGTTCCTTGAACCAACCGTCCACGATCGGTTGAACGTCCGCGCCGAAGAGCCGGTGGGCGGCGAGGCCGTCAATCAGGGCGAGCGCTGTGAGCGACTGGAGGGCCTGTCGCGTGAACTCCCGACGCGTTTCTTGAGCCATAGCGACCTCCGCGGCAGTGTGGCCTGAGTCGAGGACCCGATATCAGAAATTGCGACTGGTACGCTACTGTACGACGGTTGTTGAAGAATGGCCAGAGACGCACGTTCGGGCTTGGTTCGAAAGCGTAGGGTCTGGGCAACGCTTTCTTGCAATCTGTAGGGCCGGCCGTTGCCGGCCCTACGGATTGATAGACGTCGGGGAGCCTCAGCGAGATTTCCCCGGCGGATCCGATCCACGCGATGTCGAAGTCGTTTCCCGACAGTTTCGCATGGCCAGACCAATCGCCAACGTCTGCGCAAGGATGAGTGGCATGAACTGGAGCCACTGGCGCGACGGTGTCAGGGCACCCATGGGACCGGGGACGGCGAGGGCGACGAGGTTCTGGGCGAACCGGCGGCCGACCCACCAACGGGGCAGGGGATCGCCCCGCCAGAGCGGCCAGACGACCTGGAGCAATGGGTCGCGCAGTTCGCCCCCGGGATACTGGTGCGGAATGCGGCCGCCGACGCCGAGGAACAGGAAGATCAAGCACGCGCCCGCGAGGCCGAGAACGACGGCGGCCGCGACGGGCCCCCGGCCCCCGCGGGCGAGCAGCCCGGCCACGGGGAGCATTGCGAACGGCAGCAGCGGCAGCAGCAGGCGTGGGCCGGTCGACCAGCCGCCGGTCCACTCCGGGTAGCTCAGGTTCACCGCGAACACCGCCAGGACGATCGACGCCGAGACGGTGGCCAGGCCCCAGAACCGGCGAACTCCGAGGGCGACCCAACCCGGGAGGCTGAGCAGGAGGATCGGGGCGTAGTAAAGCAATCCGCGATAGCTGCCCCAGAGCAGGGCCACGCCTCGGTCCGGGCTTGGCCGGCGGAGGCCTAGAGGGTTTGCCTCGCTGTGAACGTCGCGGAAAATGCGTGCCACCTCGTGGAAGTAGCCCATGTCCCAGGGAGAGCCGAAGGCGACTTGGTTGTAGCCGAGCAAGAGCAACGTTGGTCCGGCCGCGCCGAGCGCGAACTCTCCGAGCGCCGAGGGCCGCCGGCGGCCGCCGATGACCTGGGCGAGCAGATACAGGCCGAGCAAGGCCGAGACCGGCCCGACCTGAAGCTCGATGATGGCCGCGTAGGCCGCGAGGAAGCCGGCGAAGGCCATTCTCGGCCCGTCCCGCCCGGACGGCTCGCGCCAGAGCAGGGCAATAGATGCCAGCAGTGCGAACCCCGACGCCTGGTGGCCGTACCCGAGGGTCGCATAGACACAGGCCGGGGTGCCCAGACCGTAGGCCAGTCCCACGAGCAAAGCGCGCCGGCGGCTGCACCCCAGGTCGCGGGCAAGCGAGACGAGCAAGGCCCCCGCGAGTGCCGTCGATAGACCGGACGTCGCCAGCGTGACCCAGTAGTCGGCCGGCCAATACGCCACGCCGGGCCGGTTGAGGGGGTGGCTGGAGAGACCGAGCGTGGCCTTTGTGACCGCATAGGGAGCCGCGGCGAGGAGCGAATAGCCGGGCAGCTTGTCCGTGTAATAGTGGCCCCGGTAGAAGGCGATGTCGCCCGTTTGCCGGTCGAGCCCGTCGAGCGTGATCGTGCCGCGGTCCACCAGCGCGTACGCGAGCATGAGCCGGCTTGCCGAGTTCCAGTCGCGCGACTGCCAGAAGAAGGCGTAGCTCGCGAACAGAATCGCGAAGACCCAGACTTCTTCGCGCCGGGGGAGCCGCACGGCGTCAATTCCCTCGCCAGGCCGAGCGGATGCGGCTGGCCGTCTGCTCGCCGGCCGCGACGGCGACGCCGGCCGCGAGCAAGGCGGAACCCGCTTGAATGGACAGGAAGTACCGGTTCCAGGCGAGGGGTAGGTACGCGGTGACGATGGCGAGAGCGAGAACCGCCTGGGCCAGGATGGCCCAAGCCGTCGGTGCCAGGCCGGCTCGTCGCTGTTCGCGCCCGCGGAACCAGGCCCAGCACGCTCCGACGGCGACCCAGGGGATCCAGATCAGGGCGCCTCGGTCTTGGCCGACGTCGTAGCGACGCGTCGAGTCATCGTGCAGCGGGCCCCACGGACCGAAACGTCCAAACCCCTGCACCGCGGTGACCCGCACCTTTTCGCTCGGCGTGACGACGGCGTTGTGTGAAAACAATCGCTGCTGGCCGGTCGATACCTCAACGCGATGACGGACGAGCAGGCGGCAACGTTGCAAAACATCGAGACGCGCGAGGGCCGCGATCTCGGGTTGCAACGGGCCTCTGGGGTGGGCGGTGATAAACGGGTTCAGCAGCCCAAAGGTCGCCAGCGACGCGGCACCGGCAACGAGAACGGAAACGAATCCACACACCCGCCGCAACAACGGGAATTCGCGAAGTTCCGCCGCGATCGCGGCCCAGCCGAGCAAGACGATCATCGCCAGGGCCCCGTTGAACTTGCAGAGAGTCGCCAGGCCGGCGGCAACTCCCGATCCGACCGCGGCGGCCCAGGTGGCCGGCTTGAGCCGGCCCTCGAGCGCCTCGCGCCAGAACCACAGGCCGGCCCAGAGGCCGAGCAGAACGAAGGCCTCGGCCGGGACGTCCGACATCGCCCGCCGCGCATGCACGCGGTACAGCGGGTTCGCCATCAACAGCAACGATGCCGCCACGCCGGTCTTGACGTCCCGCAGCAAGAGCCCCAGTCCGTAAACGGCCACGCAGCCCAAGGCCCCAAGAATTGCCGACGGAACGCGCGCCGTCTCGAGCGCTCCAGGGGGCTCGAAGCGGCTGGCCGTGTTGCGGTACCACTGTCGAGCGGCCTCCATCCCGGGACGGTCGTATCCCCCCAACGCAAGCGCGCCGCCGATCAAGTACTTGGGGAGAGGAGGGAGGTCGTAAGCCGGGTAGTCAAGCCACGCCGCGCTCTGAACGTCGCCACGCAGCGCCAGGTCGGCATAAAAGGATTGTGAGATGTAAGCCGATTCGTCGACAAAATGCGGTTCCGACGGCAAGCCCACGAGGAACCATATGAGCGCAGCCAGTCCCACGGCGGCTCCCCACCGCCAGCATGACCGCGCGGGTCGCGTAAAGTCTCCCGATTCCGGGGACGTTTCGGGCATGGCGAAGTGTTATCCCGCTTGAACTTAGGAAGACTTTGAGGGGCACGCCGCGGACGTAGGAAAATTCATTGTAGAAAGCCGCGACGATTTTTGGCAACGGGCGGATCGTCGGCTAAGTTTCAGCGACGATCCTTATGCCCCGGGTTGTCTCGCGGGATTCGTCGACCGGGGCCCGTGGTTCCAGTGCTTGCGGGCTTGTGGATTTCACGGGATTTTCGGTCTGTACGGTATCGCGTGCATGCGGGGTCAACCGGACGGCGTGCGGGGGGGCGCAAGCGTGCCCCGCGTCGCGTCAGGGATCTGAAACTTGCTTATTGAGTTGACACCTTTGAGCGTCCTGATGCGAACCGTCTACCTTCGGAACCCGTCGACTCGCCCACGGTTCCGTCCCGAGCCGAGGACCGCGCGGCCTTGTGTCGTGCGGGTCCGACCGCTCGACGGTGGGCGAGTCAACAGCACGACGGTTCCGCGCTGTCGTAGCGCGTCCCCAGCCACGGAGGGCCTGGCGTACGTCCCGGGCCCCTTGCCGAGGCCGGTCAACCGGTCGGGACGCATCCAGGGTGTCGAAAGACGGGAGGACTGAGCGATGACGGCGTTGAACTGGTTACGATCCGGGCGTCCCCCGAGCGGGGCGCCTCAACGGCGGCCGCGGCACGGTGGCCGCACCTGGGTCCTGGTCGTCCTGGCGCTGGCCGGGCTGAGCGCGACGGGATGCCAGTCCAGCCCTTGCGGCGGTGGCTGCGGCAACCCCTTTAGTGGGCTGACGAACTGGTGGAGCACGGCGTCGTTCCGTCCGTTCCATCATAAGAAGGCCTGTTCGACCTGCGGCGGTGGTGAGGCACCCGTCGTCGAATACGGTACTCCCGTCGTGGGGCCTGGACCGGTCGCCGTCCCCGCACCTGGTGTGATCACACCCGGGCCTTCGTCGACCGTCCCGCCTGCGACGGGTTCTGGCCCCTCACAACTCGAGCCGGCCCCGTCGGCCGTGCCGGGACCTGCCTCGGGCGACACCGGCGCAAAGAACTCGACCGGGAAAGCGAACTACGAGGCTTACCGGTCGAACTACCGCTCGGCGCGGTCGCAACCCGATTCGATCGCCCGGGGCGAGGTGCCGGTCCTGGAACCGGCGCCTGGCCCTCGCACGTCAGCCCGCGTGCCGGCAAAGGTCGCGAGCTCGAATCCGCTCGACAACCTACCGCCCGTTGACATCCCGTCTGTGGACGATTCGGCGGACGGCCGCACAAGCCAGTCGCCCCCGCCGGCCCCCGCCGCCGTGCGTGAAAACCCACCGAGTGCGGTCCCGGCCCCGGCCGAGACCCGGTCCGAGGCCGCCAGCGCGGCCTCGGCTCCCGCGCCCGTCAGCATCGCTCCCGGAATCAAACGGTTCTCCGTCGTCGATTCGAAGCTCGCCGGCGGCAGCTTCCCCACGGCCGCCGGTCTCGACTGGCTGTCCGAGAAGGGCTACAAGACCTTCTTGGACCTCCGCGACCCCAGCGAGGTTCAGGCGGCGTCGATCTCTCTGATCACGACCCATGGCTTGCGTTATGTCGCTTTACCCATTACCGATAAAACTTTGGACTCCGATCACGTCGCCCGCTTCAATCTGGAACTCGCTCTGGCTGAAGCGCGCCCCCTTTATTTCTGCGACACGAACGGCAGCCGGGCCGGGGCCCTCTGGTACATCCGCCGGCTGACCCAGGACAAGATCGATCCGCAGGTCGCCAGCCGGGAAGCCGAGGCGCTCGGACTGACGGATAAGGCGCTTTGGCAGGCGGCCTCGCGGTACCTCGAAACGCTGAAAAAACAAGATCCCGGCGCTCCGCAAGCTGCGGTGCCGGCGACCGAGAACCCCCCGGCGCCCCCCTCGGATAGCCCGTCGGCCGCTGCGCCCACGGCGCTCGCAAGCTCAACGGAAGCCGACACGCCCGAACAGGACCCGACTGCATGGGGATCCGCTGCGGCGCTCATGGTCACGGGCCTGGGAATTCCGCTCGCGTACTGGAGCGCGTCGTCGTTCCCATCGTTCCGCGGCTTGACGAGGGCCAGTCTGCCGGCACCGGGGCGACGACCGAAATCGCTTCCTTCCGCGTCGGATGCGTGAACGTCAGAGCGCGGGCGTGGAGCGCGACGCGAAAACCGCCGTCTTCCGCGGGGAGCGCGGTTTTCGCCCCGTACTTGCGGTCGCCGACGATGGGCAGCCCTCGCGCGGCGAGTTGAACGCGGAGCTGGTGACTCCGGCCCGTGATCGGTCTCAGCTCCAGCGTCGACGTGCGTTCCGAGCGCCCCAGGACCCGGAACGAAAGTCGTGCCTCGCGGCTCCCCTGAGTCTCTTTCGCCACGATCTCCACGACGTTCCGGCGCTCGTCTTTGCTGAGCGTGTCCGTCCATTCGCCCTCGTCGTCGGGGCACCGGCCTTCCACCACGGCCCAGTAAACTTTCTCCACTGAGCCCTCGCGGAACTGCTGCGAGAGCCGCGCAGCGGCCTTACTCGTGCGCGCCAGCAAGACCACACCGGAGGTGGGCCGGTCGAGGCGGTGGACCAGGCCGACGTAGACGTTGCCCTGCTTGGCGTACTCGGTCTTCAAGTAGACGCGAGCCCAGTCGACGAGAGTCGGCTCGCCGGTCGCGTCCCCCTGGGTCAGCAGGCCGGCCGGCTTGTCGAGCGCCAGGCAGTGGTTATCTTCGGCCAGGACCGTCGCGCGATGTTTCATAACAGTGGTTGAGGACGAAGCAATCGGGCGCTGATCCCCGCGGCGTCCGGATTAGCCCGCGAGGCCCGTCAGGCGGCCGCCTCGGTGACACGTTTGACGACGAGCGTCGCGTAAGCCCCCTTCGGCAGCTCGAAGCGCAGGGTGAGCTTCCGGCGTCCGCGCTGCAGGTCATCGTCGGCCGCTTCGTGGCTCAGGTGCTCGGCGAAGAAGAGGGCGGGCCGCTGGCCTTTCGAGAAGAACACGTCTTTCAAGTATTTCACGCGCAGGGCTTCCCTGGCGAGGCCGATTTCGCCCAGGACGTCGCCGATGATCGTTCCCAGCGGTCCGTCAGGAATTGCGTTGCGCGAGGAGGGAAGGGGAATGCGGGTGTTGGCCAAGAGCTCGGCCTGGGCGGTGTCGAGTCCTCGGTGGATCGGCAGCGTGGCGACCTTGAAGTCGATCGCAATGCGTTGCTCGGGCCGGGTCGTCTGTTCGATCCAACGGCCGAGGATCAGGTTCCAGATGTGGCTCTGGAAGGCCGAGAAGTAGAGCGACCTGAGCTCACGGCGGACGCGGGCGAACGCGCCCCGGAAGTCGAGCGGGTGGTCCACGAGGTACGTGACGATACTGCGCGCGTGCGAACGCTCCAGGCGGGCCTTGGCCTCGGGCCATTGCCCCCAGAACTCGCCGATAACGGCCTTCTCGGCTTTCGTCCCCGGCCGGTCCGAGGGGTTCGGCTCGGCGAGTGCGAGCTTCAGCGCGCGTTCGTAGGCGCCGGTGAGCCAGGCCTGGGCAATGAAGCCACCGCTGAAGCCGACGGAACCGAAACGCTGGTCATCGAAGTAGTTGGGCAAACCGTCTCGGGGTAGCTCCGCGACCGCGCGCTCCGCCTTGCCGGCTTGATCCGGCGAAAGGTCGCGCAGGGTGACGGCGAAGCGGTTACCGCGGAATTGGTCGGGGCCGTAAGGACGCTCGACGCGCCCCGACGGCACCAGCTCAAAGCTCGTCTCGCGAAGAGTGCGCTGGGGGCCATCAAGGATGGTGAGGTACTGCGTCGTCCTGGCGTGCCGGTCCTTCAACCCACCGTAGCTCACCTGGCGTCCCGCCAGGTTCCACCGCCGGGTGATGGCCTCGATGGCCTCGAGCGTGCCGAGACCACTCTTCGTAAGTCGATAGAGGATATACCGTCCGCGCTCGCCGCCGGAGACTAGCGGGAGCTCCTCGACCTGAAAATCCTCAGGCAGGCGCTTGAGCTTCATGGATAAAGGGGATGCCCAAGGAAGGAAGCGCAACCTCACGCCGAAGCCGCGTCCTTCAACATGGTACCACCTTGCCGTCGCACGGGGCGAGTCCGTCGTCCCCGGCGTTAGCTCGTCGCGTTGCTGATCTTGTTGACATCGCTCGACCAGACACCCGCCGTTGAATTCCCGACAGCGGTGATCGCGCTCATGAGCACCACCAGGATCAAGGCCAACAACACGGCGTACTCAACGGCAGTCGGTCCGTCCTCGCCCTTTAGAAAGCTGTAAAGGTAGGATGACATGAGAGAGCTCCGGCGTTGGCGTGTGCCCCTCGTAGACGCGCCGATGCCGGTTCTCGGCAGGGCGGGTGCCCGACAGCTCCTCCGAGGGGAAGGGATGTGTCGCAGTTCACCCGCGCAACCCTATGCCGCGCAAGCAACGACGGTCAAACGCCGGTGCGTTGCGGCAACGCATTGAGGTAAAGTGGCAACATTACGTCCAGATCCTCGAGAACAAAATCATGGAACCTCATTTCGGCCCGGCCCCGTCCGAGCCTTTCCGGCCATCCCTGCCGAGCCTCCCGATCGTCACGCCTGACGCACCGCGCAAGACGCAGGTCGAAAAGTACGGCTTCCTTTTCTACTTAGGAATTGCCGGCCTCTTCGTCCTACTCGGCCTGGTCGGCTACTTCGCGTACGGGATGTGGTCGTTGCGTGGTGTTTGGGCGAACATCTACACGTTACATTCGAACGCTCGTTCCGAAGCGGAACGCGTCCAGGCGGCGTACGCCCTGAGCCAAGATCCCCGTGTGACCCAGCGCGAGTACTGGGAGATCTGCTTGCGCAAACCCCTACCGCCGCTCGCCCGGTACCTCATGGCCGAAGCGGTCAACGCTAACACCGTGGCGGCCGACCCGCGCGCCTACGCCCTGGTCGTGGCAAAGAGCGAGGGGTGGCCCGGCTGGCTCAGGGTCCAACTGACGCGACCACTGGCCTACGCGGCGGCCGATGGTGTCTCTCTGCCGCGCGAACCATTACTCGAACTCAGTGCGCAGCCCGATCCGGCTGTCGCGCTGATTGCCAACTTCGCGCTCGCGAGTGTCACCGGCGGCGACCAGGAAGCCCTCGCACGGATTGAGAGCGTCGCCCGTGCCGACGGGCCCTATCGCGACTTTGCCCGGGACCTACTCGAGGCCCGGAAAACGCAGGGTGAGACCCGGCGAACCTGGCTGGATAAGGCCAGCCTCTGGCTGCGGCGGAACCATCCGGATTCCGCTCGCCTGTGGGAGGGCTGGGAAGTGCAGGGCCAGCGAATTGCTCCCGTTCCCGCTCCGGCCCCGAACTTGCAGCCCCAGGCCTGAGGGGTGACTCGGGCGCTGCCCCGGCCCCGCGGACCAAGCGCGAAGCAAGGAGCGGCGACGATGATCGACCCGGGCAGACGACCACTGTTCTTCAGTGTGACGGTCGGTGGATTTCTGGCCATCTTGCTCTCTGTTCCTTCCCTGGCCGACGAGCCGAAGCTGAGGCCAGCCGCCAAGGGCGCACAGCGCGCCTCGGGCGTGATCGTGACGGTCGAAAAAGACAAAAAGCAGTCCGGCAAGCGAATCCTTACGATCAACACAGCCGCGGTTTGGCGTGATTGGGTGCGCGACCAAGCCACACAATCTCCCCGCCAATCGGCTCGCAAAGACGCGATCGAGGGTACCCAATCCGTGGCGGCGAAGGGGGAACCGCAAGACCAAAACCTGCTGGTTAAGGTCGAGGTCACGGACGACTCGCGGATCGAGACGCGCTTTCGCGTGCTTGACGACGAGACGAGCAAGGGCGCGCAATCGGCGGCCGCCAGCAACGGCCGAGACGATCCGCGGCATGCCGCGAAGCCGACTCAGTTTCGAGCCAGCGATCTGAGGTCAGGTCTCTTCATTGAGGTCGACTTCCGCCGGAAGGACAATTGCAATGTGGCGTCAGCGGTTGCGGTCATCCGGCCGATTCCACCTTCGGCAACGTCGCCCACCAACGCGAAGTGATCGATAGCGGGCCGGCTCATCAGACCGATTCACGCGCGGTCGCTATCAGCCTTTCGTCGCGCCGGAGGTGCAGGCGGTTACGCCCAGTTCGTCCGTATCCATTGGGAAGTCCTATTACGCCTCGCTGGTCGCGCGCGGTAAGAGCGCAATCCTCGCCCAGTTGAGTGCGTGCTTGGCCGAGCGCTGCTGGATGACCTCTCGGGGCTGCTCGGGCCCGATGTCCAGACGCCGGGTTTCGACGCCCTTATCGGTGACGAGTCCGAGATAGACCAGGCCCACCGGTTTCTCGGGCGAGCCGCCCGTGGGGCCGGCCACGCCCGTGACGCTGAGGCCGAGGTCCGCGCCGAACCGGTCGCGAACTCCGACTGCCATGGCGGCGGCGACTTCCGGGCTGACGGCGCCGTGGGCTTCGAGCAGCTCTCGGGGGACGCCCAGCAACTGGACCTTCGCCTCGTTGGCGTAACTGACGACCCCGCCCGGGTAGTACGCGCTGACGCCCGGGATCGCCGTGATCAAGTGCGCGATCAGCCCGCCGGTGCAGGATTCGGCGGTTGCGAGCGTTTTGCCCGTCGACGCCAGCAGTTTGACAAGGCCGTCGGCCACGTCCTCTTTCCCCTCGCCGACGATCAACGGGCCGAAGCGCTCGTTGATCAAGGCGATCGTCGGTTCCATCATCCGGCGCGCTTCGTCTTCGGTGGCTCCTTCGCCGACGACTCGGAGGCTGATCGTGGCCTCGTGCGCGGTGATCCCCACCTCGGGGACGCGGCCGCGCGCAGTCAGGTCCATGGCCTCGGCCTCGATGTCCGACTCTCCTTTGCCAAACATGTTGATCTTGCGTTGTACGATCGCGCGCGTGACGAACCCCGCTTGCCGTAGCCGCGGGAGCACTTGTTCGTCGTACATCAGCCGCATCTCGTGCGGGACGCCCGGGAGGCAGCCGACAAGCGACGGGCCGACGCGCATCCAGATGCCGGGGGCCGTGCCGACGCGGTTTGGGAGTGCCTCGGCCCCTTCGGGCAAAAAGGCCTGAACCCGGTTGCGGGGAGCCATCGGGCGGTTGCGGCGCGCAAACATCGCCTCGATCGCCGCGAGCGACACGGCGTCCTCGACGAGCGGCACGCCGGCGACGTGCGCAAGCGCTTCGCGCGTGAGGTCATCTTGCGTTGGGCCGAGCCCTCCGCTCATCAGCACGAGCTCCGCGCGATTGAAAGCAACGTGGAACGCGTCGACGTTCTCCTGAAGGTCGTCGCCCAGCGTCGTGTGGAACCGGACCGCGATGCCGATCCGGCCCAGCTCGCGGCTCAGCCACTGGCTGTTGGTGTCCAGCGACTGCCCGCTCACGAGCTCGTTCCCGATGGCGATGATTTCGGCTTTCATCGTACGCTGTGTTCCTGTTGGGGTGCGGTGGAAGCCATCGTACCAGGCGGCGTCACGGCCTGGGAGTCCGCGAAGCGCGATGGCTGAATCTGGCCGAACCGGCTAATCGATCTCGCATCCCCTGACTCCGATTTGATTTAATGGATCGACTCGCAGGCCCTTTTCGGCCCGCGCTGGAGGGGGTTCGAGTCCCCCGGTCCCCTGGCGTTGTCGGGAGGCTATGTGACATGTCGTTAGGTGTCCTGGAACGTCCGACGCTGGTCTTGAACCGGAACTGGCAGCCGGTTCACGTCGCCACGGTGGCTCGTTCGCTTACGATGCTGTGGAACGAGTCGGCCTACGTGGTCGATCCGGACGATTTCCAGCAATACACTTGGGCCGACTGGGCGCGGCTTGCCCCGCGCGACGGAGAGCCCTTCATCCGCACGGTCACGTTTCGGCTCCGCGTGCCGGAGGTCCTCACGCTCCGGCGGCACGACCGGCCACGCCAGAACGCCGTGACCTTCAGCCGCCGCAACGTCTTCAAACGAGACCACACGACCTGCCAGTACTGTGGCGCACGTCCCGGCAGCGAGGAGTTGACGATCGACCACGTGCTGCCCCGCTCCCAAGGGGGGTTGACGACGTGGGAGAATTGCGTCCTGGCCTGCGTGGCTTGCAACGCGCGCAAAGCCAACCGGACGCCGGAACAGGCCAGCATGAAGCTGCGGCGACCCCCCTTCCGCCCGGCGTGGAAACCGCTCTACCACTCGAGCAACATCCGGATCGCGAGCTGGTCGCGGTTCCTGAGTGAGGCGTACTGGAACGTGAGCCTCGAAGAAGACGCGTGAGCGGCGTCACGATTAGCATGGGGCCGGCCATTGCCGGCCGGGATTCGGTTATGCGATCTTGAAGCGACGAACGGCCCCTCAGTACGCGTTCCGCGCCGCACTCGCCACGGGCGTACGGATGAACCCGGAGTCGGCGGGCGCCTCGTAGTCGATTGCCGCGAGGTCGGGCGTTTCGATCCTCGCGTGACTACGGACGCGGCTTTCGAGCGCGGCGTCGAGAATGCCGCCGGTCAACAGGGTGCGCTCGACCGGATAAGGAGCGCATTGGTTTCGCAGGAAATGCTCGATCCGCAACACGAGCGGATTGAAGAAGTTTGCACCCGGCGGGGCCGGCAGGTACATCAGCGTGGAAATGATCTGGTCGGGGCTGCCCCCGATTCGAGCGGCAATCGTCGTGTCGTCGACGTGGCCGTTGAGGATCAAGGACGTGGCGCGGAAGCCATCGACGTACTCCACCACGAACGCGACGGGATGCCGAAGCTTGGTCCGGGAATCCTGTCCGGGCGGGGGCATGTAGTCGCGCGTGTTCTGCTGGATATCGCCGGGGTTGAGCGTGTGGCTACGGCTCAAAGCGTGTTCGAGCAGCTCGCGCGACCAGACCCCGCGCTCCGCCGCGTTCCAGACGGCGTCGCCTTCGAGGCAAGTCACGGCCTTCACGCCTTGCGGTTTCCCCTGCCGGTCGCGCCGTTCGACCATGCACTGGAGCGTCTCCAAGGCATGGAAGCCGAAGATTTCGAGATCCCCGCGGGAAGCGACGACGGCCTCCTTCCAGGTTTTGGCGAGCGGGACCTCGAGCGCCGGCAAGCGCCAGGTGACCGGCAGGCTCGAGCCCGCCATGAGCGGGACCTTGAGCTCCCTGGCCTGTTCGACCATGGCGCTCGCCTCGGGCCGGCTGTAGGAGAGGTGCTTGTCAATAAAGACCGGCACGCTTCGTCCCGATGCGCGGAAGACGTTCAAGACGTCGCGGAAGAAACGCCCGCGCGGGTAAAGCTTCTGGAGCTTGTCGTTGTACGGATAGTCGCCGTGCTCGGCAATCAGCAGCACGCCGTCGACCGCGAGCTTCCCCGTGCCGAGCGTGAGCGCATCCTTGATCGTCGGGCTGAGCCTGACTCCATGGCGCTTTGCTTTCGCGCGACCGAGGTCGGTGGCGTCGTCGACCTGCTCGATGAAGAGGCTCGCGATCTCGTAGTCGGGTCGATGGATCCCCTTGCCGTCGTACACCACGAAGCCGTCCAGGAAGCGCCCGACGATGTGGTAGGCGTGCGACAGGTAGTAGTAGACCGAGGCAAGGGCCGCGATGCGCGGACGATGATCGCCCTCCGGCGCCGCGGCATTGACGACGGCCGGGAGGGCGGCCGCCGCACCCGTGATTTCCAGAAACTGGCGCCTCGTTGTCGGCGTCATCGGTGGGTCCTTTTGGAGAGCACGGGACGAGATCGCTTGCCCGGAGCGTACCCCAATGTAGCGGCCGCAAAGCCGATCACAAGGAGCAACCGTCGCGATCGCGTCTCCTGCGCCCCGTCGTCGGTCAGGCGGCGTTGGTCGTGAGCGCGTTCGCCAGGTCGCGCCGCAAATCCTCATAGTCTTCGATCCCGACGCTGAGCCGCACGAGCGAATCGTCGACCCCGCGTGCCAGGCGGATCTCGGCGGGAATGCTTGCGTGGGTCATCGTCGCGGGGTGACAGACCAACGACTCGACGCCACCCAGGCTCTCCGCCAGGCTGAAGAGCCGCGTGCGCTTCAGGAAGCGCAGGGTCGCGTCGCGCCCACCGGCAATGCGCACGCTGATCATGCCGCCGTACCCGCGCATCTGGCGCGATGCCAGATTGTGACCGTGGTGACTCGCGAGGCCCGGGTAATACACCCGTTCGATCGCCGGATTCGTCTCGAGCCACCCGGCGAGTTCCCCCGCATTCTCACAGTGGCGCTGCATGCGGAGGGCGAGCGTCTTGATCCCCCGGAGCGTGAGCCACGCGTCGAACGGGCCGGGAACGCCCCCCGCCGCGTTCTGGTAGAACTGGATCTGGCTGACCAGCTCCCGCCGGCCAATGACTGCGCCACCGACCACGTCGGAGTGCCCGCCGAGGTACTTGGTCGTGCTGTGGACCACCAGGTCTGCACCGAGCGCAAGCGGCTGTTGCAGATAGGGCGAGGCGAACGTGTTGTCGACGGCCAGCCAGGCCCCGGCTTTGTGGGCCAGGGCCGCGACGGCTGCGATGTCGATGACCTCGAGCAGGGGATTGGTCGGGGTTTCGATCCACACGAGCTTGGTCGCCGGCCCGATCACCTTCGCGAATCCTTCGGGCGTGGCCTGGTCGGCGTACCGCGCGACGATTCCCCAGGGACGGAACACCCGTTCGAGAATCCGATACGTGCCACCATACAGATCGGCTGCGGCTGCGACTTCATCTCCGGGTCGCAGGAGGGAGAGAACCGCGGACGTGGCGGCCAGGCCCGACGCGAAGGCGAGGCCCTGCTCGCCCCCCTCGAGGGCCGCCAGGCATGTTTCAAGCGCTGCGCGGGTGGGATTGCCGCTGCGCGAGTATTCGTACCCCTTGTGCTCGCCCGGTGCCTGCTGCGTAAACGTCGACGTCGCGTAGATCGGCACCACGGTCGCGCCCGTGGTGGGATCGGCGTCCTGCCCGGCGTGAATGGCCAAGGTCGAGAAGCCGGGGACCGGTGTGTCGTCAGCCATGGGGTTTCCGCGCCTGGTTCCAGTAGTGGATCAGATCGATCCGGGTGATGATATCGACCACGGCCCCTTCCTTCACCGCCAGTACCCCGGTGTTGCCGGCGAGGAGGATCCGGTAGGCTTCGTCGAGGTGCACGCTGACGTCGAGCTGCGGCAGCGGCCGCACCATGATCTCGTCCACCGTGATCGTGTTCGGGTCGCGCTCGTCGTGGAGGACGCGGGCCAGCGTCACTTCCTGGATGCTCCCCACCGCGTGCCCGTCGCGTAGCACGGGCAACTGGGAGATGCCGGCGGACTGGAGCAGGTCCACTGCGCTGGCCACCGACGACTCGGGCTGGACCGTGACCAGCTCGCGCGGCCCACGCGTGCGCAAGAGGTCGCCCACTGTTTGCGGCGGAGTCGCCCGTCGGAGCAGTTGGTTGTCGACGAGCCACTGGTCGTCGAAGAACTTGCTCAGGTAGTTCCGACCCGTATCCGGACAGATCGCGACAACCACGTCCTCGGGTCCGAGCCGCCGTGCGTACCGGAGCGCGGCGGCCACGGCCGTCCCGCTCGAGCCGCCGGCGAGAATGCCCTCGGACCGCGCAAGCGCGCGGGCAGTCTCGAAGGCCTCGGCGTCACCGACTCGGATCCACTCGTCCACGACCTGGCCGTTCAGCGTTTTCGGGACGAAGTCCTCGCCGATTCCTTCGACCTTCCAGGGTTTGGGGGCGTCGCCCGAGAGGACCGATCCCTCCGGGTCGGCGCCGATGACTCGCACTGCGGGGTTGCGTTCTTTCAAATAGCGTCCCACGCCCGAGATCGTGCCCCCCGTCCCCACGCCGGCCACGAAGGTCGTGACGCGCCCGCCGGTCTGTTCCCAGATCTCGGGGCCGGTCGTGCGGTAGTGGATCTCGGGGTTGGCGAGGTTCGTGAACTGGTTGGGACGCCACGCCCCGGGGATCTCGCGCGCGAGGCGGTCGGCCACGCCGTTGTAGCTGTCGGGCGAATCGGGCGGCACGGACGTCGGTGTGATGACGATCTCTGCGCCGTAGGCCTTAAGGAGGCGGATTTTTTCGTCGCTCATCTTATCGGGCAGAACGAACACGCAACGATACCCTTTGACGGCCGCCGCCATTGCCAGTCCGACGCCCGTGTTGCCGGCGGTAGCCTCGATGATCGTTCCGGCCTTGCCGAGCCAGCCGCGCCGCTCGGCTTCTTCGATCATGGCGATGCCGACGCGATCCTTGATGCTGCCGCCGGGGTTCTGCGACTCGACTTTCACCCAAACTTCGGCCCGGACGCTCTCGGCCAGTCGTTGCAAGCGGACCAGCGGCGTTTTGCCGACATAGTCCAAGATGGAGCCCCGCATGCCACCGCCCTCCTGACCAGGTGACTCGATCGTGCCTCCTGCCTTGCCTACCAGTTTAGTCGAGAATCGACGTTCGCAGCTACCGTTCGTGAGCGTTTCGGCGAATTGAAGGGCCGAAGCGATGGCGACCCTCCGCGCTTCTCTCGTCATCCGGTCCAGACGCTCCGGTCGAGTGAACGATAGCCGACGGCCTCCGCGACGTGTTGAGGCTGGATGGCGTCGGACGCATCCAGGTCGGCCATCGTGCGCGCGACGCGCAATACCTTGTCGTGGGCCCGGGCCGAAAGCCCCAGCTCTTCCATGGCGGCCTTGAGCAGGCTCATCGACTCTGGCTTGAGCGTGCAGTACTTGCGGACTTGTCGGGGGGTCATCCGCCCGTTCACGCCGGGTCCGCGGGGTCCGAAACGGTCCGCCTGGCGGGCGCGGGCCTTCATCACCTGCGTGAGGAAGTCGGCCGATGTGGGCCCCGGAGGCGCCTCGGCCAACTGCGTGAATGGGACGGCCGGGACCTCGACGTGGAGGTCGATGCGGTCGAGCAGGGGACCGGAGATCTTGCTGAGGTACTTTTCGACCTGCTGGGGCGTGCAATGGCACGCGCGGCGGGGGTCGCTCCGGTAACCGCAAGGGCACGGATTCATGGCCGCGACGAGGACGAAATCGGCCGGAAACGTCGTGCTGCGCAGGGCGCGGC
>JARLIH010000371.1 GCA_031291845.1 Isosphaeraceae bacterium | reverse complement strand
GGCTGTCCGACAAGAGCCGCCGCGCCGAGGCCTTGGACCTCCTCGCCGAACTGACCGACGCCCGCGCGGTGGCGTCGATCGAGCGAGTCTTCCTTGGTAAGCGGGAGGACGAGCAGCAGACCGCCGTCCAGCTCCTGGCCCAGATCGACAGCCCGCCGGCGACGCGCAACCTGGCCGAGCTCAGCGTCAAGGGGACGACGGAACGAGTGCGCACGGCCGCGGCCCGGAAGCTCCGCGGGCGTGAGCGACGAGACTACGCGGGGGAAATGGTCGATCTGATCCGCGCGCCGATGCGCTACCAGGTCCAGCCCGTCCAGGGCCCCGGCGCCTCGGGCGCGCTGCTCGTCGAGACACCCCGATTCAAGGTCCTGCGCACTTACGATGCGCCGCCGCCGTTCCAGCTATCCAACCAGTTTTACGGCTACGTGGGCTACGACGCCAACGGCCTACCCGTCGTCGCCAGAGGGCGAGAGCTCGACCGAATGGCACGCGAGGGCCCACAGGCCAGGGCCATGGACTTGGTCCAGATTGAGGCACGCACGGCCGAGCTGCTCGCGATGGCGCAGCTCAAAGCCTCCGTAGCCCAGGACCGGCTCATCGCGGACATCGGCGACATCGAGACCTCCAACGCCCAGGCCGTCGCGCTCAACCGCCAGGTCCAGTACGTGCTGACGGAAGCGCTCGACGCCCCGGACCTGAAGGACGACGAGAACGGCTGGCACGCCTGGTGGTACGACCAGCTCGGCTATGCGTACGAGCCCCCCGCGCAGGTCGAGGTCGTTCAGAACGCCGTGATCCAGTCTGCGGGCCCGACGATCCGAAGTTGTTTCGTTGCCGGGACGCCCGTGCGCACGATCGACGGCCGGCGGCCGATCGACAGCCTGCGCGTCGGCGACCAGGTCCTCTGTCAGGACGCGGCGACCGGCTCGCTCTCGGTCCAGCCGGTCCTCGTCGTATACCATAACTCCCCCGGCCGGACGTTGCGTGTCGCACTCGACACGGGCGAGACGATCGTGCCGAGCATCTATCACCGGTTCTGGCGTGCGGGACAGGGCTGGGCCCAGGCGAGGGAGCTGAAATCGGGAGACGTCGTGCGCACCCTCGGCGGGCGGGCACGCGTTACCGCGGTGGAACCTGGCGCGACCGAGCCGGTCTTCAACCTCGACGTCGCGTCGGGGCACACGTTCTTCGTGGGGCAAAGCGACGCCCTGGTGCACGACAATACGCTGCCCCAAGCCCATCTCAGGCCCTTCGATGCCGAACCGCCGCTGGGAGCGACGGCTGCCGCCGGAACGACCGGGCCGGATTCATCGATGGCTCGGTAAAGGATCGTCGTCGCTTACGACTGGCCCAGCCGGACCGGCACGTTCATGAGCTGCCCGCCGCGGAGTACCGTCACCTCGATCACGTCGCCCGGGCTGTGAGATTCAACTTCGCCGAGAAGCTCGTCCACGTTGTGCACGCGCTTGCGATCGACCGCGACGATCAGGTCGGCCGTATCGGGGTCGAGGCGGCGGACGCGGAGGCCGCCATAGTTCACGATGCGCGCCCGGATCGGGTGGATCCCCGCGCGCTCGGCGGCCCCTCCTTCGACCAGGTTGAGCACGAGCAGGCCCTCGCTGGTCTTGTACAGACGGGTGATCCCCAGGTCCGCGCGGATGACCCGGCCGTGCTCGATGAGCGAGGCAAGAATGCGCTTGATCGCGTTGATCGGCACCGCGAAGCTGATCCCGGCTGACTGCCCGACCTGGCTGACGATCGCGGTGTTCATGCCGATCACTTCCCCCTTCGAGCTCAAGAGCGGTCCCCCGGAATTGCCCGGGTTGATCGCCGCGTCGGTCTGGATGATGCCCTTGATCATCCGCCCGTTCTTGGCCCGCAAGGAGCGGTCGAGGCTGCTGACGATGCCCGTCGTCAGGGTTCGCTCGAGACCGAAGGGATTCCCGATGGCCAGGATCTTCTGGCCGACGAGCAGCGGCGCCGAGTCGCCGAGTGCGACCGGAAAGAGCCGGTCCTCCGGGACTTTGGCCTGGACCACGGCCACGTCGTTCGACGCGTCCATGCCGACCAGTCGTGCCTCGTGAGTCGAGCCGTCGTAAAACGTGACCTGGACCGTTTCCGCTCCCTCGACGACGTGGTAGTTCGTCAGGATGTGCCCCTCGCGGTCGAACACGAAACCCGAGCCCGTTCCCGTGGAGGTCTCGTCTCCGAACAGGCCTCCCCCTTCGACCGCCGTCGTGATATTGACCACACTCTTGTTGACCGCCTGGTAGACGCGAATGTTAATCTGCTCGTCGGCGTCGACCGCCTTCAGCACTTCCACGGGGATTGCGGGTGGCGCGACTGAAGGCAGCCGGTACGTTCCGGTCGAGGGCCGCGGCGCAGCGCTCGGCAGCGACGGTCCGGCAGGAATCTGCACCACGGGCGCGGGGCGCCTCGTACTCATTCGCTCACCAAACAACAGGGCGACCAGGGCCAGCGTGATCAGCACCGTGATCGCATGCGCCACAATCGATTTTCCCGTCGAACGCATCACAGCACTCCCAAAAACAATCGCCCAGGGCCCGGCGGTCGCTCGCTCGCGACAGGGTCTCGTTTCATTCTACCAGTGAGACCCCGATATCCGGGCGCGCGCTTTGCGCTCGGACCGAGCCAATGCCGGCTCCACCCCGGTCACCCGTGCCAGAGATGGTGCGCAACATATACGAGAACCACGCTCGATCTTATTACGGAGGGCTCGCAATCTTGTCCAGACGAGGCTTGCAATCCCCGTTTCTCCAGACGCTGACTTGTAGGTTCGGCCATGGCTGAGCGATTCGGCCGGCAATGGCCGGCCCTACACAAACCGTGACGCTGGTCCGTTGCACGAACGATCCGGTGATCATCGCCTATTCACGAGTTCTCGTAGGGTGCATTTCATGCACCCTACAGGAATTCAGCGGGTCGTCGCGCGACGAGCCTGGCCTCGTGGACGTCGTTCCGCCACCCTTCCTCGTAGGCGACAATCGTCAACGCCGGCACGAGCGTGGGGAGTTCGCCCTCCTCCAGAAGGTACTGCGGACCCGGCCGGGCGTGTCGTTCCAGGTTGGTCCGCGTCGGGTGCGCGACGACCAGGAGTCCACCCTCGGCGAGGAGCGCGGGGAAGGCCCGAAAGAGCGGCCGCCAGAGGTAATGCACGCAAACAATCACGCTCCAGGGACCGGTCGGTAGCGGCTCCGTTTCCAGGTCCAACCGGAGTCCCGTGACGCGGAGATCCTGCGCGGCGGCGTGTGCGGCAGCGATTTCGAGCGCGACGCCCGAAATGTCGGTAAGCGTCACGTCGAGCCCGCGGCGGGCCAGCCAGAGGGCGTTCCGGCCGGCTCCGCCTGCGACATCCAGGGCCCGGCCTCGCCGGGGGAAGACGGGGTCGAGCGCGGCGACAAACGGAGAGGGACCTCCAGGGCCCTCCTCGCGTCCTCGGTAGCGGGCGTCCCAACGCGCACGGTCCGACTCAGCCATCGTTGCGTTTGTCGCGTCGGTTACGCGACGCCGTTCTTCTTGAACCAGGCCAACATCCGCTTCCAGCCGTCCTCGGCCTGGTCCTTGCGATAAGTGGGACGGTAGTCGGCGTTGAAGCCGTGCGGAGTGTCGGGATAGAGGATGATCTCCGAAGGCGCGTTCGCCGCCTTGAGCGCTTGCTGCATCTTCTCGACGGACGCCGCCGGAATCCCGGTGTCGGCCCCGCCGTAAAGTCCCAGCACCGGCGCTTTGAGGTCGCCGACGAGGTCGATCGGGTTCTTCGGGTGCAGCGCGTCGGGTGCACTGGCGAGTCTTCCGTACCAGGCCGCGCCCGCTTTGAGGTTCGGGTTGTGCGCGGCGTACAGCCAGACGATGCGCCCGCCCCAGCAGAATCCCGTGGTCGCGAGCTTCGCCGTATCGGCCTTGCCAGTCTGCTTGGCCCAGGCGACGGTTGCATCGAGGTCGGACAGCACCTGGGAGTCGGGGACCTTCGAGACCACCGCGCGGATGATTTCCTGGATGTCGTCGATGCGCGCGACGTCCCCCTGACGCGCGTAAAGCGCGGGGGCGACGGCGAAGTAGCCGAGCTTCGCGAGGCGCCGGCAAAGGTCCTTGATATGCTCGTGGACGCCGAAGATCTCCTGCACCACGAGGACGACCGGGAACGGCCCGCCCTGGTCGGGCATGGCCCGATAACCGGGGATTTCGCCGTCGGGAACGGGGATTTTCACTTCCCCGGCCTCCAGCCCCTTGGTGTCGGTGGTGATCGTTTCGGCGGAGACGGGTTGCACGGCCAAGGCAAATCCCGCGGCAAGCGTCGTTACCGCGAACTCACGCCGCGTGAAATCGACCCTGGGCAACAACTCGGACGCGTCGTCGTGCATGAATCGGCTCCCTAACCCGCTGGTGCCAGGTGTCTCGTGCTCCGGTGGGGGGGCGTCATCATAATACAGTGTTCCCATCCGAAGCGAGAGGCGGTGGTGGTATTGCTCCTGAAGGGCGGGCGAGCCCCGAAGGGCCGAATCCCACCACGCGCTGCCAAGGATGGAGGATGGCCGTCGTTTTCGTTTGCCCGGATCCGCCTTTCGTCTTACAGTGTCCCCCTCGGGTCGAACAACAGTCGTGGCGCAGGGGGGCTCCTCGAGACTCCGTTTCCTGCCCGCACGCTGGAGAACCGCATGAGCCCCAGGCCGGTCGAGGTCCCGTCACCGCCTCGCACGGCCGCCTACAAGTGGGGCGTCGTGTTCATGCTGTGGCTCGTTTGCTTCTTCAATTACGCCGACCGCCAGGCCATTTTCGCGGTCTTCCCGCGGCTGAAGGTGGAGTTCGGGTTCAGCACCGTGCAGTTGGGCCTGATCGGCTCGGCGTTCATGTGGGTCTACGCGCTGGGATCACCGGTTGCGGGCTTCGTCGGCGACCGGCTTCGGCGCAAGGACCTGGTCCTCGGCGGCTGCATTTTCTGGAGCGGTGTGACGGTATTGACGGGTCGCTGCACCAAGCTCTGGCACTTCGTCACGGTGCGTGCGCTCGAAGGGTTCGGCGAGACGTTCTACTTTCCCGCCTCGATGTCAATCATTAGCGACTACCACGGGCCTCGCTCCCGTTCGCGGGCCTTGGCCTTCCACCAGTCGGGAGTTTACGCGGGTACGGTCGTTGGAAGTGCGCTGGGAGCCTGGCTCGCGCAGCGCTACGGTTGGCGCAGCGGTTTTTACGTGTTCGGCTCCGTCGGTGCGGTGCTGGCGCTGTGTCTCTACGCGTCCCTTCGCGAGCCACAGCGGGGCGCGGCGGAGACGGTTGTGAAGCCCACTGCGCCGCTCCGTTTGACCCGTGCGGATTTCGCGGGCATCCTGACGCCGCCGGTCTTGCTCCTGATGGCCGTGTTCGTCGCGGCCAACTTCGTTGCGACGATCTTTCTGACCTGGACGCCGACCTTCCTGGTCGAGAAGTTTCATTACTCGCTGGCCGAAGCCGGCTTGTATGGGACCGCGTTCATCCACCTCGCAAGCGCGGTCGCGGCTCCTTGCGGGGGCTGGCTTGCCGACCGAGCCAGGCCGCGCATGCCCGGGGCAAGAGCGCTCGTGCAGGCGCTCGGACTGTCCGCGGGGAGCGTCGCCGTCGTTCTCGTCGGGACCACCCGCGACCCGCGCACGCTGATGCTCGTAATGACCGCCTTCGGCTTCTGCAAGGGCCTCTACGACTCGAACATCTTCGCCGCACTCTACGACGTGGTCGAGCCCCGCGCGCGGGCCACCGCGGCGGGGCTGATGAACACGGTTGGGTGGGGCGGTGGGGCGCTCGGGCCGTTCCTTGTCGGTTGGGCCGCGGCGCACGGACGCCATTCGAGCGAAGTCCACAACATGAGCGAGGCCATCGCGTGGTGCGGTGCCGTCTACCTCACGGGAGCGTTGCTGCTCGTGGTCGCCGCCGCTCTCATTGCGCGGCGCGAGGTCGCCGGCTCGGCCTGATGGATGTAGGGCCGGCCATTGCCGGCCGGGAATCTCTCGGGCCCCCGGAGAGAATCCGCACGCGGGGGCCTCAGCGCGTTTCGAGCCAGACCGGCTGGGTGAACGTGCCGTTGGCCGCGACGTCCCACGCCTCGACGCGGACCCAGGTGCGCCCTTTCAGCTCAGGCTTGAGCCGGAGTTCGCGCTGGCCGAACGCCGCGGTATCAGCCAGGTCGATCCGCTCGCGGTAGGTCCGCCGCCCGTCGCCGGAGACGACCTCCGCAAACTTGAGGGGGAAGGTCCATTCCAGGTCTAGCTTCAACTCGGGGCGGCCGTCGTCCGGGAGCGTCAGGGTCTCGCCGCTCGATTTGCCGCTGACGGTGAACCCGCGCGCGAGCACTTCGCCGGTGGTTACGAAGAACTTCCCCTCGCGCAGGGCGTCCAGCAGGGGCTGCCACCCGTCGTCGAAGCGGGGGATGCGGTCGAGCCGGACATAGTTCACGTTCATGTGGCCGTAGAGCTCGTGCGTGTGGTCGATCTTGAACACGTCGACCTCACCGGGCACGTACTTGTGCTGGCCCCAGTTGGCCATGTCGTCCATCAGGTCGAGCGCGCGTGTGCCGAGTCGTGGCTGCGAGAGGTCGGCGGGCATCCCCTTCCACGCAGCGCCGAGCCAGGTGTCGGCCTTGAAAAAGGGCTCGTCCTTGTATCCGTCGGGTGTCCAGCTCGACGCCTTGATCCTTGGGTGCGCGGTCCACGCGAGTCCGTGCTCTCGGTCAAGCAGCGCCGACATGTCGTCGCGGCTGCCGACATGAAAGACCGTCCCGTAGCGTGGATGACTTTCGGAGAACGGCTGTCCCTCCCCGCGCACCATCGTCCAGTAGACCGGTCGGGGGAACAGCAGCATCCAGTGGCCCGGCTCCTTCCCCCGTTCGCGCAAACCGAGGTAGGCGTTGGCCTCCTCACCGGGCACGAGCAGGAGTTTGTCTCCCGAAAGCCGCCGGCACTCGGCGAACAGCGCGTCGAGCTCGGCGAGCCGCAAGGGGCCCTGGTCGCGCGGGTGGCCGTCGCCGTGAAACTCGCCGAGGTGAACGATGTTGACGTTCATGTCCTTGAAGATCTTGACGAGGTCGGGGGTCGTTCGGGGCCCCTTTGACTCGATCTCCTTCATGGCCGCGAGCGCGATGGCCATGTGCCAGTGGCTCGAGAACGTGACATGACCCGGCAGGTCGGGGAAACGGTCGCCATGCGTGTAGCGAAGCACCTCGTTCATCGTTTCCCGGGCCCTGCCCGGCGAGGCCAGCAAGAACATTCCGAGCCGCTGTTCGGTCTTTGGGGGGGCGCTGACCCACGGGACCCACGCGCCACCGCCGGTTTCCGACTGGCGGATGCCGAACCCGTTGCGCTCTGCCAATCCCCGGTGGCCAGCGCCGAACCAGACATACTTCAGGTTGTCAGTCAGGTCGCGCGCGAAGAAGTATTGGTGCGGCGGTGGAAAGCACGCGACCGACCCGTTCGCCCCTTCGGCGATCAGCGTCCTGTGGCGAACGGCGAGCGGTCGGTCGGCCTCGGTTGGCTGCGCGGCGTGCGTCTGGAAGTTGCCCTCGGTGTCCGTCCACGAAAAGCCGTTCCAGCTTGGTTTTCCGGAGGCGACGAGCCCCATGTCGTAGAGATAGGCGACGCGGTCAGCCTCGGTCGAGAGCACCGCCTCGATATGGACCAGCGGCGACCCGGGGTACACCGTGATTTCCAATGATCCGGCAAACGGCCCAGCGCGGAGGCCGTGCACGATGGCCGTGTAGCGCCCCTGCGTGCTCCGACCTTCCACGCGCTTGGCTTCGAGCCGGGCCCGGTAGGTTTGATGCGGTCGGTTGGCGGGGGTGTCGAAGAACGTGTTGAAAACGCTCATCGACGGCGGGCGGATCTCCGTGCCGACACGCGTGCCCACCGTCAGGAACGTGACGGGATCCACGTCTTTGAGCAAAGGCTTCACGGGCCGATCGAGATTTGCGTCCGCGACGATTGAGAGGCTCTCGATCAGGGCTTCACCCGGGATCGGATCGAGCTCGAGGACACCTGTTTCGCTGGGCGAGATCGGCCACCGCACGATGACCTTGCTGTCGGGGCCCACCACCGCTTGCGCCCCGGGTTGGCTTCCGTTCCTTGGCTTTGACGCGTCAGCCGATGCTCTCGGGATCACGGCCGAAAGGGTTAGGACGAGGCCAATGAAGGAGAGCCGTGCGGGGAGAGCCATTGGGTACCTCGAAACGGCGTACGGAGCAGGGGATCGTTCAGCGGCATCGTAGCGGTGGGCCGTAGCCCGAACAACGGGGCAGTAGCCCCCAACACGTGTTCAGCCCTCTGGGCCGTGTCGAGATTTCGCGGAGAGCTCGACCACTCCTCGCGATTTGCCACCGGTGATGCCGCACATGAAGCCGTCGGAGGGGCGCATTCTCACGAAGACGTGGGCATGGCACCCAACGGCATTCCTGTTCCGCGCCGGGCGGCTGGGGCCGAGCCTGCCAGGGCGATGCCCCCGGCGCCGACCCGTTGCGAAATTCTGCGCGTAACTCATACGAAAACCGCTCTGACGATGCGAGCGTCGCCCCCCGGACACTCAAGTCGGGATTCGGCTCATAATTGCCAGGGGGTGGCGAATATCCTTGGGGAACAGAACTCCACCACGGCCCAAAAATTACAGAAGGGAGGATGCCGTGCGGATTCAATCGATGTGGGATAGGACTGCCTGGGGTCTCTCGTTCTTGCTGGGCCGGGCGTCGGTATTACTGGGCGTGACGGTCGCGCTGGCGTGGATCTGCGCGTTCACCGCGATCATCGCCCGGCAAGCGGGGCCGCGGCTGGTGCTGCCGGTCGAGCCGCCGTTGATCGGGCTGGGTCTCGGCCTGGCGGGCTGGCTGATCGCGCGGTCAGCGCGGCAGCCGATCGGCCGGTACGCTTTGGCGGGCGTGTTGTTCAACGCGTTGCCGCTGATTCTGGCGGCGCTGTTGATCTGGCAGCATGCTTGGCCGCGCTGAGCGGGCTGCGGGTCCACTTAATAGACGTGGACCCGGCGTCCCTCGATCTTCAGGCGTCCCTCGGCGTAAAGCCGGATCGCCTCGGGGAGCGCCTGGCACTCGGCCTGGAAGACCCGGCCGGCGAGTGACTCGGCCGTGTCGTTGTCGAGCACGGGCACGGTCTTCTGAAGGATGATCGGGCCCGTGTCGTACGTGGCGTCGGCGAAGTGGACCGTGCAACCGCTCACCTTCACGCCCATGTCGAGCACGGCCTGGTGCACGGCGGCGCCGTGGAACCCTTTGCCGCTGAAGGCCGGGATGAGCGACGGGTGGACGTTGATCACGCGCCCCTGGTAGTCGGGCGGGATGTCCAGGAGCGCGAGGAAGCCACCGAGAACGACGAGGTCGACGCCCCGCTGGCGGATCGGGTGAAAGACCGACGCGCTGAAGTCAGCCCGGTTCTTCGCTGTCCGCGACGCGAGCGCGAGCGGGATGCCCGCTGCTTCCGCTTTCGGGATCGCCCCGATGCGCGGGCGGCTGGCGACGACCTGGGCGATCGTCGCCTTCAGCCGGCGTGACCGCGTCATCTCGATCAGGTTCTGGAGCGTCGTTCCCCCGCCGGAGACACAGACGGCCAGGCGGATGGGTGGGTCGGTGATCGGCGGATCGCGCGGGGAATCGGCCATGGCGGTCTCAGTGAAGGGACGACGGGAGGTGAATTGGGCTCTTTCTATTATCCACCCAAAATGACCGTCATGCCATCATTCATCCGTCACCCTTCGACATTCAATTTCCCAACCACCGCGACGCATCGTGCACACAACGTCGGGTGCGTCTCGCTCCGGCCCACGGCTGCGCGAAGGTTCCAGCACCGCTCGCACTTGGCGTGGGGTGACCGGCTGGCCTGGACCCACAGGACGGGCAGGTCGATACCCCTCGCGGCATTCGCGGGGGCTGCGCCGCCGACCTCGATCTCCGAAACGATCGCGAGCGTCGTGAGCAACTCCCGCTCGTGCTCCAGCAGGGCCGCGAGGTCGGGATCGTCGCTGCCGACCCTCACCGACGCCTCCTGGGCGCTGCCGATGACCTTCGCCGCGCGCAGCTTTTCCAGCTCGCGGAGGATTTCGGCACGTACGGCCAACAAACGCGTCCAGAGGGCCGTCCTCGCATCGTTGTCGAAGGCCGGGTCGGGTTGCGGAAATTCCGCGAGGTGGACGCTCAGCGGCCGCGAAGGCGAGGCGGGCACGAACTCCCACAGTTCTTCGGCCGTGTGGGGAATGATCGGGGCGAGCAGCCGCGTCAGCGCGTCGTGGAGCCGCGCCAGCACGAACTGCGCGGCTTGGCGGTGCGGTCCGTCGGGTGCTTCGGCGTAGAGCCGGTCCTTGAGCACGTCCAGGTAGAAGCTCGACAGCTCGACCGAGCAGAACTGGTAAACCCGCTGGTACACCCGGTAGAACTCGAATTCGTCGTACGCGGCCTGGACGTCGCGAATCACGGCGTTGAGCTGCCCCAGGGCCCACCGGTCGATCTCCTGGAGCGATTCGACGGGAAACGATGAGGGGTCGAACCGCGCGTAATCCTCGAGGTTCCCGAGCAGGTAGCGGAATGTGTTGCGTACCTTGCGGTACGCCTCGGACATCTCCTTGATGCCACGCTCGCTCATCCGGACGTCGTCAGCGTAGTCCATGCTCGCGACGTACAACCGCAGCACATCGGCGCCGTACTGCTCGGTCGCCTTGACTGCCGAGATCGTATTGCCGACGGACTTCGACATCTTTTCCCCCTTGTCGTCCACGACGAAGCCGTGCGTGAGGACGGTCTCAAAGGGGGCGCGGCCGGTGCTGCCAACAGCCGTCAGGATCGACGACTGGAACCAGCCGCGGTGCTGGTCGGAACCTTCCAGGTACATGAACGCGGGATAGCCCAGCGCAAAGCCTTCCGCCAGGACGCCGCGATGGCTGGAGCCCGACTCGAACCAGACATCCAAAATGTCCCCTTCCTTGCGGAAAGTCGTCCCGCGGCAGTGCGGGCAGGACGCGCCGGGCGGCAGCAACTCCTCGACCGCCTTCGTGTACCAGGCGTCGGCCCCTTCCTCCCGGAAGAGGTCGCGGAAGTGCCGGACCGTCTCGGCCGTCAGGAGCTGCGTCTGGCAGGTCTCGCAACCGAGGGCCGGGATCGGCACGCCCCACGAGCGCTGGCGGCTGATGCACCAGTCAGGCCGTCCACTCACCATCGCGTCGATCCGCGCCCGTCCCCACCCCGGCACCCAGCGCACCGCGTCGATCTGCTTCAACGTCCGCCCGCGCAGGTCGTTCCGGTCGACGCCAATGAACCACTGCTCCGTCGCCCGGAAAATCACCGGCTTCTTACAACGCCAGCAATGGGGATAGCTATGCACGAACATCAGCTCGTGGTACAGGTGCCCCGACTCCTTCAGCAGGGCCACGACCTTCGGGTTCGCCTGGAACACCCCCTGACCGAGCAGGAACTCCGGCGCCTCGGCCGTGAACCGGCCCGAGGCGTCCACCGGGCTGAGCGTGGGCAACTGGTACACGCGCCCGATCTGATAATCCTCCGCACCGTGCCCCGGCGCTGTGTGCACCAGGCCCGTCCCGTCCTCGACGGTCACGTAGCCTGCCAGGACGACGGGGCTGACCCGGTTGATGAACGGGTGCCGGTATTCGGCATGCTCGAGGTCCTTCCCTCGCACGCGCCCGACTTCCTCGAACTCCGTCACGTTGCGCAGACCCATGACCTTGGCCACCAGCGCGGCCGCCAGGATCGTGTGGACGGTTCGCCCCGAGGCCGGATCGACGTAGCGTAGCCCCACGTAGTCGAGGTCGGCGTGGGCCGCGATCGCGACGTTTGCCGGCAAAGTCCACGGCGTGGTCGTCCAGATCATCGCGTGCCAGGGGCCTTCACCCCACTCGGCGGGCACTCCCGAGATCATCGGGAAGTTGACGTAGATGCTCGGGGACGATTCGTCCTTGTACTCGAGCTCGGCCTCGGCCAGCGCGGTGCGGTCGTTGATGCACCAGTGGATCGGCTTGAGCTGGCGGAAGACGTAGCCCTCCTCGATCAGGTCGGCGAGGACGTCGAGGATGCCCGCCTCGTAGCGCGGGTCGAGCGTGAGGTAAGGGTTGTCCCAGTCCCCCGAAACGCCGAGCCGGCGAAACTGCTCGCGTTGAACGTCCACCCACTTCAGCGCGTCTTTCTGGCAGAGGGCGCGGATCTCGGCGTGACTCATCGTCGCGGCCTTCGAACCGAGGTCCTTGACGACCTTGTGCTCGATCGGCAGGCCGTGGCAGTCCCAGCCGGGGACGTAAGGGCTGTCGTACCCTTGCATCGTGAGCGCACGCACGACGAAGTCCTTGAGCACCTTGTTGAGCAGGTGCCCCATGTGAATCTCGCCGTTGGCATACGGCGGCCCGTCGTGCAGGACCTTGCGTTCGCGCCCCGCCCGGGCCTTGCGGATCCGGCTGTACAGGTCTTCCTCTCGCCACCGCGCCTGGATCTTCGGCTCGCGCGCGGTCAGGTTTGCTTTCATTTCGAAGCGGGTGACGGGAAGGTTCAGGGTGTCTTTGTAGGGCTTGGCGTTCGTGGACATTCGGCTTACTTCATTGTTGGGCGGGCAACGCCCACCGAGCGGTGCGAAACAAAAGAAGGTGGGCAATGCCCACCCCACGAGAAAACCTACGCATGCAATGGGTCTCACGCATCCAGCCGTTCCAGCACCTTACGCACGATCGTCCGCAGCTTCCCTTCCGCCTCCTGGGCAACGGCGATGATCTCTTCGAGGCTCACCGGCTTGAGCGCGTCGGGCAGGCACATGTCGGTCACGATGGAGAACCCGAGGACGCGCAGGCCGGCATGGACCGCGACCAGCACTTCGGGGACCGTCGACATGCCGACGACATCCGCGCCAATCGCCCTCAAATAGCGGTACTCGGCTCGGGTTTCCAGGTTCGGACCCACCACTGCGACGTAGACACCGCGGTGGGCGACGATGTTCTCTTCGAGCGCGACCTGGAGGGCAAGTTTCTGGAGGTTATGGTCGTACGGCTCGATGAGGTCCGGAAACCGGGGGCCGAGACGCTCGTCGTTGGGGCCGATCAGCGGGTTCATTCCGAGGAGGTTGATATGGTCGTCGATGACCATCAGGTCCCCCTTGTTGTAGAACGGGTTTAGCCCGCCGCAGGCGTTCGAAACGACGAGGTAGCGGCAGCCGAGCTCCTTCATCACGCGGACCGGGAACGTGACCTGGGCGGCCGAGTAGCCTTCGTAAAGATGGAAGCGGCCCTCCATTGCGACGACTGAATGGCCGGCAAGCGTGCCGCAGACGAGCTGGCCCTTGTGGCTTTGAACCGTCGATTGGGGGAAGTGGGGGATGTCGGGGTAGGGGATCGTCGCTTCTGCGTCGATCTCTTGCGCGAGGGCCCCGAGACCCGTGCCGAGGACGATGCCGATTTTCGGCGTCTCCCCCCAACGCGCACGGACAGCCTGCGTGGCTTCGAGGACGTGGTCCCAGTCGTGATATTTCATGGGGAAGCGACGTAATCGGAGAAGCGGGGCGGAAACGGCACGATGAGCGCGGCGGTCCGAGACTCGACTCAGACATCCTCGCGCTGGGAGCGGCGACCGTCCCGGCCGCCATCGCTACGCCGAGCTTCAGTCGAACCGGCGGAGCAAGCGCACGAAACGCGGGTCGCGCCGCAGGGCCTTCAGGTCCGGGTCGCGCCGCAGGTGTGAGAGATGGCGATAGCCCAGCTCGAGCGCGCGCTGCAGCGCCCCGAAGGCCGGATCCACCATTCCCAAGACGGCATAACTGCACGCGAGGTTGTACCACGGGATCGGCCGCTCCGGCTGGAGCCGTACCAGCCGGCGATCGATCTGAAGTGCGCGCGTGTACTCGCCTTTGGCCGCGAGGTTGTTGCCGTGGACCCGCAGCGCGTCGGCGTACAGCGGGTCGCGCTCCAGGATTTGCCCGAGGAACTCGAGCTCGAAGTCGAGCTGGCTCTGCTCGCGCAAGCGCCGCGTTGAGGTTTCGGGAGCCGGACCCTCGGGGCTCGACGGGTCGCCAGGTCGTTCATAAGGTGCGGCCATCGGAAAGTGGCTCCCTTCCCGGCCTAGGATCAGCGGCCCCCGGCACGGCAAGCCGCGCACGGGGGGCCGGTGGGTCGCAAAGCATCAGAATAGCCAGAACGAGGCGCGGCGAACAAGCGGAAGTTCGCCGATTTCACAGGGGTTCCATGTGGAACGCCCGGGCGCTGTCAGAGCTCTTCCAAATCCTCTTCTTCCTCTTCTTCGTCAAGGTCGTCGAGGTCGTCCTCGTCTTCGTCCAGGTCCTCTTCTTCGTCGACGTCGATGTCGTCAATGTCGTCGAGGTCTTCGTCGAGCTCGTCCTCGTCGTCGAACTCTTCGTCTTCAAAATCTTCCTCTTCGTCGTCAAAGTCGTCGTCGAGGTCTTCTTCTTCGTCGTCTTCAACTTCGTCGTCGAATTCTTCGTCTTCCTCCTCATCGCCCGGATGCCGGTCGGTAACGGGTGGAACGAGCCCATCGTCCCAAGCCGCCAAGCCGGGGGCGGGTTCGTCGAGCGTCGCAATCATGTCCAGACGGTCCCACATGAGGTCGGTCCTCAGGCCAAGGGTTCCAGGGGAGGGGCGCTCCCCGACTTGGAGTTCTGCCAAGGTCCGGCTCGCCCCGTGCGCGATCCCGACGATTGCCGAGGGCGGAGCCATACTGGTAGTCCACGCTGTGGCTGCTTGTCAAGTCCACGAGTCGCAAAGCAAAGTAATTCTCCCCAACGAGATCGGTCGCGCCGACCATCAGATGAGCCGCACCGTTTGCGCGGTTGTTACGGAGCGCGCGATCGCTTCCAGCAGCCGCACCGTGTCGAGGGCTTCGTCGGCCGGGCAACAGAGCGCTGCGGTGCCTTGGAGGGCCGCGACAAAGTTGCCGTCGATACTCTCCGCCGGCTCCGCTGCGGCGACCGTTTCCACGGCCTGGCCGTCGTGCTCCTCGAGCAGTGCTTGATCGGTAATTCGCAGCCGTCCGTGCTCGCCGAAGTAGTTGAGCTCAAACAACGACCCGGCGGAGACGCCCGACACGGCGAGCGTCGCGGGCGTGCCGTCAACCAGCCGGATCGCCGCCGCGGTGACGAGGTCGAGACCCGACTCGTGCCGCGACTGCACGGCCGAAACTTCAACCGCGGTCTGGCCCGTCGTCCAGAGCAGGGCATCGATCAAGTGGTCGCCTGCGTCGGCGAGGATGCCTCCCCCCGCGGCTTTCGGGTCGAACCGCCAAGAGTTCTCCGTGCCGGAGTGGGTCTCGAGCCAAGGAAGCGCAAGGGTCGCCGTGACGAGCCGGACGGGACCGATGGCGCCGGCCGCGAGTCGCCGGCGGGCCTCCACCAGGCTGGGGCGTAGCCGGTACTGGTGACCCACGCCCACCTTAAGACCACGGGCCCGCGCCAGGCCGACGATGTCGACGGCTTCTTGCAGGTTCGTCGAAAGCGGCTTTTCGACGAAGACGTGGCAGCCAGCCTGCAGCGCGTCCATCGCCGGCCGGTAGTGCGCGATGTGGGGCGTGAAAATCGCCAGCGCCTGAGGTGCGGCTTGTCGCAACAGCTCCCGGTGGTCGGTGAACGCGATCGCCTGGCCGCCGGCCTCGCCAACTTGGGTTGTCAGCGCCTCGGCCGCGGCCCGGTCCGAGTCAGCGCAGCCGACCACGCGGACGCCCTTCAGCGCCAACAGCCGGTCGAGGTGGATCCGCGCCGCGTAACCGCAGCCGACGATCCCCATCCGCAGCTCAGTGCCCGCCATGCCACCTCTCGCCCAGGGCCCGTCGCGTCAAGCGCCCAAAGCGCCTTCGCGGCACCATCCCAGCAACCTGACACGCCCACGTCAAGAGATTATCCTGGTACGTCAAGAGCCGGTCGCAGTTTTTCCGAAACGGTTGCGAGAAAACCGGGTGCGTCACGAACAACCGTGTCCGATTTGCCCCGCGTACGCCACGCTCGCACGGGGGTAATGTAACACGTGGACGTGGGAACCCGCGCTTTTTTTGCCGCGTCAACGGGCAGCCGGTAAGGACCCGCGATTCCACGGGATCTCAGGCAAGCGGGGCTTGCGTCCTGGCGCCGAGGGAATACAACAAATGGGTCTTACGACGGGGCACAAATACCCCCACGGTCCCGATTTCCTGCCGCGGACTTCATGACGAAACCCTCATTATGACGACCATGCCAGCAACCTCGCTCCCTTATGATGCGATCCTGATCGTCGGCTTTGGCGGCCCCGAGCGCCCGGAGGACGTCATCCCGTTTCTGGAGAACGTGGTTCGCGGGCGGAACGTGCCACGGGCCCGGTTGCTGGAAGTCGCGGAGCATTACAACCACTTCGGGGGCGCGAGTCCGATCAACGGACAAGTCCGCGCCCTGATGGACGCGCTGCGACCCGAGCTCGACCGGCAGGGTCAGCCGCTCCCGCTGTACTGGGGGAACCGGAACTGGCACCCGTTCCTCGCCGACACGCTGCGCACGATGGCCGCCGCCGGCGTGCAGCGGGCCTTGGCGGTCGTGCTGGCGGCGTACAGCTCCTATTCCAGTTGCCGGCAGTACCGCGAGGACCTCGCGCGGGCGCAGGCCGAAGTCGGTGCCGACGCGCCGGCGCTCGACAAGGTTCGGGTCTTCTACAACCACCCCGATTTCGTCGCGGCCAACGCCGAACGCCTGCGCGAGGCCTTGGAGCGGCTCCCGGCCGACCGGCGTCCCGCAGCCCGGGTGGCGTTCACTGCGCACAGCATTCCGCTGTCCATGGCCCGCAATTGTGACTATGAACGCCAGCTCGTCGAGACCTGCCGGCTCGTCTCCGAAGCCGCCTCGCTCGACCCCGAGTGCTGGCGGCTCGTCTATCAGAGTCGTAGCGGCCGGCCCGGCGACCCTTGGTTAGAGCCCGACATCCTCGAGCACCTCGCCGCCCTCAAAGAAGAACGTGCGACGGACGTCGTGATCCACCCAATTGGCTTTCTCTCGGATCACCTCGAAGTCCTGTACGACCTCGACGTGGAAGCCCGCGCGACCTGCGAGACACTCGGTCTCTCCATGGATCGCACCGGCACGGTCGGCACGCACCCGCGTTTCGTATCGATGCTTTGCGAGCTCGTCCGAGAACGCCTGGACCCGTCGGTGCCGCGCCGTGCGTCCGGACAGTACGGGCCGAGCCACGACGTTTGCCCGGTGGATTGCTGTCTCCTGCGCCGGGACTGATCCACATTCACGGCGGCTCTCTCCAGGGGCTTCTCGACACCGTAGCGCGGCAGAGTCGCATCGGGATTGATTTAGGGCCGGCCATTGCCGGCCCGATGGGTTGATAATCCGCGCGGCGTGGCGCCAAACGCCGATGGAACACGGTAGGGTGGGCACTGCCCCCCCTACAGAAGCCTCTCAGCGGCTGCCGGGGAGTTGGTAGAGCATCACGTAGATGACCACGCCCGTCATCGAGACGTAGAGCCAGACGGGAAACGTGAAGCGAGCGATGCGCGCGTGCCGCACGAAATCGTGTCGGGCTGCACGCACGAGCGTCGAGATCACGAGCGGGACCACGACGATTGCCAGGACCGTGTGCGAAAGCAGGACCGTGAGGTAGATCAGTCGCAATGCGCCGTGGCCACGGTACGGGACGCTGCCCGCGTGAAAATGGTAGACGAGGTAGCACGTCAAGAAGAGGGCCGACACGACGACGCCCAGGATCATGCACGCCGCGTGCGCGCGTGCCTGGCCCGAGCGGATCAGCGTCCAGCCGGTGATGAGGAGGATCGCGCACAGGCTGTTGAGCGCGGCGTTGACCGCCGGCAACCCGCGGACCCAGGGCGCGAGCAACGCCGCGGATCGGCTGGCCGCGAGCTGCGAGGCTTTCCCGGCCAACGCCTTGATGTCGTCGGGTTCGTCGGCGTTATAGTACCCGACCACGGCGTTCCCGGGTGCCACGAGCGCGAGCTTGGCGCTGTGCGAGACGGCTTCGGCCCCTTCCTTCTGGTCCTCGGTACTCGATTCGGCGACGCCCAGGCGGAACTGCTCCAGGATCAGCCGGTAGACGTCGTCCTTCGGTCCCGTCAGGAACCACCAGCGCTCGGGATCGGCCTCGAACCGCCTTGCATAGTCGGCCAGCACGGCGGGCGTGTCGTGCGTGGGGTCGACCGACAGGCTTACGAGCTGAACGCTCGAACGCGCGAGCTTTCCTTGGAGGCCCTTCATCGCGCTCGAGATGCGCGGGCACGAGGCAGGACAGCGGGTGAAGATGAACGAGGCGACCCAAACCCGGTCGGCCAGGTCGGCGTCGGTCACGACGCGTCCGGAACGCTCCGTGAGTCGAAACGTTCCAAGCCGGTACGCCTGCTCGCCGAGGTCATGGCCGGCCGTGGCCACGGCGGCAGTACGCACCGTGCCGAGGCACACAGCGAGAGCGAGCGCGATGGTGCCCAGGACGAGCGCGATGCCGTTGCGATAGGAAGCGAACACGGGCGGGACCGTTCATACAAAAGATTGGCAGACGAATGTTGCGCCTCGGTCGAGGTCAACCGTGGACGATCGGGGGGACGGCGGCGGGCTCGTGCCAGACCGACTCGGCTTCCTCGTCGGACGGGTTTTCCTCCGTCACCGGCTGCAGGGCCAAGTCGGGGTACAAGGCGAGAACGATGATCGTTGCGAGCACGCCCGCGGGGACGAGCATCGCATAGACCCACTTCCCCTCGAACTTCAAGTGCATGAAGTACCAGCCCACCATGGCCGCCTTGATGATCGCCATCGTCATCAGGCCGAGCACCAGAACAGCGAAGGCGTCCTTGAAGATATGGGCGTAGACGTACTCGAGCGCCGTGAAGATGGCGAGCCCCGCCCAGACTTTGAGATAGAGCGACGTGTGCGACTCTTTCTCGAGCTCCTGCTCGCGCGTCTCGTCCATGCGCACGTACGGCTCGTTCGGCTGTTCGATCGTGTGCGGCTGATCGCCTGGGTTCGTCTCGGCCATTGGTAAGGTTCCCCGTACGTGAGTGCACCGCAGTATCAGACTACCACAACCCGCCGACCGGCATCAGAGCAGGTAAACGAGCGTGAAGAGGATGATCCAGACCAGGTCGACGAAGTGCCAGTAGAGGCCGATCAGCTCGACCGGACTGTAGTGGTGCTTGTTGTAGGCCGTGCAGCCCGAGAGGGCCGAGCGAATCGTGAGGCAACCCAGGGCGATGACCCCTCCGGTCACGTGTGCCCCGTGGAAGCCGGTCATCGTGAAGAAACAGGAGGCGAAGAGGCTTGCGCTGGGCCGGAAGTGCCCCGTCGCGCTGATTCCCGCGGGGTAGTGGTGGCCGAACATCAATCCGTAATATTCGATGACCTGGATGCTCAGGAAGACGGAACCGATGAGCGTGGTCGCCAGCAGCCAGAGCGTCCCCTTCTTGCGCTCGTCGCGCTGAAACGCGCTGAGGGCGAGGACCATCGCGACGGACGAACAGATCAGGATGAACGTGTTCGCGGCGGTCAGGTCGATATCGAGCGGGTTCGTGAATTTGTCATACGGCTTTGGCCAGTTGTACTGCTTGAGCCGCTCGATCTCGACATGGGCGCCGGCCGATTCGAGCTCGTCGTGAAGCCGGTGGGCCTTGTCGGACGTCAGCCCGTTGACGAGGCTGTGGTCGCGGGCCAGTTCCTTCACGTGTTCCTCGTCGAGACCCGCGACACTCTTGATCGCGGCCGCGACCCGGGCGGGGTCGGAGCCGACGTGCTCGATGAACACACCCTCGGTGTTCAGCAAACCCTCGAGGGGCGTGTTCGGACTGTACAGGTTGGTGTATGACCGGGGAGGACTGCCGGCCCGGAGGACGATGTACGACCCGATCAGCCCGGTGAAGAACATGATTTCGGTGGCGAGGAAGAGCCACATCGCCACCTTGCCCGGTGTCACCGGCGCGTGCTGAACCGGGATGTGGCCGGCTGGCGTGACGTGGTGGTCCAGGTCGGGGGTCGTCGGAGGAGCGGCGGTTTGTGCCATCGCGGATATCCACCCTCGGAAAAACGCGCCTGGCGCTCAGGCCGGCAGCGGGTTGAGAAGCAGCAGCACCAGGATCGCGGGCAGGTAGATGAACGACGCTCGCAAGAGCCGGCGGGCCGACGTGTCATCGACGTCTGCCCAGAACCGGACGGCATACGCGAGATAGAACAACCCCATGGCCAGGGCCCCGGTGAAGTAATACGGTCCGGCAAGGCCGATCACCGCAGGTAAGAGCCCGGCCGGGACCAGTGCCAGGGCATACCCCGCGGCCTGGCGCCCGGTGATGAAACCACGAGGGTCGACCACCGGAAGCATCTTGTGGCCGCCGCGCCGATAGTCGACGCGGTAGATCCAGGCGATCGCCAGGAAGTGGGGGAACTGCCACAGGAAGACGACGAGGAAGAGCGCCCAGGCCTCGATGCTGACCTGACCGGTCGCGGCGGCCCAACCGATAACCGGCGGGAGCGCACCCGGAACTGCCCCCACGGCGGTGTTCAGGGTCGTCCGCCACTTGAGGGGGGTATAGACGAAGACGTAAAGCACCAGCGTCGCCAGGGCCACGCCGGCCGCCGCCAGGTTTGTGGCGAGGACAAGGATCGCGAGTCCGAGCCCGGCGATCACGCCACCGAAGACGCCGGCCTCGAGGGGTGTGACCCGCCCCGCCGGGAGAGGGCGGCCCGCAGTCCGCTTCATCCGGCTGTCGCGGTGCCGCTCCCAGAGCTGGTTCCAGGCGCTTGCGCCTCCGGCGACCAGCCCGGTGCCGAGCAGGGTGAAAACGAGCGTCGCGGGGTGCGACGCCCCCCTTGCGCCGAGCACGAAACCCGTGGCGACGGTGACGAGCACCATCACGGCGATGCGCGGCTTGGTGAGCGCTGCGAACGCCGCCAGCTTGCCACCGGCCGCGGTCAGGGCCGCGTCGGTCGGGGGCTCAGCGAGTCCGGGCCGGCCAAGGATCGTCGTTGCCGCCGTCTTCACGCCACGGTCTCCAGGTTCCAGGGGGCCAATTTCGTCGAGGCCGGAGCTGCCGCCGTCGCGGCTGCCGGACCCTGGTGACGGCAAGCGCGAAGGGCCAGCACCACGGCTGAGCCCAGCAGCAGAGCGCCGTTGGTTTGGTGGGCCGTGCGTACCATCGCCTGCCAGAGCGATACGGGGCGCGGGACGTGGTCGAACGGCAAAAGGAGCATCCAGGCGGCGAGCCCGAGCACCACCTGGAGCGTTACCGCCAGCGCCATCGCCCGCGCGGCGGGGACCAGCCCGGGGACTGCGGACTTGTGCCGCTCGATCCTGATCGAGAGCGCCGCAGCATGACTCCAGACGGCCAAGGCGATCACGGCGTGAATGACGAGCGCCGGCACCGTGCCGTAATGGCGGAGCCAGGCACCGAGCGCGATCTGTGCGTAGATCAGACCGACCATCACCACGGAGCGCCGGCGAAGACGTTGCGCGTCGGCCGAGAGTTGGGCATTACCGAGCCAGTCGGACCCCGTCAGCACGCAAAGCGCGACCATCAAGCCGAAAAATGCCTGCCCCATACAGCCGTGCACGGCTGCCAGGAGGGTCGAGGTTTGCGTGACCCGCGTTCCGCCGAGCACCCCCTGGACGATCACGGTCGCGAGTGCGAGCACGCCGAGCCCCTTCATCCACCGCCTGCGCTCGAACGCCAGGAACCAGACGGCCAAGAAGATCGTGGCGAGACCGACGGCGGCCCCGTAGAGGCGGTGCGTGTGCTCGACGCGCACGCCAAAAGGGGCGTTCCAGAAGTCGTACAGGAACATGTTGACGTGGAACGTCGTCGGCCAGTCGGGCACGGCGAGCCCGAACCGGTACGTCGTCACCGAGCCGCCGACGAACAGGAGCGGCAGGGTAAAGGCCGCCGCAAACAGCGCGACCCAGTGCGGCCCCCGACGGTAGGCGGGGCGGGATTCAACAGGGTTGAACGCGGATACTTTTGGGGTCATGAGCACGGGCGCGTGAAACAGGAATCCATGGTGGTAGCCAGATGTGCCCGTCCGCGTTGCTGCGGACGGGCAAGGAAGGTCAGTCGCCCCCCATCACCGGGTCGAGTGGGCCGGCCTGTGGCGGACGGGCTTCCGTCTGCGGCAGATAGTCCTTCCCGATGCCCGGGACGCTGTATTCGTAGGGGCCGTGGTAGACCGTCGGGATGGTCTCGAAGTTGTAGTGCGGCGGTGGCGACGGGGCGGCCCACTCCAGCGAGTTCGAGTGCCAGGGATTGGGCCCGGCCTTCGGTCCGGCAATGAGGCTGTAGAAGAAGTTCCAGGCAAAAATGAGCTGAGCCAGCCCCAGACCGAAGGCGCTGTAGGTCATGATCTGGTTCATGCCGATCACCGCGGAGTTGTTCAGGTAGGCGAACCCCGTGTAGTCGGCGTACCGTCGCGGCATGCCGTGCATGCCCACGATGTGCATCAGGAAGAACGTCCCGTTAAAGAACAGGAAGCTCAGGACAAAGTGGATCTTGCCGAGCCGCTCGTCCATCATGCGGCCGAACATCTTCGGGAACCAGAAATAGATGGCCGCGAAGATGCCGAACGTGCTACCGCCGAAGAGGACGTAGTGGATGTGGCCCACGATGAAGTAGGTGTCGTGAATGTGCATGTCGACGGGCGTGGCCGCCATGAAGATGCCGGACAGCCCGCCGATGATGAACATCGCCACGAAGGCCATGGCATTCAGCATGGCCGCGGTGTAGTGGATGCGTCCGCCCCACATCGTGCCGAGCCAGTTGAAGACCTTGATGGCCGACGGGAGGGCGATCATCATCGTCGACAGCATGAACGTCGCACCGAGGGCGGGGTTCATGCCGGACTGGAACATGTGGTGTCCCCACACGATGAATCCGAGGCCGGCGATCCCGGCGATGGCGAACACCATGGGCTTGTAGCCGAACAGCGGCTTGCGCGAGAACGTGGCGATCACGTCCGAAACCATTCCCATCGCCGGCAAGATCATGATGTACACGGCCGGGTGCGAATAGAACCAGAACAGGTGCTGCCACATCAGCGTCTGCCCGCCGCCGACCACGGGGGGGGCGTTTGCGACGGTCCAGTTATCGGGCTGGAAAAAGTTCGTGCCCGCCGTCCGGTCGAGCAACTGCATGACGAGCGCGGAGGTCAAGACCGGCAGAGCAAACGCCTGGAGGATGGCCGTGATGAACATCGCCCAGATCGCCATCGGCATCCGGAACATCTTCATCCCGGGGGCGCGGAGCATGATGATCGTCGTGATGTAGTTGATCGACCCCATCAGCGACGATACGCCCGCGAATAAAAGCGCGATCAGCCAGTAGGTCTGCCCGTTGAGCGAACCGGGCGTCGCCCACTTGGCGACCGAGAGGACCGGGTAACTCGTCCATCCTGCCTCCGCGGAGCCTCCTTCCACGAAGAAGGAGTACATGATGAAGATCATTGAGAACGGCATACACCAGTACGAGTACATGTTGAGCTTCGGGAACGCCATGTCGCGCGCCCCGATCATGAGCGGGATCAGGAAGTTGCCGAACGCGCCCGTCAGCAGCGGGATGATCACGAAGAAGATCATCACCGACGCGTGCATCGTGAACAGCTTGTTGTAGAACTCCGGCGGCATGCGGTAGCCGAGCGACGGGTCGGACCAGAGCGCCTTGCTCAGAAAGGGGATCGGCGCCCAGGGCCAGGCAAGCTGCCAGCGGACGGCCATGGCCAGTAACCCGCCCAGGATGAAGAAGATCAAGCCCGAGAACAGGAACTGGATGCCGATCACTTTGTGATCGGTCGAGAAGACGTACCGCGCGAAGAAGTTGCGGTTGTCTTCGTGGTGATGGTCGTCGTGTCCGTGTCCGTGGGCCGCGCCTGCGTGCGGATCGCCGTGGACGGCTTGGGCGTGTTCTGCGCTCATGGCGTATTACTTCCCCCCCTGGGCGGCGTCGGCCGAAGCGAGCTGGCTCTGGTTCTGGTCGCGAATCTTGCGCTGGAGCCAGTCGTCGTAGTCGGCTTGGTTCTCATGGACCGTGACATTGCTCCGCATCTTGTAGTGGCCCCAGCCGCACAGCTCGGCGCAGAGCAACTCGAAAGCGCCCGAGCGGTCGGAGTCGAACCAGACCGGGATCGTCAGGCCGGGGACGGCGTCCTGCTTGATGCGCAACTGTGGCAGGAAGAACGAGTGCAGCACGTCCGACGACTTCAGGTAGATGAGCGCCGGCTTGTTCTTGACGAAGTGCAGGTCGTTCACCAGGTGGACGTCGTCGGCGGTATGCAGCCTTCCGTCGGGCCCGGGGTAGCGCATGACCCACTGGAACTGCCGCGCGGTGATCTCGGCGACGGGCTGGACCTTGGGGGCCGCACTCCGGAACTTGATGCTCGCCCAGGTGCCCATCTGATAAAGGGCGATAAAGACGAGAATGGCCGCCGGGATGATCGTCCAGATCACCTCGAGGCGCTGGCTGCCGTGGAAGTACGTGGCGACGGCCCCGGGGCGGTCGACATAGCGATACGAGACCCACACGAGTGCGATCTGGGTGCCGATGAAGACGATGCCGGTAATCCAGAGGATAATCAGGAAAAGGCTGTCGATCTCTCGACCGAACTTGGAGACGACGTGGTAGGGCTCATCGGCCGAGTTGGGGAGCCACCAGTTGGGGGAGAACGGCGAGTAGACGAAAGCCCCGATGCTGAACAGCGCGGCCAGGGCGAACAAGACACTCCAGTAACGCACGGCAACGCTCCCTAGAGCGGTATGACTCGGGGTTGTAGCGGCGACCGTCCCGGTCGCTCCGGCTCACAGCGAGGGCGGCCTACCGGACCGCCGCGCCAACATAAGGGAAACGCCCACGGTCGGGCCACACGACGTTCACTCACTTCGTTGCGGCCACCTTCGGGGCGGGCGCGGTCGGGGCAGGGGGGACGACCGCGTCCTCCAGGAGCTTTGGCTCCTGGGGAAGCGCCAGGACGAAATTCACCAAGTCCCAGATCATTTCGGGATCGTTCGCCGGGTAGTGCGCCGGCATCTTCGCACCGTTGATCCCCTTCGCAATCCGCCAATAGAGGTCGATCGGCCGCCGGCCCCCCTTGTAGACCCCTCGGTTCAGGTTCGCCGGGCGGAGCGGTTCGCCCCAGTCGTCGAGCGACTCCTTCCACTTGGTCCGGACCTTCTCGTCGAACGCTTGGAGCCGTTCGTTGCGGGTGCTGGGGTCGCCGCCGAAAACCACAGTATTGAAGACGTTCTGGGGGACGAAGCTGTTCCCGTCACCCTCGGCCCGGGGGCCGTGGCAGTCGATGCAGTCCCCCTTGACCGGCTGCCCCACTTTGTTCTTGGCCGTACCGCCGAGGAACAGGTTCCGCCCGCGGAGGATGCTTTCGCGGGTCGAAGGGGGCTTGGGGATCGGCGGGTTCATCACCAGCGTCGCGGCGGCCTTCCACTTGTTAAAGACGTTGCCGGCGACCTCGGTCGCGACCGTCTCGGAGAGAGCCTCGGGATCCTTGTCGTCGGCCGTCATCGCCTCATCGATCAAGGCCAGCTCCGCCTCGCCCCGCATGCTGAGGAAGATCACGTAATCGACGACCTGCGCGATCTCACCATCCGAGAGTGACGCGTCGAACGCGGGCATCGAGGTGCCGTGTAGCCCGTACCGGAGCGTCTTTTCCAGGTCATCCCGCGTCGGCTTGGCGCCGGTGTTGGTCGACGTGAACTTGAAGAGGCCCTTCCGGTAATCGCGAGGGCGTGGGTAAAGGAACGGCGCCGTCGGGCCGTCGCCGGCACCGGACACGCCGTGGCAGTGCAGACAGTGCTCGCGGTATAGCGCGAACCCTCCGCGCATCACTTGCGTGACCGGCGGTTGTTTCGGGTCGACGATGCGCGCGATCGCCTGCGGTTTCTCGGTTCCGTCTTCGAAGTGCCGGTAATTCGCCAGCCGCGCGCCCCCCAGGGGGAGCCCCGCGCCGGCGGGAACGTGGATCTCGCGGGGGTTCGGGCCGAAGAGCCTGGCGAGCGCTCCGCGGACCTTTTCCTGCATCGCTTCCCGCCCCTGGAGCTCGGTCTTGAGCCGAGGGCTCTCGACGTAGCTGAGCGGACCCGGGTCGAACAGGCCGCCGCAACCGGCGAGGGTGAAGGTGCTGATGAACAAGGCCCAATGAAACCGCGATGTCACGCGTCTATCCTCCCCACGCGGGCAATACCGATTCGGCCGGCCCTGAGACGGACCTTCGCGCCTTGGTCGCACGGCCAGCCGGAGACATAGCCCGATCTGGACCCGGCCGAGCACCCGTCAATGCTCGTGTCCCCAGCGGCTGAGCGGCAATCTACGGAGGGGGAATGCATATTGTGGGACCGGGCCCCGTCGCCGTCAAGGCAATGGCAACCCCACCTCGGCCAACATCCTAGCGGCCTCGAAATCGCCTCACAAGGGTCCCCGTTATTTCGTTGATTTCGGTCTTTACAGAATTTCTGCAATAACTAACAGTCCCGCAATCCCCGTCTGCGACTTCAGTTCGAGCGAGGGCGATGCCGACAGATGATTGATGTGCGTACCAAGGCGACCCCTCGATTGAGTCGAACGAGCCCGCCGCGCCGGCGGTACGGCTACGACACGCGCTTTTGGGGCGAGACGGCGAAGGCGGCCACCGAACGCCAGTCCTACTGGTCCGCCACGCGCAGGCCGATTCCGTGCCTGGCGTTCGTGGGACCGCTCTTGCTCATCTACGAGCTCGGGGTGTTATGGCTCGGCGGCAGCTCGGCCGAGGCGCTCAGGACGGGGGCGGACGGGTGGATGCGACACGTCCTCGCGCGCCTGGGCGTGACCGACCAGTGGTTCTTGCCATTGAGTCTCGTCTTGGTTTTGGTCGCGTGGCAGGTTGTTCAGCGGCAGGACTGGCGGTTTCCGCTCTCGACGCCGGTCGGCATGGTGCTCGAAAGCCTGGTGCTCGGAGTTGCCCTCGTGGGCCTGAGCCGGCTGGTGGACGTCGGTTTCTCGGCCCTCGAGCATTCGCGGGGGCACGTGCTGGCGCTTTCACCCGTCTCTGCGCGGCTCATCGGGTTCGTCGGGGCGGGGGTGTACGAAGAAGCGCTGTTCCGGCTCATCCTGATCCCTCTCCTTTTCGCCCTCTTGCGAGTGCTCCAAACACCCGCGGTCCTGGCGAGCACGGCGGCGATGACCGTCTCGGCCCTGCTGTTCTCACTGGCCCACCACGCCGGGACGCCCGGTGAGGCGTTTACCTGGTTCGCCTTCATCTTCCGCTGGCTGGCGGGGGTCTATTTCGCCTGGGTGTTCATGGCGCGTGGGTTTGGAATCGCCGTTGGCACGCACACTGCTTACGATATGCTCGTCGGGTGGCTGGGCTGGCACCTCTGACAGGGCCGCCCGCAAGGGCCCCGGAGGGACAGCGCGTGCGGATCGTTCACCTCTCTGACATCCACGTCTGGCGCTATGCCTTCAACCCGCTCCACCTCCTCAACAAGCGGGCGTTTGGCATGGCGGAGCTCGTGCTGCGTCGTGCACGCAAGTTCCGCCTGGAGCGGCTCCTCGCCGTGGTCGAACGCGTGCAAGGGCTCGATGCGGATCACATCCTGATCACGGGCGATCTGACGACCACCGCGTTGCCCGAAGAGTTTCGGATGGCCCGCGTTGCGCTGGATGGCTTGCTCGTCGACCGCGGGCGAGTCACCGTCGTGCCGGGGAACCACGACCGCTACACGGCCGGTTCGGTCCGGCACCATCAGTTTGAGCGTTGGTTCGGCGAGTTCGCGCAGAGCACCACTTACCCCTGGCTCCGGCCGCTCGGCGCCGAGACCGCCATCCTGGGTCTGGACGCGACCCGCTCGCACCTGTCCGCGACGGGCCGTCTGCCGGCCGAGCAATTGGCGCGCGCAGGGGAGATGCTTGCCGACGGGGCACGGCGGCCTCGGAGGTTGATCGTGGCTTGCCATTACCCGGTTGCCGCGCCGCCGGTCTACGCGCAGGAACTGGCGCACAAGAGAATGAAGAACGCGGCGGAATTGCGCGTGCTGCTGGCCGAAGTCGGCCCGCACCTGTTCTGCTCCGGGCACGTGCACGCCGCCTGGGCCTACGTGCCCGAGGCCTTGCCGAACCAGCTCAGCCTCAACGCCGGAGCGCCGCTGCTGCGTGACCCGACGGGCCTCCGGCCACCCGGGTTTCTGGAGATCACCCTGCACAACCAGGACGTCAGTGTGGTCCATCACGCGTGGCTGGGAACGGAGTGGGACGCGCGTCCGATCTACCAGGACCCAAGTTTCTTCCCGGCGGCGGGAGCCTTCCTAGCCCAGGGATAGTCCACCGACCGAAAAGGGCTTTGGACAATTGTAGGGTGGGCATTGCCCACCCTACGAGAGTGTTCCTGCGAGCTATGACCAGTCGTAGCCCCGTCGCGCGAGTTTCTTGCGGGCCTCGCCCGCCACGTCGAGCGCGTTCAAGCAGACGGCTGTTTTCGCGTCCTGCGGGACCGTGGTCTGAGGCTCGGGGCGTGTCGTCGCCTTGGGGGCCTGCTCAGGGGCGGGGTTCGAGGAGGAGGGCCGGGGCGGGGCGAGAAGCAACATGGGACCTCTCGATTGGCGGACCGAGAATACGGACCGGCCCTCGCGGTCCGGTCCTTCGGAAAGTCTAGGTCATTAAATACGCAGGAAGCCTGACGAAGGTTCGCCGCTCAAAGCGAATGATCCAAGGACGGCTTGGCTCCTTGCCTCGGGAGGGTTCGCCCTGCCAAGTACAGTTGCCATCCCAGGAGGACGAGGAGCACGAGGTCGGCGATCAGCAAGTTGCCGTACGCCTGCGCGACCCGCCGGAAGGGGAGGGACAGACCAAAGACGAGGATCGCCATTGCGAGCCCGCCGATCAGCGCGGAATGCTGCCGCGAAGGCGCGGGGGCCTCACGAATGAGCGCGACGGCAAGGGTGAGCGGATAGATCAGCCAGACAAACGAATAGTCGAACGAGAGGGGGTTGAACGCCTGGATCAGGAGCAAGAGCATGCCGGCCTCAATCGCATCGGTCCGCTCCGTGCGCAGGTTGTAGCGAGGCATTACGGCCAGGTAGAACGCGCAGAGGGCGAGCGACACCCCCACGATCGCGGCGTTCGTCGCCCGGAAGTCGAGGTCGGCGACGTTCACGCGCCAGCCGTCTTTCGCCTCGCCGTTCGCAGGGACCGCGCGGAGGAGCCGGTTGGCCAGGGCGATCAGCGATTGGTTCTTGAAGCTGTAGCTGCGCTCAGGGCGCTGGGCAATCGTGTCCTTGTCGTACTTCAAGACCATTCCGCGCGTCCAGGTCGACAGGTCGGCCCAGGACTGGTGGACGCCCCGGAAGGGCATCGGGAGCACGAGGAGCAGCAGCACCAGCGCGAGGACGGTGGCGATTGTGGCCTTCCACTGCCGGCGATAGACCAGCAGGCCAAGCGCCAGGATCGGGTACGCCTTGATCGCGGCCGCGAGCGCGACGAGGCCCCCGGCTGTCCACGGGCGGCCCGTTCGCAGGCAGGCGAACGCTCCCAGCAGGCAGAGCAGAAGCCCGAGCGCAGGCTGGCCGAGCAGGTACATGTCGTGAACGAACGGGATCACGACGAGTGTCGGTCCCACATACAGCAGCGGGTGCTGACCCCACACCCGCCCCGTCGCCAGGTAGACCGACAGCAAGATGCAGCCGGCCCACGCCGCCGAGTTCGCCACGAGAAGGAGCACGATGAACGGCAACTCGCCCACGAGCCCTGCGATCGCCAAAAGCGCAGCGCACCCCGGCGGGTACATGAACGGAAACGGTCGGTGGTCCGTCGGATAGATCAACCCCCCGTGCAGGGCGAGCTGCCCGGTCGCGTACCACAGGTTATAGTCCTTGTTCTGGAGCCCGCGCAGGTGGTTGACGATCGGCGCGACCGAGAAGGCGATCATCGCGATGCCGAAGAGACCCACGGCCCACCGCGCGGATTTCCCCGGATCGTAGCCGTGCGATTCGAAATACGCGGCCCAGGGAGACCGGGCAGCTCCCTCCAGGTGCGTTGTTCCGGAAGCGGATAGGGGCGGGGGGCCGCCCGTTGATCCAAGACGAAGGGTGCGCAACACAGGGTCCCGGGCCGAGGTTGGAGTGCTTGCGGCCATTGTGCGTTACCAGTCCGACCATCGGCAACAGGACTTTCGGACCGCACCCCGACACGCCGGCGAGGTGGCCGCCCTGCTAACCTCTATGTGTCGTCCGGCATCCGCAGCGCCGATGACCCCAAAAACACTCGAGCGCTCCCGGCCGGCGGACTACTGCGAACCGTCGGCGTCTCGGGCCGTTCTGCTCGAATCGTCTTGACCCCGTTAAGCCGCTCGCCCAAGTTCGCGCTCCGCCGGGTGCGGCAAGCCGCCGCACTTCGACCTTCACAAACCCTAGAGCGTTTTGGGATGGGTTGCGCACAAGCGTCTAGCATGGGTGGCTGGGGCCGAGCCCAGCCACCCGAAGGTGTGCCAGTCGTGGGAAAACCACTCTAACGCGCCGCCCCGATGTGGATCTGCGCCCGAGCACGAGCAACGGCCTTGTTCTTCTCGGCGACCTCGTAATCGGACGTCGCGCGTCGGCTCTGGGCGATTTCCAGCTCCTTGGCGGCGGCGGCCGTGTCGATCTGACCGGAGGGCACAGCGCGGTTCGTGAGGACGGTCACGACATCGTCGCGCACCTGGGCGAAACCGCCGTCGACGAAGTAGCGCTTGGTCGCGCCATGGACCTGCGTGCGGAGCTCGCCGAAGCCGAGCCTCCCGATCAACGGGGCACGGCCGGGCAAGACGCCGAGCTCGCCGTCGTAGAGGGGCAGGGCGACGAACTCGACGAGCTCGTCGAACAGGGTCCTTTCGGGCGTGACGACCACGCACTTGATCGGCTCACCGGCCTTTTTGCCGGCCGCCCCGCCGTCGCCCGTGTCGTGACTGGCCATCGCGGTCTTCACTCCTGAAATCGGTGGTCGCTACGAGGTTCGGGGTGGCTCAGCGCGCCGACTTCTTCGCCTGTTCCTCGGCCTGTTCGATGGCACCCACGTACAGGAAAGCGCTTTCGGGCAGGTGGTCCCACTTGCCGTCGCACAGCTCCTTGAAGCTGCGAATCGTATCGGCGAGCGGCGTGTACTGGCCGGCCTTGCCGGTGAAGACCTCGGCCACGAAGAACGGCTGCGACAAGAACCGCTCGATGCGGCGGGCGCGGTGGACGACGACTTTGTCGTCTTCGGACAGCTCGTCGACTCCGAGGATCGCGATGATGTCGCGCAGCTCCTTGTAGCGTTGCAAGATGCCCTGGACGCGCCGGGCGACGTCGTAGTGCTCCTGGCCGATGTACTGGGCATCGAGAATACGCGACGTCGAGCCGAGCGGGTCGACCGCCGGATAGATCCCCTTCTCGGCGATCGAGCGCTGGAGCACGATGAACGCGTCGAGAAAGCCGAACGTCGTCGCCGGGGCGGGGTCGGTGAGGTCGTCGGCCGGGACGTAAACCGCCTGCACCGACGTGATGGCCCCCTTGTTGGTCGACGTGATCCGCTCCTGGAGCGCACCCATCTCGGTGGCCAGGGTCGGCTGATAGCCCACGTTCGAGGGCATCCGACCCAGGAGCGCTGAGACTTCGGAGCCTGCCTGGCTGAACCGGAAAATGTTGTCGACGAACAGCAGGGTATCGGCCCCGGTCGAGTCGCGGAACCATTCAGCCATCGTAAGGGCCGAGAGCGCGACCCGAAGCCGAGCGCCGGGGGGCTCGTTCATCTGGCCGAAGCACATGACGGTGCTGTCGATGACCGACTTGCCCGTCGCGCCGATCTTGGTGTCTTGCATTTCGAGCCAGAGGTCGTTCCCCTCGCGGGTCCGCTCGCCGACGCCCGCGAACACGGCGTAACCGCTGTGGACCTTGGCGATACGGGCGATCAGCTCGGTGAGGATGACGGTCTTGCCCAGCCCGGCCCCGCCGAAGAGGCCGATCTTGCCGCCGCGGACGAACGGGGTCAGCAGGTCGACGACCTTGATGCCGGTCTCGAAGACCTCGGTCTTCGGCGACAGCATGTCGAACGCCGGCGGGTCGCGGTGGATCGGCCAGCGTTCGCCGACCGCGATGTCGCCCCGGCCGTCGATCGGCTGTCCCAGCAGGTTGAAGACGCGGCCCAGGGTTTCCTTGCCGACCGGAACGCTCACGGGAGCCCCCGTGTCGACCACGCGCATCCCGCGGACGAGCCCGTCGGTCGAGCCGAGGGCCACGCAACGAACCCGGTTGCCGCCAAGCTGCTGCTGCACCTCGCCGGTGAGCCGGATCTTGACCCCCTTTTCGTCGGCGTCGATCGTCAGGGCGTTGAAGATGTTGGGCAGGTGCCCTTCGTCGAACTCGGCGTCAAACGTCGAGCCGATCACCTGGGCGATTCGTCCGGTCGCGGTCGCGGTGGCCATCGGTCATCCCTTGCAACTGGGGGTGAAAGCGGGGAAAGCGCTCACCACAAAGGCACAAAGACACAAAGGGAAGAAGGAGAACAATGCTCTTCAAACCCTCATTTATTGTTTTTTCTTTGTGTCTTCGTGCCTTTGTGGTGAATCTCTTGGTTCGTCACTCGAGTGCCGCGGCTCCGCCGATCAACTCGGCGAGCTCGCGGGTAATTTGTGCCTGTCGGGCGCGGTTGTACAGCCGCGTCAGCGACTTGATCATGTCGTCGGCGTTCTCGGTTGCCCCCCGCATCGCGATCATCCGCGAGATCTGCTCGCTGACGGCGGCGTCGAGGAAGCATTTGAAGAGCCGAACCTTGGACGAGACCGGC
>JARLIH010000370.1 GCA_031291845.1 Isosphaeraceae bacterium | reverse complement strand
GCGCATGCCCACGAAGACGTGGGCATGGCACCCAGACGTCCCGCTTCGCCTGAGGGATAACCGGTGGAGATCAGCAAAGAGTGTCAAAAAACCACGGGAATGGCGCACAAGAAATCAAAGCCGGTTCACTGATCGCCGCCGGCCGATTTGTCGGTGGATGTTGCAGCGCGGCGTTCCATCGCCTGTTTGAGCTTCATCATCTGCAACTTCGGCGCAATCTCGGCTTCGCAGTACGGGTCAAAGCGGTGGTTGCGGTAGTAGTTCTGGTGATAGCGCTCGGCGGGGTAGAAGCGGGTCAGGGGGGCGAGCTGGGTGGTGATCGGCGCAGCAAAAACGTGGGCCGCGGTGAGCTTGTTGTACATCTTCTGCGCGGCGAGCTTTTGCTCGTCATTGTGATAGAGAATGAGGGACCGGTACTGCGTCCCCTCGTCGGGCCCCTGGCGATTCAGCGTGGTGGGGTCGTGCGCGCTCCAGAAGGTCTTGAGCAGATCGTCGTAGGTCACGATGTCGGCGTCGTACTCGATCTGCACGACTTCCGCGTGGCCGGTCGTGCCGGTGCCGACCAGCTCGTAGTACGGGCGGGGGACGCTGCCGCCGGCGTAGCCCGAGACGACCGACTTCACGCCCTTGACCTGCTCGAACACGGCCTCGATGCACCAGAAGCAGCCGCCGCCGAACGTCGCCTTCTCGAGCGTGCGCGTCTTGGCCGTTTCCCCTGTGGGTTGTTCCGCCGCGCCCTTGGAGGCGCTGGCCTTCGCGGTCTTCGCCTTGCCTTTCGGGGCAGACGCCGCGGCCTTGGGCGGTGCCGCGGCCGCCGCGCCGTCTTCGGCCGGGGCATGACACGCGACTCCGAAAGAGACCCAAGCCGCAAGCAAAGCCACCAGGAAGCGTAAGGACATCGTTGGGTTCCTCTGTCGACTCCCCATAATCCCGATACGGGACGAGTTCACCCCCGAGATTATTCGAGTTAAGCAATTATTCCACAAATCGCATACTTGCAGAATAGGCTGTCACCGCGCTGAAGTCCAGTGGGAGGTTATCGAGATTGGCCCTCCCGATGAACGGGCCGCAAGACACGCGTTCGGCTCGAAAGGTAGTAGGGATGGGAGCATACGATCGCTCCGCCGCCCTGCAACGCAGTGACCGCGGGTCTACTCTGCCCGCATCGAGAATGACTCCCGAGCGAACGACCCTTCGTGGCAGGCCGGGCTTCAGTGCATCGTCGCACCACGGTGCGCGACCGACTTCTTCATCAGAAAGACCAGGGGAAAGGCCACCAGGGTCAAGATCCACAACACCCAGAAGACGTCGAGGTACGACATCACGCGCGCCTGGGCCTGCACCATGTTCGCCAGCAGCGCGAATCCCTGATCGTGACCCACGAGGGACGTCACCCCCACCGTGGAGGACGCCTCCTCGAGGGCTGCCTGCGACCGGGCGAGGGCCACCTCGAACGGCTCGCGGTGGAGCCGCACGAGCAAGGTCCCCGGCGCCACGCGGTCGGTCTGGTCGACCCGCACTTCGGTCACGAGCCCTTCGACGCGCGGGCCAACGTTCGTCACGTGCCCGGCGACGAACGCGTCATCCGTCGAGATGGTGCCGAGGGCCTCGCGGACTTGGGTACGAGGTTATACGCCGCGATTGCCGGGACTGCGACGATCAGGCCAACGACCAGCCAGCGCCGGCGATGCGCCTTGCGGCTTTGCACCTCGGGGAACGGCGCATGGCCCCGTTCGCCCAGCCGGCTTACGCTCGGGTCCATCAAGACCTGGGAGTCCACTCGCGGCGACTGATCGCTCGCTCGCGTGCTCCGCCCGTTTGGCGACCGCGCCGCGCTCCGTGCGGCCTCGGCGGCTCCCCGGCCGTGGTCGAGTATTTGTCGAAGTCGTGCGCATCGCCCGTCATCATGCACTCGCCGCATCGGTCCCCGCGACCATTCTGGCTTCGCCGGACTGGCGGCGTCCAGCGAACGGACGCCCGCACCAACGAGAGGCACGCGTGCTGGAGGAAAACGACCGTCAAAAGATGCAAGCCACGTGCCGGTGCTCGTTGGGAGAAACTACCAACTTCCACGGCAACCGGAGATAATCGCGGCCCTGGGAGACTTTCGATCAAGGGTCGCTCGACCACTGCACTCCAGGTTGGGCACTTGCCCACCGCGCTTTACGTCGAAGTGGTGGGTAGTGCCCGCCCGACAGGAAGCTGTAGTGCGCCGCCAAGAGAGGGGAACCGATGAGAGATCGACTCGCCGTGGCGATTGTCGCTGGCCTCGTGCTGACCGCCGGACTCGTCCACGGGCAGCAGCCGAAGAAAGATCCGCAGTCCGCCTATGAACCCCGCTCCCGACCGGGGGCTGGGCAGAAGTTACTGGAGAAGTTCGTCGGCGACTGGCACGTGGTCAAAACGTTCCACCCGCGCGCTGGTGAGCCGGTCCGTTCCGAGGGCCGTTGCCGGCAGAACATGATCCACGAGGGGCGCTTCCTGCAATCGGATTTCGTTTTCGGCGAGGGGGAGCGGAAGTCGACCGGCCTGGGCATCATCGGCTTCGAGCCCGAAACGGGAACGTTCACCAGCTTCTGGACCGATTCGCGACAGACCCGGATGTCCGTGCGGCAGAGCCGGGACCCATTCGACGGGGAGCAGATCGTCCTTTACAGCCGTTCGCTGGACGCGCAGGCGAAGGAGGCGCGTCGATCCAAGACGGTGTCACGCCTGGAGGACGAGGGCCGCAAGCTGATTCATCGCCAGTTCGCGCTCGGGGCAAACGGCGAGGAGCGGCTGATGATGGAGCTGGTGATGACGCGACGGGACCGAACCCGGTAGGCCGGTCTCACCGCGCGGAACGATGCTATCCGTGCGGTCCGCGACCGCGCACGGCAGTCGACGCCGGCGGGGAGGGCGCTTGCGTGTGGGGCGACGGGAGCCGGCTGTCCCCAGCGAGGCTGCTGACGTCCTTGATCTGGCAAGATTGCTCCAAAAACCGGCGCATGGCCATGGCGGACTCGCCCTCGAGCTTGACCACTTCACCACCGACGAAATAGATGTCCAACCAGGCCTCGGTCCCTTTGCGCACGCTCCGGCCGTAAAACGTCTCCTCGTTCCTCCCCTCTCTGATGCGCGTAATCATGTCAAGGCGGAAGATGTCTTCTTTGATCCGAATGAATTCCATTCGCAGACGCTCCCTTCTCTGGTCGACAGGCCGTGCAGGAGAGGAAACCCGGCACCGTGTTGGGGGCTGGCTCCTCCCAGCGAGCGCCCCGTCGCGGATCTTGGACGCTGAAATCCTAGTTCGCCGTCGCGGGAGGTCAAAAATCAGGCGGTCGATTCTGCCGAGGCGCGGCGTTCTCCAAGGCAGTCCGAGCGATCGGCGTTCAGCTCCGGAGGGGCTGAGCCCTCCCTTTCAGGCTTTCTGGGCATCCCAGCGCCGGAAGACGCGGTCGAGCGCGGCGACGGCCTGGTCGACGCGGTGCTTGTCTTCCTCGTACAGGTCGCCTGTCTCCAGGGGCAAGCGGCGGACGGCATCGGCAACCTGGTCGCGAGCGCCGGTCATCTGGGCGAACAGGCGTTCGAATGCGGCCCGGCTGGGGCTGCTGCCGATCACGTTCAGCTTCTGGCGTGCCTGGGCGAGCCGTTCCTCGCACGTCCGGAGCACGTCTTGCCAGTGCGGCCGTTCGCGCAAGTGGGTGCGCTGGGGGTAGGTGGGGTTCTTCAGCGGGTTACGCGTCCGCGCGGGGGTGGCGTTATCGAGTTCAGTCGGGGACACAGGCTGCGACTGGGACACGGGGACAGCTCCTGTCGGTACGGCCGGCTCGCGTTGAGGGCATTCGTCAATCGAGTTACAATTCTGCGCGAAACGCCCGCCGATCTCCAGACCAGCCGTTCTCCTCGCTCCACGGAAGGTGCCTGCCATGCGCACGGTCCTGGTTCTCGCCCTGATGACAACGATTGGAATCGCCGCTCCCCGTCCGGCGCCGGCCGCCGATCTCCCTCAAGTGCCCGAGGGCTGGAAGATCGAGCTCGTCGCGCGGGCACCCGAGATCCTCTTTCCGACGGCCGTCGTCGAGGCGCCTGACGGCACGCTGTACCTCGGCCAGGATCCGATGGACATGCCCGGACCTCCGACCGAGCCGATCGACTCGGTCCTGGCGTTGAAGGCGGGCCGGCTCACCCGGTTTGCCGACAAGCTCTGGAGCGTCATGGGGCTCGAGTGGGTCGACGACACGCTCTACGTCGTTCACGCCCCCTACCTCTCCGGATTTCGCGACACGGACGGGGACGGCAAGGCCGACCAGCGCGTGGATCTCGTGACGGGCCTCGGGCCGAAGCTCCCCGGCTTCAGCGGGATCAACGACCACGTCGCGTCGGGCATGCGGCTGGGTATGGACGGCTTCCTGTACGTCGCGGTCGGCGACAAAGGCATTCCGAAGGGGGTCGGCCGCGACGGCAAGACGATCCAGCTTTTCGGCGGCGGCGTGATCCGAGTTCGGCCCGACGGCACCGACCTGGAGGTGGTCTCCTCGGGCGAGCGCAACCCGCTCTCCGTGATGTTGAGCGCGACGGACGACGTCTTTACCTACGGCAACGACGACGACAGCAAGAAATGGCCGAACAGCCTGACGCACCATATCGTCGGCGGCCACTACGGCTATCCCTACCAGTTCCTGACCGCCCCGCACCGCGCCTTGCCCATCGTCGACGGCCAGCTCGGCGGCTCGGGCACGCAAGGCGTCTGCTACAACGAGCAAGGGCTGCCGGCGGAGTACCAGGGGGACCTGTTCGTCTCGGACTGGGGTCTGCAAACGGTCTTTCGATACAAGCTGGAGAAGTCGGGCGGGACGTTCCGGCTCAAGGGGAAGCGGACGCCGTTCGTGACGAAGGGAGCCGTCCGCGACTTCCGCCCGTTCTCGCTCGCGGTGACGAATGATGGCACCGGCTTCTGGCTCGTGGACTGGGCGTTCGACGGTTGGCTCGCCGACGGACCCCAGACGGGCCGGCTCTACCGCCTCTCGTACAACGGGCCGGAGCGCGTCGCGCCGGTGCTTCGTCCCTCAGGCGACGGGCCTGCCGCCTGGCAGCGGGCCCTCGACCATCCCGCCCTCTCCGTCCGGCTGGAATCACAGCGTCGGCTGGTGCGTAGGGGAGTGGCCGAGGTCGAGCCCCTCGCGAACCGGCTCCGTCAGGAAACGCCGCGGGCAGGGCGCCTTCATGCCCTCTGGGCCCTCGATGCGATCGGCACGCCCGAGGCACGCCGCGCGATCCTCGCCGCGCTCGGCGACCGGGACGCCGAGGTGCGATTGCAGGCCGCGCGCAGTGCCGGCGTCCGCGCGGACCGCGCGGCCGGCGCCTCGCTGTCGGCGCTGTTGCGCGACCCGGATCCCGCCGTGCGGCGGGAAGCGGCGATCGCGCTGGGAAAGACTGGCGACCGCGCTGCTGCCCCAGCACTGCTGGCCGCGCTCGCGGAGCGCGACACGTTCGCGGCGTGGTCGATCCGCGGGGCCTTGCGCCGCTTGGACGCCTGGGACGAGGAGGCGCTCCTCGCGAGCTTGCTCGACGCATCCCGCCGCGATCACGCGTTGCTCCTGGCCGATGAAGCGTGGGCGCTGCCAGTCGTCAATGCCCTCGGGCGGGCGCTCGTGAAGACCGACACGCCCGCCTTCCGGGCCCGGATCGTGGCGACGCTGGCCGGGCTGTACCGCCGCTATCCCGCCTGGTCGGGGCACTGGTTCGGCACGAACCCGCTGGCGGGCGCGATGCCTCAGCGCACAGAAGACTGGGACGCCGCGGCGATGAAGCGCGTCTTGCTGGCGCTCGCACTCGGCCTGCGCGACGCCGACGCCGTGGTGCGGCTCCAGGCCATCGCCGGCCTCCGCGAGGTCGGCCCGCCAGCGTCTCCTTTGCTGCGCGATGCGCTCGCCCGCGAGAGCGACGAGAAGAACCTCGCCGCGCTCGCCGGCGTGATTGGCTCATCGGGCGACCACGAAGCCGCGCCGGACCTCGCGAAGCTCGTCCAGGATCCCGCACGGCCGGAGGACGTCCGCGTCGCCGCTCTCGACGCCCTGGGCATGCTCGCGGGTCCGCAGGCGCTCCGCGCGCGCTTTGCGCTGGCCTACGACCGCAAGGCCCCGGCCTCGCTCGTGGCACGGGTCCTGCCTGAGCTTGGGCGTGAGGGGGTGCTGCCGCTGAACGACGCGGCGAGCTTCCTCGAGAGTCCCGCCCCCGAGGTCCGCGCGGCGGCCTTGCTCGCGATGAACACCCGGCGACCGGTCCCCGCCGACGTGAAGGACGCGGTGCTGGCCCGCCTGGACGACGCCGCGCCCGAGGTCCGGTTCGCCGCGCTCGAGGCCGCCGTGACGCTCAAGCTCCGCGACGCGATTCCCCGCCTGATCAACGTCGCCCACAACGAGAGGACGAAGGACGAAGCCGTCCGCGCGCTGGCCGCATTTCCGGACGAGCGCGCGTTTCCGATCTACCTCGCGGCCCTGAACGACCGCAGCCCCGAGACCCGGCGCGCGGCCGAATCCGCGCTCGCCGCGCTCGGCGACCGCGTGCGGGGACCGCTCGAGTCCGAAGCCCGCGCCGGCCGGCTGCAAGGACCCGCGGCCTTGGCCGTCGAACACCTCCTCGCCCGGTTCGTACCGCTCGTCGATTGGCGTGTGATCGGGCCGTTCCCGCGCACGACCGCGCGCGTCTTCCTGGGCGAGCGGTCGATCGACTTCGCTAAGACCCACTCCGGCGTCGAGGGGCGAACGATCGCCTGGACCCCGCGCGCAGGGGACCCCCTCCACGGACGGGTCACGCTCAACGACTTCAAAGGAGACGTCGGCGACCGGGGTGGGTTCGGCTTCGACACGAACGGCTCGCCCGACCTCTGTGCCTTCGCCTACACCGAGATCGCGTCGGACCGCGACCGGCCCGCCCTGTTGCGCATCGGCTCCAGCGGCACGCTGACCGTGACCGTGAACGAGCAAGCGGTCTACGACTTCAGCGCGTTCGCCGGCCGCCCCTACATGCCCGAAACCGACCTCGTCCGCCTGGAACTCAAGCAGGGCAAGAACCGGGTGCTCGTGCGAACGCGGCAAGGAATCGGCACGTGGTCGTTCAGCGTCCAGCTCTCGCAGCCGTCGGAAGCCCTCCTTTCGACGCGCCGGGCCGTCGCCTCGCCCGACGCGCTCCGCGACTTCGCGCTCCGGAACAACGGCGATTCCAAGAAAGGCGAGGCCCTCTTCTTCGACCTCAAGGGGATCGGCTGCGCGAAGTGCCACGCCGCCGCCGGGCGGGGGACCGCGAACGTCGGCCCCGACCTGACCGGCCTGGCGCTCAAGTACGACAAGGCCGAGATCATTCGCTCGGTGCTCGAGCCCTCCAACCGGATCGCCACGGGCTATCAGCCGGCCCTCGTGGCCACCGCCGACGGCAAGGTGCTCACCGGCCTGGTCCGATCCGAGTCGGACACCCACATCGAGCTGGTGGACGCCGAGGCCAAGATAACGCGCATCGCCAAGAGCACGATCGAGGAGCGGCGGGTGGGCGACGTCTCGCTCATGCCGAAGGGTTTGGCGGAGACCCTCTCGGCGGTGGAGTTCGCCGACCTGATCAGCTACCTCCAGAGCCTCAAGGCCGCGCCGGCGGCGGTCAGCCCGGCGCACTGAACCGGCCGGCATTGCGGGTGGTCGGCCTCGGATCTTCTGCACCGCCGCACGGCTTCTCTCAAGCATCAGAACATGGATGTATAGAACCTCAAAAAAAGTCGGAAACTCGACCCCGTTTCATGCGTTTGCCACTTGCGTCATTGACTCCGCGCGGCCAGGATGAGCGAGCGTGGCATTCGGTCATCCCTTTCCTCATCACCCGTCCTCACAATTTGGCCAACGGCCAGGGGGCTCTCTGATGCGCGTCCGTCGCGGGTTCACGCTCATCGAATTGTTGGTGGTCATCGCAATTATCGCGGTGTTAATCGCTCTGTTGCTTCCCGCCGTACAGGCGGCGCGCGAGGCCGCCCGCCGTGCCCAGTGCGTCAACAACCTCAAGCAGTTGGGCCTCGCCGCCCACAATTATCTGTCGTCGCAGGGTGTCTTCCCCGCACAGTCCATCCAGAACAACAATGCCTGCAATGGGTGCTGGTCGGTCTCCTGGGGCGATTCGCTGCTTTCTCAGCTCGAGCAGACGGCCATGTACAACGCGCTGAACTTCAACCTCGAGATGACCAACGGCGCAAACACAACGGTGGGGTACACGCTCATCGCCACCTTGATCTGCCCGTCGGAGAGTCTCAAGGCCCGGCCGGCAAGTCCCTGGGCACCGCTGAACTACGCCGGCAACATCGGCGGGCCCGGCTCGATCAGCACGTGGTCCGGAACCATCGTTCCGCTCAATAACCCGTGGTACAACAACTCGAACAGCCAAGGGTCGTTCGGGGTCGAGGGGGTCACGGACGGCTCCTCGAACACGGCCATGTGGAGCGAGCACCTGTTCGGGCTGAACGATTCCGGCGGGAATGGCAATCTCGTGCTGCGGAGCGACCCGAGAGCGGTCCGCGCCATGTTCATGATTTCGATCACCCTTAACCACGATGATCCGGTCAACGGCCCCGCGAACGCGATATCGTTCTCCCAGCAGTGCGCGAACATCCCGGGCACGACGCAGTCGCTGGGTACACGGAACGTCGGCTGCCACTGGAACCTGGGGATCGGCCCAGCGGTGCCGAACCTCTCCTATAGCCACGTCAACGCCCCGAACAGCCCGCGCTGCACGTACACGAACGCGGAATTCCCCACCGACTGGTGCGGCTCCATGTGCAGCGCAGCGCCGACGAGCAACCACAGCGGGGGAGTGAACGTCTGCTTTGCCGACGGTTCGGTGAAGTTCATCAAGAACAGCATCAACCTCCAGACCTGGTGGGCCCTCGGCACGCGCGCCCAGAACGAGGTTGTGAGCGCTGACGCGTTTTGACCGGCGCGGTATGGCATCCGCCCGGCGTTGGCCGACGAGGGCGCGCAGTGCGCGCCCCGCACGGCGTTTCTTCGACTTCCAACGGGGAGAGCAGTCACGATGCGATCGCTATGCACTTTGGTCTCAGGCGCCGTTCTTGCCAGCGCCATGGCGTGCTTCGTTACCGGCTGTGGCGACGGTGCGACGAGCGAACTCGCGAAGGTGCCCGAATCGGCCTCAAACAAACCGATCGACCCCAAGACCGACATGCCCGGTTATAAAGAGATGCAAGCAACACTGAAGAACAAGAAAAAGTAAGCCGGGGATCGCGGTCGGAGTGCGCGGCGCGGCGGATACGATCACGCATGAGTTTGATGGCGACTTATCCGAAATGGAGGAGTGCGGCCGGTGCCGCAGCGCTCCTCGTCGCGGTTGCGACGGCGGGTTTCTTCACGTGGGAACAGCCGGTCCGGCGGGAGGCGCAAGCGACTCGCCGGGCGCTGGCCCTAGGCAAATATGATGTCGCTCGGGGCGCGACGGAACGATGGCTTCGGCTGCGGCCCCGATCGGCCGATGCGCACTATTATCGTGCGAAGGTCGCGATCGCTCAGGGGCGGTCGCGAGACATTTACGAGGGTTTGAAGCAGGCCGAGGCGCTCGGTTGTCCCGAGGAACGGCTGGCGGTCCTGCGTGCGCTGCTGGACGCCCAGCACGGCCGGCTGGCGCGAGCGCGTGCCGTGCTCGCGACGGCATTCGCGGCCTCCTCCGGGCCCGACCCGATGCTCGACGAGGCGCTCGCGCGCGTTTATCTCGACGCGTACGACTTCCCACACGCCGGCGCGGTGCTTGACCGTTGGGCCAAGGACGCGCCCGACGATCCCCGCCCTCCGCTCTGGCACGCCAACGTCCACCTCCGGCGTGACGCCGAGCCGGAGGTTCTGATCGCCGACTATCGCGAAGTGCTCCGGCGCGACCCGAACAGTGCCGAGGCTCGACTCGGCCTTGCCGAGCAGCTCGAGCGGGCCCAGCAAAACAGTGCAGCGGCCGACGCCTATACCGCGCTGCTCGCGCTTCGGCCCGACGATCCCGGGGGTCACCTGGGGGCGGGGCGCAACGCGCTCGCGTTGGGCGACGAGGCAAGCGCCCTGCACCACCTCGACCGCGCACTCGAGCTCGATCCCGAGAGCGCGGCGGGCCACCTCGAACGCGCGAAGCTCGACCTGCGCCACGGCGATGCCGGTGCGGCCTTGGCTCACCTCGACCGTGCGATCGCCCGCAGCCCGTCCGATCCGGCGGCACACTACCAGCGCTCGCTCGCCCTCAAACGGCTCGCCCGCGACGACGAGGCTTCACGCGAGCAAGACACCTTCAACCGGCTGCAGCGAGACCGTCGCCAGCTCGAAGACCTCCAGGAGCGACTGGGCGAGACACCCGGCGACGTGTCACTGCAAGCGCGCGTCGCCCGCTGGATGTTCGAACACGCCTATGACGACGAGGCCGTCAAGTGGTGCGGCAAGATCCTCACCGACAGGCCCGGACATCCGGAGACTTGCGTGCTCCTGGCCGACTACTACTCGCGCCACGGCCAGCCCGAAAAGGCGGCCGCCGTTCGCCGCCTGGCAACGCCCGGCCCCGCGCGTGCGGCCGCGCCCCAGAAGTAGAGTGCATGAAATGCGCCGGTGCGTTTCACGCAGGCGACTTCAGCCAGCGCTCGACGAACCGCCGGTAGTCCTCGGGTGTGTCGATGCCGATGCTCGGCTCCTCCACGATGCCGACCACGATCGGGAAGCCCGCCTCGAGGACGCGGAGCTGCTCCAGCTTCTCGGCCCGTTCGAGCGGGGAAGGGGGGAGCGTGGCAAGCTTGAGGAGGAAGTCGCGGCGATACGCATAAAGGCCCAGGTGCAGCAATCCGAGGGGACCGTCTGCGGGGAGTGCGTCGCGATGGAGCGGGATTGGACTCCGCGAGAAATACAGCGAGCGCCCCGCGGCGGAGCAGACCACTTTCACGCACGAGGGGTCGCGATAAACCGCCTCGGACCGGATCGGCGTTGCAAGGGTCGCCATCGGCGCATCGGCGTCGCCTTCCAGGAGAGCGACGAGCAGGTCGAGCGCCTCGCCGGAAACTTCCGGCTCGTCTCCCTGGACGTTCACAATGATGTCCACATCAGGCAGGCCCGCGGCGACCTCGGCCACGCGGTCGGTGCCGCTTGGATGGTCAGCGCGGGTCATCGCGAACTCGCCGCCGAAAGCGCGCACCGCGTCGGCAATCCGCGCGTCGTCCGTCGCCACGATCACGCGCTCGAGGCGCGTCGCGCGCTGCGCGGCCTCCACGACGTGCTGGATCAGGGGTCTGCCCGTTTCGGAAAGAAGGGGTTTGCCGGGCAGTCGGGTTGAAGCGAATCGGGCCGGCACCACGCCAACACTTCTCATGTTTCGCTCGAACCTCCGCGGCACCACGGGCCGATACAAGGGGCACCGGGCGAGACCTGCTCCCACCCGGTCACCTGATCCCAGGACGATCACTATAGCCAAGCCGTGCTCGGACGCAACGGGAACGGCTGGCCCTCGGACCGCGGCAGGCGACTCTCGTTGAGGGCCGCCGCCGAGGGGCCGGGAACGCCTTCGCCCCAGGAACGGGCGGGGGCGCGGCGGGCCGACCGAAGGCAACCCGCCGGAACTCACCGGGCCACCAGGCCCATCCCCGCAGGACGCAGTCTCGCTCCGAGCTTCAGAAGGCGGAACTACGGCAAAAAGGGTGGGGGCATCCCCAGGTTCCCCTCCAACGCCGCTCCGTTGCTGGCGCTCTCCCACTCTCGGGTTTCCGCCTGACGCAATCGCCGGTGCGCTCCATGAAGGGGCTCCCCGGGCGGCGGGTGGTCCGTCCCGATCAACTATTGCTTGCGCTCTGAATTGCTGAGATCCAAGACGGATTTCAGTCTCCGCGGCAAACCACCGGGCCAAATGGCCGGGACGGCGCGCCGCGCCATGGAAGGGGGGCGCTTACTACTGACTTGCGGGGCGGCCTGAGCCAATGGTTTGGCGGCCGTCTGGGGAGAAGACTCATGGGATGGACCCGCCAAATTCGCCGTAACCTGCGCCTGCGGCGCCGGCCTGACGTCGAGACGCTGGAGGTTCGCACGCTGCTGTCGACGCAGCCCATTCCCGCCAGTTCGGGGCCCACGGTCCTTGCCAACGGCAGCACCGACTTCAGCACGATCATCGGCGCGACACAAGCTCGGTCGACGTACGGCGTGGACGGCAGCGGTATGACCGTCGCCGTCATTGACACTGGCATCAACTACGGCAACGCCGCGTTCGCCGGTGGCGGGATCGGGCCCGGGCACAAGGTCGTGTTCGGCTACGACTTCGCCGACAACTCGACCAACGCAACGGCCGTCCAGCAGCATGGCACGGCCGTCGCAGGGCTCATTGCCTCGAGCTCCCCTTCCGACCTCGGCGTCGCGCCGGGTGCCGACATCGCAGATCTTCGCGTCTTCAACAACGCCGGCGTCAGCAGCTTCAACGCCGTCGCGAACGCCTTGCAGTGGGTCATCACGAACCACAGCCAGTACAACATCACGGCGGTCAACATCTCCCTGGCCGACGGCGGCAACTACGAGCGCAACTGGCTCGCGCAGGACGGCAGCGTCGGACAGCAGGTCACCAGCCTGATCGGCCAGCTCGACGCCCTGAACATCCCGGTCATCACGGCCACCGGCAACAGCTTCAACGGACAGCAGGGTCAAGCGTTCCCGTCGATCGTCCCCGACACGATCAGCGTGACCGCCACCAACGCCTCGGACCAGATCGTGTCCGACGCCCAGCGCCTGGGCACGGCCGACGGACTGAACTACGCGACCGACCTCGCCGCCCCGGGCCAGGGTTTGACCGCGCCGGTGGACGGGAACAACGTCGCCAGCGTGGAGGGCACGAGCTTCGCCGCACCCTTGGTGACCGGCGCCGTGGTTCTGCTCCAGCAGATCTACGAACAGCGTTTCGGCCAACTGCCGACCGTCAGCCAGCTCGATAGTTGGCTCCAGCAGGGCGCAGACCCAATCTCCGACCCGGTGACGGGCATCACGATCGGCCGCCTCGACATCCCGGGAGCCGCCGCCCTGATCCCGGGCGCTCCCAGCACGAGCAACACGAATCCCGGCGGGGGCGCGACCAACAGCTCCTCGCCCCCGCCCACACCCACGCCCACGCCCACGCCCACGCCCACGCCCGTCACGAACCCGACACCCACGCCGACCCCCGTCACGAACCCAACACCGACGCCAACACCGGTTACGAATCCGACTCCCACGCCGAATCCAACCCCGGCCCCGCCCGCGACGACGCCGCCGCAATCGAATTCGAGCCAGACCCAAACGACACCAAACCAGACGACGACGACCACGCCGCCGTCCGGGCCTACCGTCAAGGTGTCGCTCAACGGCCAGGTGGTTGACGGCTCCACCAATTCGTCGTCCAGTGGGCTGTCGTCACTGCTCGCCGTGTTCGCAAGCATTTTCCGCGGGTCGAGCTCATCGACCGGTGGGACCAACTCGTCGTCCGTCAATACCGTCGCCATCTGGGGCGTTTCGTCGGGGTCGAGCACGTCACCGCAACCTGCCGGCAAGATCCTGCTGAATACCGAGCACCCGGGCATCGCGCATCCCCGCAGGAACCCTCGGTCATCGTGATTTGTGCCGACCCGACGGAGCGGCTACAATCGCCCGAAATCGACTATTGGCCCCGGCCTCGTCTCCCCCGTTCGGGTGACGAGGCCGGGGCCTTGCCCCCTTTCGGGAGGTCACCTTGCCGACGCAGACACAGACCGCCTTGATCACGGGAGCCGGCAGCGGCATTGGCCGGGGGATCGCCCGGGCCCTCGACGAGATCGGGCTGCGCGTCGCCCTCGTCGGTCGTGACGCGGCCAAGCTCAAAGACACCCGCGCGGGCCTGAAAGCGGCGGCCGGCGAGCCCCTGGTCATTCCGTGCGACGTCGCCGATCGCGCGTCGGTCGAGGCCATGGTCAAGCACGTGCTCGAAGCCTTCGGCGCGATTGACATCCTGGTCTGCAACGCCGGGACCAACGTCCGCAACCGCAGCCTCGAAGCGCTCGACCCGGCCGACTGGGACAAGATGATCGCCACCAACCTGACCGGGGCGTTCAACCTCGTCCACTACGTGCTCCCCTCGATGCGCGCCCGGAGCAGCGGCCTCATCGTCCAGATCTGTTCCATCTCCGGCAAGCGCGCGAGCGTGCTCGGAGGCGCGGGCTATTCGGCCTCGAAGTTCGGCCAAGCCGCGCTCGGCATCTGCATCGGCCGCGAGGACGGGGCGAAGGGAATCCGCTCGACGGTCATCTACCCGGGCGAGGTCAATACCCCCATCCTCGACGCGCGCCCCGTGCCCGTGGGCACCGAACGGCGCGAGGCCATCCTCCAGCCCGACGACGTCGCCGCCGCCGTCCGCTTCCTCGCCCAGCTCCACCCCCGGGCCAATATCCCGGAACTGATCATCAAGCCGACGGTGGATGACTGGTGCTGAGGACTGGGAGGTTCACCACAAAGGCACAAAGGAAAGAAGAACCACAAAGGCTAAGGTGAGTCCGGAAGAACTCGAACCTGAGACCTGCAATCGCTTGGTGTTCTTGGAAGAACTCCTTCTCGTTTCCTTTGTGCCTTCGTGGTGAACTCTCTTAAGCGTTCATCTGCCCCGCCTCGATTTCGCCCGTGGCGAACTGGTTGAACTCCACGTACTGGAGGTGCCGGAAGAGCTTGCTATCGCTCTGCAGCCGGCGGGGCTGGCCGACGGTCTCGACCCGGCCGTTGTGCAGGACGACGACCTGGTCGCACGAGCGGATCGTCGAAAGACGGTGCGGCAAGACGATCAGGGTGCGATTCCGCGAGAGACGCGAGACCGTGTCGTCGATCAGGTGCTTCGTGTCGTCGTCGAGGGAAACGTTGGGCTCTTCGATGATGACGATCGACGGGTCGTGCAAATACGCGCGGGCCAGCGCGACGCGGTACTGCTCGTCGGGCTTGAGGTAATGACCGAGCGGGCCGATCACCGTATCGTAGCCGTGCGGCAGGTCCTGGATGAAGTTATGGGCATGCGCGAGCTTCGCGGCCTCGATGATCCGCGGCAGCGCGTAACTTGGGTCTCCGAGGCCGATGTTCATCAGCACCGAGTCGGTGAAAACCAGGTCGTTCTGCAAGATCGTGGCGACCTGGGCCCGAATCGATTCCAGCGTCACGTCGCGCAGGTCGCGGCCGTCGATCCGGACGCGCCCCACTTTCGGGTCGATGAGCCGCGGGATCAGGCAAACCAAGGCGTGCTTGGCGTCCTCGTCCAGGCTCATGATCGCCGTGCGTGAGCCCGCGCGTATCTCGACCGACACCCCTTCGAGCAGGGTGCGCCCGGAGCGGCTTTCGAGCGTGACGTTCTCGAACGTGATCCGG
>JARLIH010000034.1 GCA_031291845.1 Isosphaeraceae bacterium | reverse complement strand
ACGAACGTACGTTCCGAGCGGTCGTGGCGTCGGTTCTGGTCGGAGCCTTCGCGTTGGCCGTCATCGTCGCGGTTGCCGTTCTCCTGCCAAGGTCGCCCGTGCCGACACCGAGCGCCGCGGTCACAACCAGCCTGCCGCCGCTGCCGACGCCCTCAATTGCTCCGACGCGCATCCCGGGACCCGTGTTCAGGGCCAGTGTCATCGGCGTCGGCCAGATCCCCCGCGGCAGCGCATCGGGCAACACGCTCGTCCTCCAGTTTCTCGAGGTCGGTGTCGACGCAATCCCTTCGGCGGCGGGGTCATTCCGAGTCACGCTGACCGATGGTGCTGGCAACGGGTCGACCGTGGGGTTCATAGGCACGCCGTCGGTCCAGGCCCCGGGCTCGCTGGGCGCAACCGTGGCCCGCCTCGCCCCCAACCTCCTTCTCGTGAGCATCCGCGGAGCTGACCCTAACAACGTGGAGCTGCTCAGCATCCGGGGTCTCGGGATCAGCGCGTCTGCCACGGCCCCCCTTGGCGCCCTCAGGATCCACCTTGACCAGTTCTCCGGGTCCTTGATAACGGGAGCGGAAGACAGCTCACTCTCGCCGGGAGCGGTAGTCGCGAGTCCATAGTCCGTCGCTGGACGTCGTGATCATGGACCGCTCACCGCCCACGCGCTCCGTACCTCCCACGATGTGCGGGACGACCAGAGCCGCCACCAGACCTGGCAACGGTCGGCACGATCCGCTCTGCCCCATTCGCAGGCAGAGACACTGGGTCGGGCAGATGCACGTGTCCTGAGACCGGGGCCGCAGCCGCCTGCTCGCTCGTCGTGCCGTTCGGTTCGACCCCCGCCCTTGTGACCTTCACCGCAGCCAAAGACATCTCCTTCACCTGCCCCGGGGACGCGGTCGCCTCGACGCGTTCGCCCGACATCACCCGGACGCACTTCTCTGGCATCTGCCCAGGGATCACGCCCAACGTGAAGCGGACCGTGGTCGTCAAGGCGCAATGGAGGGGCAGGGCGGCACCATCCCCGCTCCCGGGCCCCTACATCATCGCGAGGCCGCAGTCCACGCCGAGGACCTGGCCCGTGATGTAGCCAGCCTCGTCCGAGGCGAGGAAGGCAACGGCCGCCGCGACCTCGTCGACGAAGGCGCTTCAGGGGTCAACGGTCCCGTCACCTCCCCGTTGCAGTCGATGCCGCCCCCGCCGGACCGGACCCAGCGGATAGACGCGACTTACGAACTGCCGGACGCGCCCTGGAATCCTGCACGCCGCGGGCTCCAGGGCCTGCTTGGCGTTGACGAATCACGCGGCCAGCGTGATCGTGTGGTCGTGCAACGCCTCGTCACGTCCGCGCTTGCCCTGCGCTGCCTGCTCGCCCTCTCCCAGCGCCCCCAGGGCGTCCGAACTTCCGAGCTTGCGGTGATCCTTGGCGCGCCCTATTCGAGCGCGGAGCGAGCCCTCGAGCTTCTCATTGCCGATGACCTCGTCGAGCGCACCGACCGTCGCAGTCGCCTGGTCGACGCTTCCAGCGCGGCCGAGGCCGTCCGGTTCGGTCTCTCCTACCTGCCGGCGGTTGACGCGATCGAAGCGTTGGCACGCGCGAACCCCGCGGCCGAGTTCTGCGGCGCGGACAGCGATGGCGTGCTCCTTGTGGTTCGGCGCTTCGCCGTGCCGGCCGACGAGGCCGGCCTCGTCCGCGCCTTCGAGGTGCTTCGGGCGTTTCATCCGGACCGCCAGATCGAGCTGGTCGGGAAGGCGGAACTTCGCGATCGGCTGCTCGACGATCTCTCACCCCGCCGCCGGGCCCAGGCAATGCGTGTCCTCGCCGGTCGCGTCGATCGGACGTTCCCGGATCGAACCCGCCACGGCGACCTCGCCGCGACCGGGCTCGGGCGACTCCATCCGACGCTCCCCGCTCCGAGCCAGCGGCGCCTGCGCGACCTGGCGCGACGGCATCGACTCCGACGGATCCTTGCCTTCGGCTCCGCCACACGGGCCGCTTCCGTCCCGACTCCGACGTCGATCTTCTCGTCGAGCCGCTGGCGACCCACGCTCTTGGACTTCAAGAGCGCGTCGAGCTGATCGCCGACGCCGAGGACCTTTTCGGGCGGGAAGTCGACCTGCTGACCGGACCGGTGGGCCGGCCGTCCCTGGCGGCGCGGATCGCGCGCGAGGCGATGGTGCTCTATGACGCCGCGCGATAGGGAGATCCTGGCGTCGATCGCCGAGAGCACCCGGCGCGTGGATGGCTACGCGGAGCGCGCCGGATCAGCGTGGGTCGAGGACGGCATGGCGCTCGACGCGATCGCCAAGCGCCTCGAGCAGATCGGCGAGCTCGCCAAGCGCCTGCCCACCGAGTTGCTGGGACGCATGCCGGAGGTCGACTGGAGAGGCGTCAAGGGGATCCGCGAGATTCTCGTCCACGAGTACGAGGACGTCGAGGTAGGCGTCGTGACCGACGCGATCGCCACGGAGCTCCCGGGGCTGTGGCACGCACTAGAGACGATCCTGGCCGAGCCGGAACACTGATCGTTCTGCCCGCCTGATCAGGGGCGGGTGAAGATGTCGCGAGCTCCGACTCGTCGCCAGATGATGTGGGTTTCACCTTCTCGGACCGCGGACCCGAACTCGAAGGTTGCCCTGCCGTCGTCGGCCCACGTCATCTCGAAGACTCCGGCGGCGCCCTGGACGCCTTTCACTCGGAGACCTGGACGACAGCGTCCGGACGCAAGATCCGCGACAAACTTCGCCGCCGCAGCCCGAAAGGCCGCCTTCTGCGCCTCCGAGAGGGCCGCGAAATCGCGCCGAAACCGATCGGTCTGCGCGAAGGTCGGCATGCCCGCGGGTCAGTCGTCAAGGGATTCGAGGAAGGCCGCTGCGGATCCGAAGGTCGTCACGCGGCCGGCCGTGATGTCCTCGGAGGCCTCGCGTTCACCCTGCTGCCACTCCCGGGTCCAGAACCAGGCCTGAGACGCATCGATCAGCTTCTGCGGGCGAAGCAGGATTCCGTCGGCGGTGATCTCGATCTCGACGGGGTCTCCCTCCTTCAGGTGGGCGGCTTCGCGCACGTCCTGCGGGATGGTCACCTGACCCTTCGCACGGATGACTGATACCGGCATGGAGTTTCCCTCTCCTGCGTTCGGAATATCCGACGCTCCGACTTCATGATAGCGGCTTCTGTCTGGTTCTAACCCCTACATCATCGCCAGGCCGCCGTCCACGCCCAGGACCTGGCCCGTGATGTAGGCGGCCTCGTCGGAGGCGAGGAACGCGACCGCGGCCGCGACCTCGTCGACGGAGGCAAAGCGGCCTAGCGGCGTGGCGGCCTTGATCGCGTCCTTGACCGTGTCGGGCAGCGTGTCGGTCAGCTCGGTGATGACGAAGCCGGGGGCGATCGCGTTGACGGTGATGCCGCGCGAGGCGACCTCGCGGGCGGTCGCCTTGGTCAGCCCGATCAGGCCCGCCTTCGACGCTGAGTAGTTGGCCTGCCCGGCGTTGCCCATCTGCCCAGAGACGCTCGACATGT
>JARLIH010000369.1 GCA_031291845.1 Isosphaeraceae bacterium | reverse complement strand
TCAGGGCGGCAGCGACCCCGACCTGCGGGGTGAGTGCGCGGAGGCGCTCAAGGCGCTCGACTTCGACGGCTACGCGGTCGGCGGCGTGAGCGTCGGTGAAAGCCGGGAGCAGGTACGGATGGCCCTGGGCGTGACGACGCACTTGCTGCCGGCGGACCGACCGCGCTACCTCATGGGAGTGGGGCGGCCGCAGGACATGCTGGACGCCGTGGCGAGCGGCATCGACCTATTCGATTGCGTGCTGCCGACACGCAACGGCCGGAATGCGACGTGCCTCACTGCGCGCGGGCTTGTTAAGATGCGCAACGCCGCGCACCGATACGACGCGCGTCCGATCGAAGAGGGGTGCGACTGCCTCGCGTGCCGCCGGTTCAGCCGGGCCTATGTGCGGCACCTCTTCCTGGCGAAGGAGATGCTTGGGCCGATCCTGGCCTCGATCCACAACGTCGCCTTCCTGCACCGGTTCACTCGTCGAATCCGAGAAGCGATAACCCAGGGGCGTTTCGTCCCGTTACGATCGGAATTGCTTGAAGCGCTGGGACCCTAACGGTTACAGTGCACTTTTGGCGAAGGAAAGGGAGACGGGGCCGGGCGGGGTCGTCGCTCCTCGTTCGAGTTCCGGATCGCGGGCCGCCTGCCCGCCTCCTTGGGAGTTGCATGGACACATGGCCGAATTGTTTGCCTCGATTCCACTTCTGTTCGCCCAGGCCGCCGCGAAAGGGGGCGCTGCGCGGGGGGGAGACGATTCCGGCCTGAGCACCTTGTGGCCGCTGATGCTGATTCCGGTCATTTTCTACTTCGTCATGCTCCGCCCGCAGCAGCAGCAGGAACGCAAGCGAAAGGACATGCTGGGTGCCCTGAAAAAGAACGACCGCGTGCTGACGACCGCCGGGATCTACGGCACGGTCCTCTCCATCGACAACGACCAGGACAGGGTGGTGCTCCGCGTGGACGACGACAAGGGAGGCCGGCTGACGTTCACGCGAGCGAGCATCGTCCGCGTGCTGGACGGGACGCAAGAGAAAGATAAGGACAAAAGCAAGGCGGGCGAGACCGTCTGAAACGACCCGGGAAGGATCAGGGTCAAACGGGAAACAGCACACGCGGCGCGCCGGTCCCGGCTCGTCCGCGTGTTCCCGCATCGGCGACTACGGCTCATGAAATCCGCATCGGTACTCCTCCGCACGCGCCCGCAGGCGCATAGGAACGCATGATGGACGCTATCGGTCTCATTCTCAAAGCGGGTCTGATTGGCAGCATCGCGTGGGCCATCGCCGGGTTCGTCCTCAGCAAGAAGATGCACCTGAAATTCGGCCTGATCGCGACCTGCTCCTTTGCGGGCCTGGTGGCCCTTTGGCCCCCTTCCCAGAACTTGAAGCTGGGCATCGACCTGTCCGGCGGGACGATCCTCGTCTACGAGGTGGACGAGGCGAACCGCACCAAGAACTTCAACATGGATGAGTTGATCACCGCGCTCAAGCACCGGGCGGACCCCGAAGGCGTGAAGGAAATGCCGATCCGAAAGGTCGGTGGCAACCGCATCGAGATCATCCTCCCGCAGGCGAGCAACGAAGAGGTCGACGAGCTCAAGAAGATGCTGACCGACGTCGGCTCGCTCGAGTTTCGCATCCTCGCCACGCACAAGCACACCGACCGCGCAACGATCGACCGGGCGCTCGGCCCGAACGGCCTCAGCAAGCCTCCCTCGCGCTACCAGTGGGCGAAGCTCGGCGAAACCTCAACGGGCAAAAACCCGACCGTCACGGCGACGACGCTGACCGACTACTCCCAGAACTGGAAGAAGGGCCTCTACGCGTCTACCAACGTCGAGCTCACGGGGAAGGATGCCTCGGGTACCGAGCAGACGATCGTGGTGCCGGTCGAGAAGAACACGTCCAACAGCCTGACACTCAAAAAGGCGCCGGACCTCAAGACCGTCACGTCGTACCGGATCGAATACAACCCGAGCAACATCCGCGGCGGCAACCCGGCGTCCCCGCGTCCCGGGGATCCGATCATCCGCGAGGAGAAGGTCGCCTCGGGGCGGACTGAGCTCTACATCCTTTGCGTCCAGGACCGCCAGGACGTGACCGGCAAGTACCTCGCCCGGGCGTTCCCCACGCAGGACGAGCGGTTGCAGCCGGCCGTCGGGTTCGTGTTCAACCGCAAGGGGGCGCGCCTGTTCGGCACGCTCACGCGGGAGCACCTCCCCGAGGAAGATGGCGCCTTCAAGTACCAGCTCGCGATCCTGCTCGACCACCTGGTGATGTCGGCTCCCTCGATCAACTCCGAAATCCGCGAGAGCGGCATCATTGAAGGGGGCGGGCAGGGGTTCAAGCCGAAGGAAGTCGACTATTTGATCCGCATCCTGCAGGCGGGCAGCCTCCCGGCGAGCCTCAACCCCACCCCCGCACAGGAAGAAAAAGTCGGGCCGACGCTGGGTGAGGATACGATCGCCAAGGGCGTCTTCGCGATCTGGATCTCGATGCTCGTCGTTCCGGTCTTCATGATCATCTATTACCGGTTCGCAGGCGTCGTTGCCGTGTTCGCGCTCGTCTTGAACATGGTCCTGCTGATCGGCTCGATGGCCTTCATCCGGGCCACGTTCTCGTTACCGGGATTGGCCGGCCTGGCGCTCACGATCGGTATGGCCGTGGATGCCAACGTACTCGTGTTCGAGCGTATGCGCGAAGAGAAGGAACGCGGGGCGAGCCTGGCCCAGCAGATCCGCAACGGGTTCAACCGTGCCTGGGTCACGATCTTCGACTCGCACGTCACGAACCTGCTCTCGGCAATCGTGCTCTACGCGGTCGGCACGGAGGAAGTGAAAGGGTTCGCGCTGACGATGATCATCGGCATGCTTTGGAACCTCTTCACGGCCGTCTACGTATCCCGCGCTGTCTTCGAGCTCTGGTTCCAGCAGGGCTGGCTGAAGCGGCTGACGATGATGAAGTTGTTCGACAAGACGAACATCGACTTCATCGGCCCGCGGCATATCTGCATGCTGGGGTCTCTGATCGTCATCCTTATCGGGCTGGGCGCGTCCGTCGCGCGGCGCCACAACATCTTCAACATTGACTTCACCGGCGGCACGCTCGTCACCATCCGGCTCAACGAGCAGGATCCCGAAGTGCGCAAGCTCGGCGACTCGCAGCGGGCGAACTTCGTCCGCGAAAAGGCCGGCGTCCTTCCCGACGTCACCGTCGAGAGCCTCAAGGTCTCGGAGGACAAGGCGCTGACGCGGTTCAACATCCGCACCACCGACTCGGACCTGAAGCACGTCCAGAACGCGATCCTGCAGTCGTTCGGCAAGACCCTCCAGCGGGCCGAGCTGACCTACGAGCCGGGCAAGCCGATCGCCGCCGCGCCCGCGGCTGAGGAAACCAAGAAGGAGGGAGACGCTGCGGTCCCGAGGCGCTTCACCGGGGGCGAGGAATTCGTCCTCAAGCTGAATACGAAGGCGCTCAACGACACGCTGCAGCCGGCCCAGGTCGTGAGCAAGCAGTTCGAGAACGTTCTCGATGCCGACAAGATCGTGAACCCGACCTCGCGCTTCGAGATCGTTCCCGCGCCCCTCGGCCCCGCCACGACCGCCGACGCGAACGCCACGACGCTCGTCCTGCGGACGGACCTCGACCCTCCGACCGCCAAGCAGGAGCTGGACCACCTCGCGACGGCGATGGCCAACAGCCCCGACTTCCTCTTCGAACGGATCACGAAGTTCGGCGGGACGGTCGCGGGAGAGACCCGGAACCTCGCCCTGATCGCAACGGTGGCGAGCTGGCTCATCATCATCGCGTACCTCTGGTTCCGATTTAAGTCCCTCACCTACGGCCTTGCCGCCGTGCTCGCGGTCGTGCACGACGTGCTCATCACGCTGGGCGCGATCGCCGTCAGCTACTGGCTCGCGCAGATCCCGGGGGTCGCCTCGGTCCTGCAGCTCCAGCAGTTCAAGATCGACCTGCCGATTGTCGCCGCGTTCTTGACGCTCATCGGCTTCTCGGTCAACGACACGATCGTGATCTTCGACCGCCTCCGCGAGATCAAGGGCAAGACGCCGCTGACGGAGCAGATCGTCAACGAGGCGTTGAACCAGACCCTGAGCCGGACGATCCTGACCTCGTTCACGGCATGGCTCGTAGTCGTGATTCTCTACTTCTTCGGCGGCGAGGGCCTGCACGGCTTCGCCTTCGCCCTGGTCATCGGCTTCTTGAGCGGAACGTACAGCACGATCTACATCGCAACGCCGATCCTTGTCGACTGGCTCGGCACCAGCAAGACGCCGCCCACCAGCAAGGCGGACAAGGAATTTGCCGCAGTCCGGTAAGCGCGTCGTAAGTTTGTAGCACCGCTTCGATGCTCAAATGGTAACTTCGCCCCCGGGTGGCACGCCTTGAATCTTCGATGGACGAAGATTCTAGGCGTGCCATCTGAGGTTTCATTTATGTAGGGCGGGCAATGCCCAACAACTTTTTCGGTAGAGAAAAGGTGGGCAATGCCCACCCTACCTGACGCTGCGCCCCCGCGCCCGGCCGACTGCAAGCGCGTGCTTACGGGCCGAAGGTGGGCGGCGGCCCTGTTCAGCGGCGAACACAAGGCGACGCGTTCCCTGCGTCTGGAAAAGTCGTGGCACGGGCTACACTTATTGCTCACCCGTTCCGACTCGGGCGGGGCATCCCCGCTCAATTTCTTGCTGCACGGAGGTCAGCGACGCGCTCTTGAATCGCTTCGATCGAGCCCGTATGCACAGGCTGGGGGGCGATCCCGTCCAGGCCTGGGACGACCCTGAAGCCAGTTTGCGCGAAGAATACGTCGGATGCTTTCGCGACCTGAAGCGGTTGATCCACGAGGCAAGCGATTCCGGCATGGGGATCCTCGTGTCGCTCGGTAGCGGCGAGCAGGAATACGAGGGTCCGACGGACCAACGCTTCTACGGGCGATTGGAGCCCAGCGTGCGGCGTTGGGCTGTGCGTTTCTTCGGCTCGGTGATGGGGTGCGTGACGTTGCTCGTTCTCGGAGTCCGTTACTGGGGGTATCGAAGGATGCCCAGTTGGGGCAGCGGACTCGGATACGCGGTGTTAGAGTCGTGTAAATCGCGGCCGCATAGCTGAATCCGGACGCCAGCCGGGCGGCGAAATGCCCGACGCCCGACCGCGAAGGCGTTCGACGTGGCGGCGTTGTTGAGCAGACTCGACGGGTGACCGTTCTAACGCGTCGAAAAGACACGATCCGCAGACGCCTATTCTTCTTGGCCGTCCGCGGGAAGAGCCAGAGCCTCGTAGGAGGATTTCAGGAACGGGCCGACGGGCCTTTCCGAGTTTGCGACCTCTTGATCGTCGAGCCGGACGAGCAGCTTGGCCGCGGCAAGCCGGCCGAGGCCATAGGTCCAGGCGGGCATGGCGGTCCCTTCCATCCTCGCCTCGATCACCAACGCGACCTCCGGGTTCTGACCGTAAGCGAACAGGAAGATCCCACCGTCGATGATCCCGGCGGACGGGTCGCGGTAGCGGTGGACCGGCTGGGGCAGGAGGCGGAGTTCGTACCGCTCGGCGGAGGCCGCGCGGGCCGGCTTCCAGAACTCGTAGGCCTTGAAACGCAGGGCCAGCTCTCTCATCTGGCGCAGCCGCTTCCGCTCGTCCTCGCCTGGGGCCGACGCCGGCGCGATTGCCGCCACGGTGAACCCTGCTCGCGGCGGCTCCCATCGCCACAACCGTTGGGGAGTTTGGACGTCCGCCTGGATCGCGCCGGACGACAGCGACGTCAGTTCCTCCACCCACTGGACGCCGCCTTCCGGACGTTTCTCCAGCGCGATCGTGACGAGCGCCGCGGGCCGGCCGGTCTTGCCGTACGCCCATACCGCGCCACCCGAGAACGTACGGGCCGGGTCCTCGAACCGATAGATCGGTTCGGCCATGATCGGGAACGCGGTCGCCCCGTCCGCCGACTTGACGCGCACGCCTTGAGCGATCTCCCGAGCCGTCTTCGAGCGGCGCGATGGGCCCGCCTCGTCCTGCGCCGGAAGTGAAGCGACCGCCCCGAGCAGTGCGGCGGTGCCGAATGCGACCAGACTGGCGCGCGGCATGGAACACCTCGTGTTTTGAAACGTCGAAACCTCCGATACAACATCCCGTTCGGGGCGGTCCCGTCAAGTGTCCGATCGGCAGGGACGCTTGAGGCGACCGCTTCGCAGAGTGTACCGCAACGGGCCGCGCTGCGGTATGGTCGGCGAGTTCCACGCGTGTCCTCGCAGATCATGAGCGTCGGGCGACTCAGCGAGACACATTGCCATCAAGGGGCAGAGACGCCGTACCTCTCCCTTTGTTCCCGCTCCGCGCGCGTCGTCACGAGCTGACTACCGGCATTCTCGCGCCGGGCGCCGTTCAATGGTAAGCGGCGTTCCGATTCTCAATTCCGTAGCACCCGGCCGCCGAAGAGACGCTGGACCTCACCGGCGGCCTCGACGAGGAGTGCGCCTTGGACGTCGATACCCCGGCCGACACCGGTCAGGATTCGAGTTCCCAGGTCCACGCGGACCGGCTGATTCAGCAGGCAGTCGAAATCCGCCCACTCGACAGCAAGCGCTTCGTCGTCGCGGGCAAGCCTGACCAGGCTGGCCCCAAACGATGCGAGAAGACTCCGCAACAGTGCTGAAGGTTCCGGAACTCGCCGGTTCGGAGCAATCCGTTCGTGCAGCGAGGTCGACATCCGGCGCACCTCTGCGGGAGCGTCGTCGAGCTGCGTCGACACGTTGACCCCGATCCCGACCACGAGCAAGCTCCCACGTGACGTCTCCACGCGCTCGGGCAGGATGCCGCTGAGCTTGCGCCCGTCGAGCTCGACGTCGTTCGGCCAGCGGATGTTCGCAGGGAGCCCACATTCGAGCAAGATCGTGTTCACGACTGCAACCGCCGCGGCGAGCGCGAGCTTGGGCTCGTGTTCCGTCTTCAACGCGTGCATTCGCGGGTCGACGAGCAGCGAAAAGGTCAGGCTTCCCGCGTCGGACCACCAGGTCCGATCCGCCCGTCCCCGTCCCTTCGTTTGACGGTCGGCCCAGATTGCGATGGGAAGGTCGTCTCGCTGCTCGTGGGCAAGCTGCCTGGCGCGGTCGTTCGTCGACTCGACGACGTCGAGGTGGATTAGGGAGCGGACGAACGGCCACGGCGTATCGTGGCCTTCGGGGGGCCAAACCGCATTCATATCCCGCGGTCCTGTGCGTCAGGGGTTGCTCGTCAACTTGATCAGGAGCTCTCCCGTCTTGACCTGCTGCCCCACGCTCGCGAGCACTTCGGCGACGCGTCCCGGGCGTTCGGCGTAGAGGGTGGTTTCCATCTTCATTGCTTCGATCGAGAGGAGCTTCTGCCCCTTGCGTACCGCGTCGCCCGCGACCACGCCGACGCCGACCACCAGTCCCGGCAACGGAGCGGCGATCTGGTTTGGGTCGTTCGGGTCGGCCTTCGGGGTTTCTCGCACGGCCGAGGCGAGCGAGCGATCGACGACCTCCACCTCGCGCGGCTGGCCGTTCAGCTCGAAGAAGACCGTGCGCTTGCCGTCCGCATGTGGCTCGCCCACGGCGAGGAGCTTGACGATGAGCGTCTTGCCGGGCTCGATCTCGATGGGCGTTTCGACGGCGGGCTCCGGCCCGAAGAAGAACAGGGGCGTGGGCAGGATCGACGTGTCGGAATATGCGCGCTCGTGGGCCGCCAGGTCGGGAAAGACGCGCGGGTACAGCACCAGGCTGAGCGCATCGCGCGGCGTGCCGGGGCGGCCGAGCAGGGCCGAGGCCTTTTCACGCGCGGCGGCCAGGTCGGCGGGCTGCAGGTTGGCACCGGGGCGGTCAGTCAGGGCCGGGCGCCCCTTCAGGACGCGTTCCTGGAGCTTGGGAGGAAAGCCGCCGGGGGGCTGGCCGAGACGGCCCTCAAACAACTCGACGACGCTCTCGGGGAACGCGAGCTCCCGAGCGGGATCGGTTGTGTCTTCGGGCGTGAGGTTGTTCGCCACGAGGAACAGGGCCATGTCGCCCACGACCTTCGAGGTGGGCGTGACCTTGACGATGTCGCCGAAGAGCTGATTGACCTCGGCGTAGGCCCGACAGACTTCGGGCCAGCGGCTGGCGAGGCCGAGGGCCTTGGCCTGCTGGAACAGGTTCGTGTACTGGCCGCCGGGCATCTCGTAGGCGTAGACCTCGGCCGACGGGGACTTGAGTGCCGTCTCGAACGGAGCGTAGAGGGCGCGGACTTCGTCCCAGTAGCGGCTTATCTCCATGAGCGCGTCGGGGTCCACGCCCGACTCGCGCGGCGTGAACCGGAGCGATTCGACGATCGCGTTCAGGCTCGGCTGGGAGGTCAGGCCGGACATCGAGGCCACCGCGCCGTCCGCAATATCGAGGCCCTCGTCGGCGCCTTGAAGGACGCTTGCCGCCTGGGCGCCGCCGATGTCGTGGGTGTGGAAGTGAATCGGCACGCCGACCTCGTCCCGCAGCGCCTTGATGAGCTGTCGCGCCGCGACAGGCTTGCAAAGGCCGGCCATATCTTTGATGGCGATGATATTGGCGCCCTGCTTTTCCAGCTCACGGGCCATGCTGACGTAGTAGGCCAGATCGTACTTGGGCCGCGCGGGGTTGAGGATGTCGCCCGTGTAGCAGATGGCCGCCTCGCAAAGGGCACCCGCTTCGCGCACGGCCTCGAGCGCGACGCTCATGTTCGGGACCCAGTTGAGCGAGTCGAACACGCGGAACAGGTCGATGCCGGCCGTGGCCGCCTCCCGCACGAACGAGCGCACGACGTTGTCGGGATAGCTCGTGTAGCCCACGGCGTTCGAGCCGCGGAGCAGCATCTGGAACAGGATGTTCGGGATCGTGGCCCGCAACTGTGCAAGGCGGTCCCACGGGTCTTCCTTGAGGAAGCGCATCGACGTGTCGAACGTCGCGCCCCCCCACATCTCGATCGAGAAGATCTTCGGGCAGAGCCGCGCGTAGGCCGCGCCGATGCGCAGCATGTCCCGCGTCCGCATCCGCGTGGCCAGCAGCGACTGGTGGGCGTCGCGGAATGTCGTGTCGGTCAGCAGGAGGGGCGTTTGTTCGCGGACCCAGCGCGCGAACTTCTCCGGACCGATCTTCTGAAAGAGCTGGCGCGAGCCCTCGGGCGGGGCGACGGCGTGGTCGTGGGGGGGGACCTTCGGTTCGAGGGAATGGTCGTATCCCGGCGGCTTGCTGATCCCCGGAAAGCCGTTCACGGTAATCTCGGCCGCATACGTCAGCAGCTTGGTAGCGCGGTCCTGACGTACGGGGAAGCGGAACAACTCGGGCGTCTCGTCGATGAAGCGGGTCGTGCAGCCCCCTGCGAGGAACGTGGGATGCGTGACCACGTTGATGAGGAACGGCACGTTCGTCTTCACGCCGCGGACGCGGAACTCCTGGAGTCCGCGCTCCATGCGCCGAACGGCGTCGATGAAGCGATTGCCGCTGGCGGTGATCTTGACCAGCATCGAGTCATAAAAGGGCGTGATGATGGCGCCGGTGATCGCGGTGCCGCCGTCGAGCCGCAACCCGAGTCCGCCGGGCGAGCGATAGTGGGTGACGCGCCCGTAGTCGGGCGTGAACTTGTTCGCGGGGTCCTCGGTCGTCACGCGGCACTGGAATGCGAAGCCGCTCACGCGCACGGCCTGCTGGTCGGGCAGGTTGATCTCGGGGTCCGACAGCGGCACCCCTTGGGCGATCAGGATCTGGCTCTTGATCAGGTCGATGCCGGTGACGACCTCGGTCACCGTGTGCTCGACCTGGATCCGGGGGTTGACCTCGATGAAGTAGAACTGGCCCGAGTCGACGTCGACGAGGAACTCGACCGTCCCGGCGTTGTCGTATCCCACGTGCCGCCCGATGCGCAAGGCGGCGTCGCAGATCGACTGCCGGAGCGCTGGGTCGAGGTTGTAGGCGGGCGCGATCTCGATGATCTTCTGGTGCCGTCGCTGGACCGAGCAATCGCGTTCGTACAGGTGGACGAGGTTGCCGTGGCGGTCGCCGAGGAGCTGCACTTCGATGTGCTTGGCGCGCCGGATGAACTTTTCGAGGAAGACGTCGGGCACACCGAACGCGGTTCCCGCCTCGCGCCTCGCCTGGTCGAGGGCCGCCTCGAGCGCTTCCGCCGACTCGACCACCCGCATCCCGCGCCCGCCGCCGCCCATCGACGCCTTGACGATGACGGGATACCCCAGCGCCTCCGCGACAGCCAGCGCCTCCGGCCCCGGCTCCAAGGGATGGTCGCTGCCCGAGAGAACGGGCACGCCGGCTTCTTGCGCGAGCTTGCGAGCGGCCACCTTGTCGCCGAGCTGGTCGAGCAGTTCGGCCCGAGGCCCCACGAACTCGATCCCGGCCGCTGTGCAGGCGCGGGCGAACTCCGCGTTTTCCGACAGGAACCCATACCCGGGGTGGATCGCGTCGACCTTCTTTTCCCGTGCGAGCGCGATGATCGAGGGGATGCCGAGGTAGCTCCGGATCGGCTCCCCGGGCTTGCCGATCTGGTAGGCCTCGTCCGCCTTCAGCCGGTGCATCGCGAACCGGTCTTCATGCGAATACACGGCCACGGTGCGGATGCCCAGCTCATGGGCCGACCGAAAGACCCGGATCGCGATTTCCCCTCGGTTGGCCACGAGCAGCTTGCGGATCTCTGACATCGAACCATCCCGGTCTACGGCGCACGGCGGGGACGTGCCCGCCTGGCGGAACCTAAGTCACGAAGTTGAGAGAGAATAGCAGAAAAACGGTCCTGTGTATCCTCCCCAGAAGCCCGTGCCTGCGGCTTCTCCAGCCGCTGCCAACGGGCCGCCGAACGCGGGTTGCAAGGGCCGGTTTGTGCTCGACCGACAGTCTCTCCCTGTTGAGTCAGGGCGCGGAAGGATCCGGCCGCCACTTGTACTGGCCGCCGCTCTCTCGCGCGATCTGCTTGAGCTGGTCAGCCGTGTCGCCGTCACCCAGATCAATGCAGTGGATCGGCACCTTGCGAGGGTTCTTCTTGGTGACGGACGACGCCGTGCCATCGGGGAACTCACCGTCCGAGAGGAGGAAGATCGCATCCGGCCGGAGCGAAAGCGCCAGCCCGAGGGCCCCGCGGGGGTCGGTCTTGCCGTCCGGTTCGATCAGCCGGAGCCACTGGAGCAACTGGTCCTTGGATGCCAGATCGGCCGACTTCGGCAGGAAGCCGGGCATGGCGATCGGTTCGTCGTTGTAAAAGATCACCTGGAACCGCTGCGGAGCTTGGAGCGCGTTGACGCTGCGCCGCAACTCGATCTTGGCACGCGTGAGCCGGCTTTCCTCGATCATGCTGCCCGAGCAGTCGACGACATAAATGAACACCTGTCCTTGGGCACGCACGCCGAAGAACGATGTCTGCCGCCAGGGCGGGACGCTTTCCCAGTCGATCCCGCTCGGGTCGTAACGGTCCGTGCCGGGAGGCCGGAGGAATCTCGAGGACCGCTCCTGCTCCGTGGGGATGACGCGCGGTTCCGCGTCCTTCGGTTTCGCGTTCTTCGGCGCGGCCGGCGCCTTTACGGTCGAAGACGCGGCAGGTTTTTCCTCGGCCGCGCCCGGAAGTGAGAGGCCCAGCACGAGCAGGCTGGAAAGCAATGCCGCAGTTCGACGTCTGCTCATTGCCCGACCCTCTGAGGAACTCGGACGAGGACGGTAGAGGCGGCCAATCCCACCTCAAGCAGCGTACCCCATGACCCAGCCAGCGGCCAGTCGGCGCGCCCGATTTCAAACTTCCGCCCGGCGCCAACCGCCCTGGAGGAAGCGGGCCGCCATCAAGACGGCGCGGACGGACAGGTCGGCGAACATGGCGATCCATGCGCCGTAGAGTCCCCAGCCCGGACCGTGGCTGGACTGGGGGGTCGTGAGCCAGTAGGTCAGCGGCATCCGGACGAGGAGGTAGCCGAACACCACCGTCAACCACGGCCAGCGGGTGTCGCCCGCGCCCCGAAGCGCGCCGCCGACGACGCTGATCGTCGCCAGGGCGGGCATGGCGAACGCCACGACACGGAGCACGGGGACGCCCTGGAGGGCCACCTGGGGCTGCCGGCCTCCCAGGAACAGATGGAACATCGGTTCGGCCTGGGTGTAGAGCACTGCGCCGAGGCCGCAAAGCACCGCCACGCCAAGCCCCCACGCGGACTTTGCGGCCCGCTCGGCGAGGTCCGGTCGACCCGCGCCCAGGTACTGGCCCGTCAGCGTGCCGGCGGCCACCGCGAACGCCGTGATCGTCAGGAACGCGATCGCCTCGCAACGGATCGCGACCCCGTGCGCGGCGGTGGCGACCGCCCCGAGCCGATTGATCAGGCCAAGGAACCAGAGCTGGCACAGGTTGTTGGAGAGACTCTCTCCGGCCGCGGGCAGGCTGACTCGCAGGATGCGGTGAATGTCGGACCAGACCGGAGTGAAACCACGCCACTCCAGTCCCAGACCGGATCGGCCGAGCGCGAGCACCACGAGTACGCAGAGGCCGCCAATCCCCTCGGCGCATGCCGTCCCGAAGGCGATGCCGCGGAAACCGACTCGCGGGAAGGGCCCGAACCCCGTCACGAGCGTCCAGCTCACACTGACGTTGATCGCGTTGACGAGAACCATCACCCACATGCCCGTCCGGGTGTCGCCCGCCCCTCGAAGGCAGGCGATTCCGACCGTCGTACACGCGAGCAAGGGGGCGGTAGGGAGCACGATCCGCAAGAACAGCGCGGCCGCGGCCGCCGGAGCCCCTTCGAGGCGGAGCCCCCGCACAACCTGGGGCGCGAACGTCCAGCCGAACACGAAGACCGCGAGGCCAAACCCCAGCGCGAGCAGGATCGATTGCTGGGTGATCTTGCGTGCCTGCTCGCGCTGGTTCGAGCCGACCAGACGCGCCACCAGGGCCGTTCCGCCCACGGAGACGATGGTCAGCAGGCTCCCGAGAAACCAAAGCAGGTACGTCGCAACCGTCACGGCCGCGAGATGGTCCTCCGAAAAATAGCGGCCGGTCAGGACCGTGTCCGACAGCAAGACGAGGTAAAGCAATGCCTGCTCGACCACGACGGGTCCGGCGAGCCAGAGCACCTGGCGCGAGATCGTGGCCCCGGGTACGGCCAAACTCGGCGATTGCGGCATCCTCGACCCCAACTCTTGGCAGGTACTGACAGGGCGTGGGCGGCTGACCCACGACTCGCTATGATAACCGGCTGGACACCCCAGCGCCCGACGGAGTTCGCCCGTGCCCGCCCGCATCCTGGATGGCAAAGCACTCGCTCAGACGATCAGAGAGGTCACTGCCGCCGAGGTCGCGAGCCTGCGGCGCGAGCGGGAAATCGTTCCCGGACTGACCGTGATCCTCGTCGGCGAGAACCCCGCCAGCCAGGTCTATGTCCGCAACAAGCAAAACGCCTGCAACGCCGCGGGCATGGTCGGGCGCACCCTGCGACTCCCCGCCGACATCAGCCAGTCTACCCTGATCCACGACATCGAGCGCCTGAATGCCGACCCGATGGTCCACGGCATCCTCGTCCAGCTCCCTCTGCCGCCCCACCTGGACGAGCGCGCGGTCTTGAGCCGGATCAGTCCGCGCAAGGACGTGGACGGCTTCCACCCCGAAAATGTCGGGCTGCTCGCGAGCGGCACGCCCCGCTTCGTCCCTTGTACTCCCCTGGGCATTCGCGAGCTGCTAATCCACGGCGGCGTCGAAACGCGAGGCGCTCATGCGGTCGTGTTGGGCCGTTCGCAGATCGTGGGCAAGCCGATGGCCCTCTTGCTATTGCAGCGCGGGGAGGGGGGCGACGCGACGGTCACCGTGTGCCACACCGGCACGCGCGACGCCGCCGCCTATGCCCGGCAGGCCGACATCCTCATCGCAGCCATCGGCCGGCCCGAACAGGTGACGGCCGACTGGGTCAAGCCAGGGGCCGCGGTGATCGACGTCGGGATCCACAAGCGAGCCGACGGCAGGCTCTGCGGCGACGTGCACTTCCCGAGCGTGGCCCAGGTCGCTGCGGCGATCACGCCGGTGCCGGGGGGGGTTGGGCCCATGACGGTCGCGATGCTGCTCCGAAATACGCTGCAAGCGGCCATCCAGAGTTGAGCGGGGCGGGTTATCCGCGTGTGTTCCTTCCCAGAGGCATTCGATCATGATTCGCTTGGGTCTCTGCAACGAGCTCTTCGAAGGCTGGACGTTCGGCGATGTCTGCCGGACCGTCAAGGCACTCGGATACGACGGCCTGGAGATCGCCCCGTTCACACTGGCGCCACTCATCACGGACGTGAGCCCGAGCGAACGTCGGACGCTCCGCGCGCAGGTCGAGGACGCCGGCCTCGAGACGATCGGCCTGCACTGGCTGCTGGCGAAGACGGAAGGTTTTTATCTGACGACGCCGGACGACACCGTCCGGAAGCGAACGGCCGACTATCTCGTGGCGCTCGCCGAGGCGACGCGCGACCTGGGGGGGTCGCTGATGGTCCTGGGTTCTCCCAAACAGCGGGACCTGTTGCCCGGCGTGAGTTACGAGCAGGCCTGTGACCTCGCCGCCGACGTGTTTGCCCGCGCGATGCCGGCGATCGGCGAGCTGGGAGTCGACCTTTGCCTCGAACCCCTCGCGCCGAACGACACGAACTTCCTCAACACGTGCGCCCAGGCCGAGGCAATGATCGCCCGCGTCGGTCACCCGCGCTTCAAGCTGCACATGGACGTGAAGGCCCAGAGCGGTGAAACGGGCGCGAGCGTGCCCGAGTTGATCGCCCGGCACGCGCGGCACGCCGGGCACTTCCACGCGCAGGACGTGAACCTGCGCGGGCCGGGAATGGGTGACGTCGACTTCGGGCCGATCCTGAAGGCGCTGGTCGCGTCGGGGTACGACCGCTGGGTCTCGGTCGAGGTGTTCGACTATTCGCCCGGTGCCGAAGCGACGGCGCGCGCGAGCATCGCCTGCCTCCAGAGAGAGCTCGCGGCGGCCTACGCGGCGGTGGGGCGCTAGATACCCGATCGGTCCCTCGCCGCGCGGACGTGGCCAACCGGCAGTCTTGCGGCGGGTTGGGGGGCGCGTTTCGCGCATCGTGTTCGAGGTGCGCCGCGTCGTTGTAGGGGCGGGTTTCAAACCCGCCCTTTACCTCTCCCCAAGACATTCGACCGTTCTTGCGGCTGGTAGAAGTTGTTGGCTGAGTCTGGGCGGGTTTGAAACCCGCCCCCAACAACGACGCGGTTTCGCTGCACCGCGAATTGGGCCGTACGAGACGTTGAACACGCACAAACGAGGAGCGGGGACCAGATCCCGCCCCCCGCGCCGGAGGAAGGCGTCGGTCCGCCACGCGCGCGGACCGGGTTTCGCGCGACTCACTTGTCGTCCGGGTTGAGCCCCCGAAAGATGAGGGCCGCGAGCGCACCGCCGGCGAAATCGGCGACGAGATAGATCCAGATCTTGGAGACCACCGACTTGCCCAGGATCGTGATGCCGGCCGCGACCGCCGGGTTGAAGGCGCCGCCCGAGATCCCGCCGACGGCGAAAGCGCCGGTCAATACCGTGAAACCGATCGCCAACCCATAGAATGAGTTGTTTGCGGTTCCCTTCGCCGTCGCCACGTTGAGCACCACGTAGCAGAGAGCGAACGTGAAGAGGAACTCCACGAGCAACGACGGCAGAACCTTGTGCTCGATCGGCGTGACGGCCGGATTCCCCTTCAGGTAGCCCACGGCGACCGCCGCGACGATTGCGGCCGCGATCTGGGCGACCCAGTAGACGACGGCGTCCTTGACCGAGCAACGGCCCCGTAGCGTCACCGCCAGGGTGACGGCGGGATTGTAATGGGCGCCGGAAATGTGTCCGCCGGCAAAGATCATCACCATCAGCGCCGATCCGATCGCCACCGGCGCCAGGGGCCCGGCACCAGGGTCGATCACGGTCATCCCCACCGTGAAGACCAGGAAGAACGTGCCGATGAACTCGACCACAAATTTCGCCATGAGCCTGCAACTCCCGGACTCTAGGTCCAACGATACATCGCGCAAAACCGCCCTACGGCGCCTGGTATCCAGAAATGAGGAGTGCGACCATAGCAGGCTTTCCCGCCCGAGGCAACGACCTGATTCGGCCGATACGGAATTTTTGTATACTATACGATTGCACGCGCCGCGACGATATTGGTATTGTTGGGACACGAGCAATGCGTTCTCTTGTGAGGCCGGATCGGCCCCCTATCTTGATTGATTGAGACGGAGCGATGGCGAAACGGACCCGCCGGACGGGCGACGGACCCGAGAAGAACGGCGCGCGGGCGAAAACGGTGATCGAGGACGTCTCGCTCGCCGAGGCGACGCGCACACGCTACCTCAATTACGCGCTGAGCGTCATCACGTCGCGCGCCTTGCCCGACGTGCGAGACGGGCTCAAACCCGTCCAGCGGCGGATTCTGTACGCCATGTGGAGCGATCTTCACATCACGGCGGACGGCCGCTACGTCAAATGCGCGGCGGTCGTCGGCGAGGTGATGAAGAGCTACCATCCGCACGGCGACCAGTCGATCTACGACGCCCTCGTGCGCATGGCGCAGCCGTTCAGCCTGCGGCATACGTTGATCGACGGCTACGGCAACTTCGGCTCGGTCGACGGCGACCCGCCCGCGGCGATGCGGTACACGGAATGCCGGATCACGCCCATCGCGCAGGAGTTGCTGTCCGAGTTGCGGCAGGCGACGGTCGACTTTCGCCCCAACTATTCCTCGACGACCGAGGAACCGATCGTCCTGCCGGCCCAGTTCCCGAACCTGCTCGTCAACGGCACGGCGGGGATCGCGGTGGGGATGGCGACCAATATCCCGTCGCACAACCTGAAGGAAGTGTGCCAGGCGCTCGTGGCCTTGCTGGATAATCGCGAGCTTCCGGTCGAAAAGCTGTGCCGTCACATCCAGGGGCCGGACTTTCCGACGGGTGGGGTGATCCTGAACCGGCCCGAGGAGATCCGCGACGTCTACACGACGGGCCAGGGGTCGATCAAGCTGCGCGGGACGTACGAGAACGACCCGGAGAAGCCGAACACGGTCATCATCACCTCGATTCCCTACGGTATCGAGAAGGACGCGCTCGTCCTGCGAATCGGCGAGTTGATCGGCAAGGGGCAGGTGCCGCAGCTCACGAACGTCAAGGACCTGAGCACAGAAGACGTCCGCATCTCGCTGGAGCTTCGTCCCGGCGCGAACGCCGACGCGGCGCTGGCGTACCTCTTCAAGAACACGCCCCTCCAGACGAACTTCAACGTCAATATGACCTGCCTCCTGCCGGCGGAGGGGGCTGAGGTGGCCGTTCCGGCGCGGCTCGACCTCAAGAGCATCCTGCAGCATTTCCTCGACTTCCGGCTGCAAGTGGTCACGCGACGGCTGCGCCACGAGCTCGAGAACCTGCTCCAGCGCATCCACATCCTCGAAGGCTTCGCGATCGTCTTCAACAACCTCGACGAAGCGATCAAGATCATCCGCGCAAGCGACGGCAAGGCGGACGCCGCGCCCAAGCTCATCGCGCGGTTCTCGCTCTCCGAGGCCCAGGCCGACGCGGTGCTCGAAACGAAGCTGTACCGTTTGGGCAAGCTTGAGATCAAGGACATCCGCGACGAGTTGGCGCAGAAGCGGGCCCGCGCGGCCGAGATCCAGCAGCTACTCGACGACGAGGCTGCGCTCTGGAAGATCATCCGGGGCGAGATCAAGGAGATCGCGAGCGCCTATGGCGAACCGCGCAGGACCAGGATCGAGGGACCGAGCGCACCGGTCGAGTTCCGCGAAGAGGACTACATCGTCGATGAGGACGCGTGGGTCATCGTCACGCGCGACGGCTGGACGAAGCGTCAGAAGTCCTTTACCGACGTCGCGAGCATCCGGGTGCGCGACGACGACCGCGTCGGCTGGATCTACCGCGCTCGCGCCCGTCAGACGATCACGTTTTTCACCGACCGCGGCATCGGGTACACGATGCGGGTCAACGATATCCCGCTCACGACGGGGCACGGCGAGCCGATCCAGAAGCAGTTTGCCTTCGAGGACAACGAGCATATCGTCGGCGTCATCTGCCACGACCCACGGTGCCTGCCCGACCCCGGGCACGCGCCCCAGGCCCCGCCGGCACTCGTGCAGCGTGTACTCAACCCCGAGCTTGCGCCGACGAACGGCAACGGCGCGCACGCGGCCGTTCCCCCCCCTCCGTACGGCGTGGCCCTGACCGCTGGGGGGAAGGTCTTGCGTTTCGCCTTGGCCACTCTCGCCCCCGTCTCGACGCGCAAGGGACGCGTCGTCGTCCGGCTCGACCCGGCCGTGCCGGGGGACCTCGCGGTGGGCGTCGAAGCGACCGACGGCAGCGAGAGCGTCTGCCTGGCCACGCGCTCGGCCCGCGTCTTGATCTTCCCCGTCACGGAGGCCAACGTCGTGGCCAGCGCGGCGAAGGGAGTCACGGCGATCAAGCTCGATGCCAAAGACCGCGTCATCGGCTTTGCGCTGGCCAATAAGATGCGCGAAGGGCTCACTGTCCGGACCAACCGCGGCTCGACCCAGATCATCCGGGCCACGAAGTACCCGGTCACCGGGCGCGGAGGACGTGGCTACGGCATCCTCCAGCGCGGCTCGCTCGACGCCGTCATCCACGACGAGGCGCAGCCGGTACCGCCGGTCGAGACCATCGGCGAATGACCTCGTCACTTCGAGGAACGAGCTTAGTACTATACCCAAATTTTTTCATATAAGCGGTCGTCGTTCGTTCGTTGTGCCGTGAGTTGGACGTGCGCATCCCGCGTGGCAAGTGAGCGGCGGTTGAACAAGATCGACCAGGACACAGAAAAATGGCGACAGGAACGTACAACGCCGATTCGATCACAGTCCTCGAAGGGCTCGAAGCCGTCCGCCGCCGTCCGGGCATGTACATCGGCGGCGTCGACAAGGCGGGCCTGCATCACCTGCTCTGGGAAATCGTCGACAATGCGGTCGACGAGGTTATGAACGGCCACGCGTCGCGGATCATCGTGAACCTGGAGAGCGACGGCAAAACGATTTCCGTTTCGGACAACGGCCGCGGCATCCCGGTCGACATCCATCCGAAAACCGGCAAGAGCGCGCTCGAGGTCATCTTCACAACGCTGCACGCGGGGGGCAAGTTCGACAACGATGCGTACAAGGTCGCCGGCGGCTTGCACGGCGTCGGCGCGAGCGTCGTCAATGCGCTGAGCAAGTCGCTGGTCGCCCAGGTCCGGCGCGACGGGATGACGTACACGCAGAAGTACCGGCGCGGCAAACCGCTCGGGTCCGTCGAACCGGGCGAGCCGGCCCCCCGGGGAAGCGGGACGACCGTCACGTTTACCCCCGATCCCGAGATTTTTCACGACGCCACCTACGATCCCGCGCTGATCGCGGAGCGCCTTGAGGTCAAAACGTACCTCAACAAGGGGCTTGTGATCCAGTTCAACGATCAGAAGGCCAAAACGAGCGTCGAGTTCCGGCACGACGGCGGCGTCGCCGACTTCCTCGACGCGCTCAACCAGGGGCGGCAGGACACGCGCGTGGCGCCGTTGCCGTTCGTGCTCGAACGCGAGGACCTCGACGACGGGCTACGCTGCCACCTCGCGCTCTCCTGGACGGAGGCGACGGACGAGGACATCCGGTCGTTCGTCAACACGATCCCGACGCGCGACGGGGGCACGCACGAGCAAGGAATGCGCGACGCGGTGAAAGCGGCCGTGCTCCGCTTCATGTCCGCGCATGACCTGGTGAAGAAGGGGATGGAGATCAAGGGAGAAGACATCCGCGAAGGTTTGACCGCGGTCCTCTCCGTCTGCGTCCACGAGCCGCAGTTCCAGGGGCAGACCAAGGGGCGATTGAACAACCCGGAGGTGAAGGCCCTGGTCGAGTCGATGGTCCGGCCGAGCCTTGAGAACTTCCTGCTCAAGAATAAGAGCGTCGGCGACGCGATCGCGGCGCGGGTGATCCAGGCGGCCAGGGCGAGGGAAGCGAGCCGCGCGGCGGCGTCACAGGTGCGCAGGAAGACAGCGATCAGCGGCCGGCTCAACCTGCCCGGGAAGCTTCACGACTGCGACAGCAACAATCCCGACGAGTCGGAACTGTTCATCGTCGAGGGCGATAGTGCAGGGGGTTCCGCCAAGCAGGGGCGCGACCGGGACGTCCAGGCGATCCTGCCGCTCAAAGGGAAGGTCCTGAATGCCGAGCAGGCGGGCAAGGCAAAAGTGCTCGATAACAAGGAGCTGACCGACATCATCAGCGCCCTGGGCTGCGGCATGGACGACCAGTTCGATTCCGGCCGCCTGCGCTACGGGAAGGTCATCCTCCTGACTGATGCCGATAGCGACGGCCACCACATCGCGACGTTGCTCCTGACGTTCTTTTACCGCCACGTCCCCGCCTTGTTCGAGGAGGGGCGGATCTTCCTCGCCTGCCCGCCGCTCTACAAGGTCGTCTGGGGCAAGGAGACGCACTGGGCGGCTGACGATGCCTCGCGCGACCGCATCCTGTCCAAGCTGCCGAAGAACGCGAAGCCAAATATCACGCGCTTCAAGGGCCTGGGTGAAATGCCCGCGCAACTCCTCTTCGAGACGACCCTCGACCCCGCCCGCCGCCGCTTGCTG
>JARLIH010000368.1 GCA_031291845.1 Isosphaeraceae bacterium | reverse complement strand
TCCACCAGATCCGGCGCGCGCCTTCGCGCGACGATGGCAATGCCCCTGGACCCCCGTCGGCCCCGGGTACGCGCCGCGGGGGGGGGGGGCGGGGGGGGGCGGCCCCCCCCCCCCCCCCCCCACCCCGCGGGCCACAACCCCCCGCCCGGCCCCCCACTCTCCGGCAGTGAGAAGCGTTGTCCGGGCGGCCGCCAGACCGGCATACGCTGTCGGTTTGGGGGTCCCGGCCCGCAATCGGCCATGCAACCCCCCCCAGAGTCACGGGACTGATCCACGGACCGGGACCCTCAAACCGACTGACACGTGGCTGCTCTACGAGTCGGATGGCGTTTGACTCGACGTCGGACAAAGACTGCGTCACTCAGGAACCACCTGATGGAACCCCTGCAATCGGCATGCGGTGTCGATTTGGGGGTCCCGGTCCGTGATCGGCCATGCAACCCCCCCCAGAGTCACGGGACTGATCCACGGACCGGGACCCTCAAACCGACTGACACGCAGCCGCTTTACGGCTCGAGCGGCACTTGGCCCAGCACATAACGCCGCTACGAAATTGCAGCGTGCGACACGGCGCAGAGCGCTAAGCCGGCCATCGGAAAGCGCAATACTCCTGGTTCAGCAGCGCAATGACGCCGCGGAGCGATCCAGGCAAAACGCGCGAAGGTTCGCGGGCGCGTGAGGGGCGAGTGAGGAGGAGGGAGACGACCAGAAGCTATGACCGGCTAGCCACCGGCCCGTATCGAAAGTCTGATCTTTGTCCTTGCCCTGGAAGAGTTTTAGCAGCTTGGACGTCGAAGAGAAACGCTCCAGCCGCTGTGGCGGCCAGCAGGTGCGCAAACTCACGACGACCCGGGCACGATAGAGATGGCCCGTCTTGGTCGCGCGCACCGTAACCGGGGCAAAAACGGCTCGCAGGGCGAGCATCAGCACCAGTGATCGCACGGCAGTTTTCGAGAGACGCATAGGTGGCGCGGCGGCTCGCGAAGAACGGTGAGAGTTCGTCCCCAACACACAGTCTGAAACCGAACTCTCCGGTATCATAGGAGTGGTCCCCAATCTTATCAAGTCTTGGTCTCGCCGACACAGGACGATTGTGCAGTCGCGGAGCGAGAACGGTCGGCATGTTGCGCCGCAAGGCCGGAGTTTGTGACGGGCGTGGCCGACCCGCCGGGGACGTGCGCGACGCCCATCGAAGACTCTGGGCGTGCGATCCCAGATGCGACCCCGCCGCCGGACTTGTGGTAGCGGCACTCGTTAACGAGGCGACGGTCACTTGCCTGGACGCTGATCGAGAAGGCGGAAGCGAAAAAGTCCCGGGTCGTGCAAGGCGTTGCCGATCGCGTGAGTGGCCGCTATGGTTTAATGGTATCCCTACACTCCTAGCAGCCGGCCGATCCCCACCCACCGTCCGTCCTGGTCCCGAATCCTTCCGACGAGGTGACGTCGATGCGCATGGAAACACGGACGAATCGTCGGCTTACGGTCGCTTGCGCGGCATTTGTCGCGGTTCTCCACGGGGGCGCCCTCCGAGGCGACGACGGCAACCTCTTCACGGCGCAGGTCCGGCCGATCCTGGCAAGGCACTGCTTCAAGTGCCATGGCCCTGACGACAAGGCGCGCAAGGGCAAGCTTCGCCTCGACACGCGCGAAGCGGCCACGCAGCCGGCGGACTCGGGCACCGCCGCCGTGGTCCCCGGTAAGGCCGACGAGAGCGAGCTGGTCGCTCGAATCTTCGCGGAGGACGAAAGTGAGCGGATGCCGCCCCCGAACACGAAAGACCAGCTCAACGACGAGGAGCGGCGGGTTCTCAAGCGGTGGGTCACTGAAGGGGCCGAATACCGGGCGCACTGGGCGTTCGTGTCACCCCGGCAGGCGCCGCTCCCCAGGGTCCGCCAGCACTCATGGCCGCGGAACGCGGTCGATTCGTTCATTTTGTCGCGCCTGGAAGCGGCCGAATTGCGGCCGGCGCCGCAAGCGGACCGCGCAACGCTCATTCGGCGAGTGACGCTCGACCTCGTGGGCCTGCCGCCCACGCCGGCGGAAGTGGACGCTTTTCTCGCCGATTCCGCGCCCGATGCGTTTGAGCGGCTGGTGGACCGACTTTTGGCCTCCCCGCGCTACGGGGAACGCTGGGCCCGCAAGTGGCTCGATCTGGCGCGCTACGCCGATACGAACGGTTATGAGAAGGACCGCCCTCGCTCGGTCTGGCCGTACCGCGATTGGGTCATCCGGGCGCTGAACGCCGATATGCCGTTCGACCGCTTCACGATCGAGCAGATCGCCGGCGACATGCTTCCCGGCGCCTCGTTCGATCAGCGCATCGCCACGGGGTTCCACCGCAATACGATGCTTAACGAGGAGGGCGGAATCGACCCGTTGGAGTACCGCTTTCATGCGATGACCGACCGCGTCGCGACGACCGGCACCGTCTGGCTTGGCCTGACGATTGGATGCGCCCAGTGTCACACGCACAAGTACGACCCGATCTCTCAGCGCGAATACTACCAGCTCATGGCGTTTCTGAATAACGCGGACGAACCCGAGCTCTCGGTCCCGACCCCGTCGATCGATCAGCAGCGTCGCGCGCTCGAGGCCCAGATCGAGACGATGGTCGCGAACCTGCCGGCCCAGTTCCCGGTTGACTCGGACCCGAAGGACCCGCGGTCCGCGGACGTTCGCCGCCGCGAGCGTCTCGACCGGAAGTTCCAGGAGTGGCTCGAGCAGGAGTCGGCGCGGACGGTGCGCTGGCGCAGCATCAAGCCGGTCGACGCTCGTGCCAGCCTGCCCCTGCTCACCGTCGAAGCGGACGGGTCCGTCTTCGCCAGCGGCGACCAGAGCAAGAGCGACACCTACGACTTGACCTTCCGCGAGGACCTCCGTGGAGTAACCGCGATCCGGCTGGAAGTCTTGCCCGACGATCGTCTTCCCCGCCATGGTCCCGGGCGGATCTACTACGAAGGCCCGTTCGGCGACTTCTTCCTCAGCGAGGTCCGCCTGACCGCCGGTGGAAAGGCCGTTCCATTCTCCAATGCAACCGCGAGCGTGGCGAACGGCAAGAACGACGCGAAGGCCGCGATCGACGGCGACCCGCAGAGCGGCTGGTCGATCGACGGCGGCCAGGGCCGTGCACACACCGCCGTATTCACGCTCGCCGCGCCGCTGGGCGAGACTCGCGAACTAAGTCTGCGGCTGCTGTTCGAACGCTACTATGCTGCGGGGCTCGGGCGGTTTCGCATCGCGGTGACGACCGACCCGCGACCGGCCATCGCCCGCGATATGCCGGGCGACGTCGAAGCGCTCTTCCTTGTGCCCAGCGCCGAGCGCTCGGCCGAGGACCACGCGCGGCTGTTCAAACAATTCCTGCTTGCCGTGCCCGAGCTCGCGAAGGCCCGCGAGGCGATCGACGCCGTGCGAAAGCAGATGCCCGCGGACCCGACCACCCTGGTCATGAGCGAACGCCCGCCGGCGAACCCCAGGCCGACGTTCCGCCACAACCGGGGCGAGTACCTCCAGCCGACGGAGCGCGTCGAGCCGGATGTGCTGTCGATGTTGCCCCGTCTTCCCGACGGCGCCCGGCGCGGCCGCCTTGAGTTCGCCCGCTGGCTCGTTTCGCCCACGAACCCGCTTGTCGCCCGCGTGACAATGAACCGCCAGTGGGCGGTGTTTTTCGGGCGCGGGATCGTCGCGACACCGCAAGACTTTGGATACCAGGGCGAAGCGCCCAGCCATCCGGAGCTGCTCGACTGGCTCGCGGTCGAGCTGGTGAATCAACGATGGTCACTCAAGGCGATACACCGGCTGATCGTCACGAGCGCGACGTACCAGCAGTCGTCGCGGGTGACGCCGGAACTGCTCGCGCGCGATGCCGAGAACCGGCTGCTCGCCCGCGCCCCGCGCGTGCGGCTCGAGGCGGAGACGATCCGCGACCAGGCGCTGCGCGCCAGCGGGTTACTTTTCGAGAAGGTGGGGGGGCCGAGCGTGTACCCGCCTCAGCCCGCGGGCGTGACGACCGATGGGACCTACGGGGGGCTCGAATGGAAGTTGAGCCCGGGCGGCGACCGCTACCGGCGCGGGCTCTACACCTTCAGCAAGCGCACCGCGCCCTATGCGATGTTCACCACGTTCGACGGTCCCAGCGGTGAAGTCTGCGTCGCGCGCAGGGACGTGTCGAACACGCCGCTCCAGGCGTTGACGCTTCTGAACGACCCGGTCTTTACGGAAGCCGCGCAGGCGTTCGGCCGATTGCTCGGCGCGCAGTCCGGAACGGTCGAGGAACGGATTGACCATCTGTTCCGGCGCTGCCTGTCGCGTCCGCCCTCGGCCGAGGAGCGCGCCGCGCTGGTGCGTTACTTCGAGTCGCAGAAAGCGCGGTTCGTCCGGCACGAACTGGACGCCCAGGCCGTCGCCGGGGCGGGCGAGGGGGACGTCATGGATCGTGCCGCCTGGACCGTGCTCGCGCGCGCCATATTGAACCTCGACGAGACGATCACGAGAGGGTAACCCATGCTTCCGAACGGCCCCCAACCGGAGCCCCTCGCCGTAGCCCGGCGCCACTTTTTTCGTGAATGCGGCGTCGGCGTCGGCAAGATCGCGCTCGCTTCCTTGCTGGGCGACGCGCTGACGCGGCAGGCCGCCTCGGCGACGGCTCACGATCCGCTCGCACTCAGGCAGCCGCACTTCGCGCCCAAGGCGAAGCGCGTGATCCACCTGTTCATGGCCGGCGCGCCGAGCCAGCTCGACCTGTTCGACTACAAGCCGATGCTGGCGAAGCACGAGGGGAAGCCGCTCCCCCCGTCGGTCATTCGCGGTCAGCGCTATGCGTTCATCCGCTCCGACGCCGCGGTACTCGGTCCGCGCTTCAAGTTCGCGAAATACGGCGGTAGTGGCGCGGAGTTGTCGGAAATGCTCCCGCACCTCGCCGGAGTGGTCGACGACATTTGCCTTATCAAGTCGGTCCATACCGACCAGTTCAACCACGCCCCCGCGCAGATCTTTCTGAACACGGGCTTCGCGCAACCCGGCCGCCCGTCCCTGGGCGCGTGGGTGCTCTATGGGTTGGGGGCGGAGACCCAGGAGCTGCCGGCGTTCGTCGTGATGTCCACGGGCGGCGGCATCAGCGGCGGCTCGGCCAACTGGTCCAGCGGTTTCCTGCCCACCGTCTATAACGGCGTCCGCCTCCGCAACCAGGGGGACCCGATCCTCGACGTCTCGAGCCCCCCCGGTGTCGACGCTCGGCTGCAGCGCGATTCGCTCGACCTGATCGGCACGCTCAACCGGCGGCGGCTCGCGGACGCGGGCGACCCGGAGATCGCCACGCGGATCGCGTCCTACGAGATGGCCTTCCGCCTTCAGACCTCCGCCCCCGAGTTGATGGACCTGAAACGAGAAACGCCCGAAACCTTGCGACTCTACGGCGCTGATCTGGACAAGCCGTCGTTCGCCCGCGCTTGCCTCCTTGCCCGGCGCATGATCGAGCGCGGCGTCCGCTTCGTGAATATTTACCACGAAGGCTGGGACGCGCACTCGGATGTGGCGGGCAACCTCAAGAACAATTGCGGCACGACCGACCGCGCGGCCGCCGCGCTCGTGACCGACCTCAAGCAACGAGGGTTGCTGGACGACACCCTCGTCATCTGGGGGGGCGAGTTCGGCCGCACCCCGATGGTCGAAACCAACGCAGCGCTCGGCCGCAGCCTCGGTCGCGACCACCACCCGCAGGCGTTCACGATGTGGATGGCCGGAGGCGGCATCAAGCCCGGAATCTCCTACGGCGCGACCGACGAGCTCGGTTTCCACGTCGCCGAGAACCCCGTGCACATCCACGACCTGCAAGCGACGATCCTGCACCTGCTCGGCTTCGATCACGAGAAGCTCACGTTCCGCTACGCGGGCCGCGACTTCCGGCTCACCGACGTGCATGGAGAGGTCGTCCGCGGCATCCTGGCGTGAGTGGCGGTGCGAGGTCTTCTCTGCCAGCCCTGGAGAGGCGGTGAGTTGTTAGCCAGGAGCTCACGCCTCGGGTTGACGGCTTGCCGCTCCTACGGGGCTGGGAACTCCCGTCTCCGGCCGATTCTGGGCAGCCGTGAAGGCGAGCCGCGGCCGGTCGGCATGGGTTTTAAAGTGGTATCAATTTATTATAAAATCATTATTTTTTCTCTTTCGATGCGCCTCCCGCCACTGCATTCTGAATCGCGTCGCGGAGCTGGTCCCCGAGGTGGGGGCTGCTGCCGACGAACAGGCGGGCGATGTTTCCTTCACGGTCGATGACGACCGTCTGGGGGATCGCGTTCGCCTTGTACTTTCGGGCGACCACGCCGTCGCGGTCGAGTGCGACTGTAACGGCGAGCTTCTGTCGTTCGAGCATCGCCTGGATCTTCTTCGGCGCTTCCTCGAGGTTCACGGCGATCAGTTGGACGTCCTTTTCGGGGAACTCCTTGGCCGCACGCTCGACCTGCGGCATGGCTTGGAGACAGGGGCCGCACCAGGTCGCCCAGAAGTCGAGGACGATCACCTTCCCCTTGCCGTCGGCCAGGTGGAACGCCTTCCCATCGAGGAGGTCGAGGGTGAAGTCCGGGGCGGGCTTGCCGACGAGATCCGACTCGGTACCTGCGGAGCCGTTGCTGTCGGCCTGAACGTATTTCGGCTCCGGCGCGTCCTGGAGCTTCCAGCGCTGATAGTCCAGTTGGGAGGCCTCGCGTTCGATCGCGCTGCCGAGCAAGAGTTCGTCGACGTCTTTCAGCGGGACGTCGCAGGGACCCAGCACGTCGCTCGTGCCCGAAAGCGAACCGTCGGCAAAGCGCACCGCCTGGTACGTGAGCCGAATGCCGTCGTTGCGCACCGCCTGCACGCGAGTTCCTCGGGCGTCGGATTCGGCGGCCGGCTTCGGGGGGGTGTCCTTGTCCGGGGACCCCTCCTGGGCATGCAACCAGATGATCCGCGCGACACGGTTGCGCGGGATGTCTTTTGTTTCGAGGTGGACCTCAACCTGGAGCGTGCCGTCGTCGAGTTTCAGCACGCGACCGCGCAGGTAGTCGCCGTTGCGCGACTGGACCATGTGCGTGGGCGGGCTTTCCTTTTGCATACGAGGCAGCGTCAGCAAACGCTCCCGCTTGCTCTTGGTCACGCGGATGGGAGGAACATCCAACCGCGCGAGCTCGACGGCCTTGATCTTCTCATGGGGGACGAACTTCCCCTGGGTGATCGCGCTTTGGAACCAGACGCCCTTCTCGTCGATCTTGGTGACTTCCCCCGGGATGACGTCACCAGTGAGCAGGTGCAGCGACAACGGCAGGCTTGGCTCGGGCGCACGAACCAGCGGCCGCGCCCTGGTTTCCATCCTCAGGATCATGACCTGATTCCCAGGCGCCTGCGGCACGGGCCGCTTGGCGGGCTCAGCCCGCACCCGGTAAACAATGCGCCCGGAAATTCCCGTGCGCAGCGGACTGGCGATCTCGCTTCCATCGGGCTGCCACGTGAGACAACTGGACATCCCAGCCGCCACACCGTTGGTCAAGAGCCCCGGCAGCCGCGCGCCGTCGAACACGAGGGTCCCCTTCTTGCCGTCCTTGTCCTCGACAGCGTTTGGGACGTGGCGCAACACGAGGAGCGACCTCAGCGCGGTGAGCGGAAATCGCAACGGGCCCGTGATGCCCGGGACGGCCAGGGAGAGCTCGTTCTTCCCGACGCCGAGCAGCTCGCCACTGAGGCGCGTCCCGTCCTGCCCCACGACGCAGAAGTCCCGCGGAGCGTCTTCCTGTGGCGCGGACAGGGTTGCGCTGGCGAGCTGCTGCGCGGGAATCCGCGTTTCTGCATCGTGATCGCGCACCACGAACTCGTGCGTCGCGTCGTCGAGCCGGACGAGCTCGCCGGTGGTCGCGGTGCCGTCGGTGCGCACGACGCGCGTCAGGCCCGGTTCGCTGTCGTGCGGCAGGTCGCTGGTCCAGCGCAGGACCTTCAGGCGTTCCAAACGCAGTTGCGACTCGCCCCGGTTGTTGATCAGTGCCAGGCCGGGAAGCGCCTGGCCCGACTTCTCTTTGAGCATCATATCGGCCAATGTTTTGCCGCTCGACGACCGGACCACGACCCGTCCTCGCGCCTGGTCGAGATAGACCCGAAATTTGCCGCGGCCATCGCCCGAGGCGACGGTGCCCAGCGACGCGAAGTCCGCTTCGTGTTCCGTCACGCAACGGACGACGAAGTCGTTTTCATAGATTTCGAAGCGGAACGCCTGCTCGAGTGAGGCCGGTGTGTCATCGACTCCGAGCGCGAGGACGAAGTCGGGCTTTCGCTTCCACGACAGCTCGAACTCGACGATGGCGCGGGCCGGCAGGTTGAACCGGCTGCGGAGCACAGCGCCGTCGGAACGGGACGTCAACTGCCCCGACTCCTCGCTCCAGCCATTGTCCGGCTGCGGGGCGCGCCAGCCGGACAGACCGGACGGCCCGACGAATACGACTCCCCCGGCGTCGCTCAGTCGGGTCAACGTCCGCACGTGGGTGCGGCTGATAACAACCGCGCCCAGTCCCGCGACGTCGAGAGTCGCCTCGCGATCGTTCAGGTGGAGGAGCGTCCCGGAGAGCACATCGCCGCCGGCGAGCTCGAGACAGGTGTCTCCCTGAGCCTTGGGCGGGTCGGTGGGGGAGGGGATGTGGATGGCGTTGACGTGGCTGGCGAAAAAGTCGAGGGGTGCCGTGAAGCCGGTCGGCTGCCAGCGGATGTGCCCCGGCCGGCCGGATTCGAGAAGCGCGCCGGCGACGAAGCCGCCGTTGGTCAGGTGCAACATCGCGGCCGATTGCGGGCGAGGTGCCGCCTCATCGGCGCTGACCGCGAGCGCCAGGCAGCCAACCGCGGCCAGTCCGAGTGCGAGCGGAAGTCGCGTCCGGAATGTGGGAGGTCTGAGACGCATAAAGCCTCCGCGTTATCGTTCGTAGATGGGGAGGAACCGGTAGTTGAGTGCCAGGGCGAGCAGTGACATCGAGGTGCCGAGCGACGCGCCGAACTGACCCGGGATGCTCCCGTCGGGGCGCTGGGCTTGCTTGAGCTGGCGGACGAGCAGTTTGTTCCACTTCTCCCACGCCGCCACGTCCCCCTGGAAGAGCGCCTGGGCCTGGTAATAGCGCGTGTATTCGGGGTAGGCATTCGTCGGCTGCTCGAGCTGTTCGGAGATATGGCCGAGCGCGGCCTTGTACTCCTTCAGGTCCTTGCGCCGGGCGAGGGCATAGACGAGGGTCGCGATCGAGGAGCGGGCGGCCGACTCGCCGAAGCCTCCCATGCCACCGGAATAGGCGACGGAGCCATTGCTGGAGGTCATCGAACGGTAATAGCCGATCGCCTTGTCGATGGCCTCGTCGGGGATCTCGATCCCCGCGTTGCGGGCTGCGAGCAGGCCGACCAGAACCGAGCCGCTGACGGAGGTGTCGGCATCGCTCGCGTCGGGGGAGTAGCGCCAGGCGCTGTTCGGGTTCTTCTTTTGGGAAGTGACCGCGGCCCTCGCCGCAAGTTCCAGGGCCTGCCCGATGGTGCGCGGACCTTTGTTGTCGGGCCAAAGGTTCCGTTCATCCACGGCGCCGTAGGCTTCGGCCAGGGCAAGGGTGGCGAAGCCGTGGTGGTACATGCTCGTCCCGAGTATCCCCGTCTCGGCGCTCTGGGCCGAGATGATGCTTCGGATCGCCCGCCGCACCTGGTTGCTGTAAAGGCCGTAGTTGGGATCCTCCCCGGACGCCAGGAAGACCATGAGCGCCAGTCCGGTGCAGCCTGGCCCCTGCTGGCCGTCGGTCCAATCGCCGTTCGTGGTCTGAGTCGTGGCGAGGTACTGCAAGCCACGATCGTACATTTCGCGGACATCGCGCGGGACGATGTCGCCGTGGCGCTCCACCGGGAGCTGAGCGGTTGCCCTTCCCGCAACGGCCAGCAGAACCACGACACACGTCGCGACGAGGCGACCGAGAGTCACTGAGCGATCCTTTCGGATCCAGATCCAGTTGCTGGGGTTCATGTCGATCCTCTCAGACCTCAATCGGGCGGCGCACGTGTGGCGTGGGCGCCTGTAGCGAGTGTTTCATCACGTCACTTCCCATCAAACGTCCTGCGCACGGCTGGTGGATCCGCGCGTGGGGCCGGCTGCGCCGGCAGCACGGCGGCATCCTCGGGTCCGGGCAGCACGTTATTCTTGATGAGAATCGCTTCCATCGCCCTGCTTTGATCGAACCGCCGGCGCAGCATGGCCCACTGGATGTCGTCGAAAATCGGTTTGAGCTTGTCTTCAGCGATCTTGGACAACTGGATCATCACCACCTGGTAGTCGTACGGGCCGAACTGCTTAGGAGGCTTCGTTTCATGGAGGATCAGGTCCAGGAGTTGCTCGCGCTGCTTCGCGGTGAATCCCGCGGTCTGGTCCAGCGTGGCGACTACGAGGTCGACCTTGGCGCGGTACCGGTAAGCCTTCTTGTCCATCACCGATTTGTCGTAGCGGGCGATCTGCTCGTCGGTGAGCGTGGACTTGAGCGCTTTGGAAAAGAACGTCCCGTCGACAAACGGATCTCCGTTCAGGACGACGCGCAGTGACTGAAGGTCTTGCGCGATCTCATTGAGCTTGTTTTGGTCGTGTGTCATATTGACGTACTTTCGCTTCTTCTCTTCGACTCGGTCCCACGTCCGCTTGATGTCGCCGCGCCCGGCCAACTTCAGTTTCTGTTTCTGGCCCGCCGTCAGTGCGCAGGCCCGGTCGACATCCTCGACCTTGAGCGTCAAATAGGAGTCCATTCGCGCTCGGACGCTGCCCAAGTCCTGGACGCCGAAGGCCAATTGTCCGAAGGTTGCGTCGTTGAGAACAAAGCCATTCAACTGCTGGACGGGTTGATCGGGTTCGTCCTCGTCGTCCACGGCCTGTCCGCGCGCTGTGGCACTGGTGGCGAGGACGGCTGCGAACAGAGAAGCAAGCAGACGATTCCACGTGCGATTCATGGCGCTGACCGATTTCGCAAGAGGGAATGATTCGTGCGGATCACGTTGCAGCCTATTCCTTTGACCCGGCCTTGTCCTCGGCCTGACGGGCTTCGGTGAGCTCCTGGTCCTCGGGCCCGTCGTCCAGGCGGTTGGCGCCGATGCCGAAGCGCACGAGCCTGCGGTTCACCTGCAACGCTTGCCAGATGTCCTTCTGCGCTGCATCCAGCGAGGGCATGATGTGCTCGTCGGGAATCGGCGGAAAGTAGTGCTCGATATTCACAAGCGCCGTGACGGACGACGCCCAGGTCTCGTTCCAGTGGTCCCGTAGCGAATCACCGATGGCGGCGCGCTGATCTGCAGTCAGCAGCAGGTCCTGGTCGAGACGCGTGACGATCGTTCGAACGGCAACTTGTTTCCAGTGCTCGTTCTTGCGCTTCACCTCGTCCTTGTAGCGTGCGGCTTGTTCCGGAGTCAGGAACTGCTCCACGGCCTTGGCGAGGCCGTCCCGTATGGGCTTGATCGGATCATTGAAGCTCTGGGTCGCCATGCCGTTTCGGCCCATCACGATAACCTGGGCGGCGTTGAGGTTGCCGTTAGGGTATTGAGCCGCCGTCTCCCGGAGGGCCCGCTCGCCGGCGCGGGCGATTTGCCCGCGCTGTTCGGGCGAGGGTTCGCACACTTTGCGAATGAAGTGATATTCCACACGCAGGAACGGTCGGAGCTGCTGGGTGACTTGCTGGGCCAGCGCGGCCTTGTTCATCGCGCCTTGACGCAAGCCAATCGCCGGCACCATCTGTTGCCGGAGAACCGCCTCCGTTTTCACTGCCTCTCGGACGGCCGCAGGTCGTTTCGGGTTGGGCTCCTCTGTGGTGGTTTTTGTCCGGACTTCGGTCTTCGTCACCTGTGCGCTGACGACCGTGGACGCGACGACCGCGCAGGCCGCGCTACAGATTGCCAAGGGAGTGGAGATTCGCATCACGACCGTGCCCTCCGGGCGACTTCTGTGACCTGATCGACCTGGCCGCCGGCGGGGGCGGCATGGCGGTTATTCGGCGACGGCACGCCTCGCTGCGGCGAGGTCGTCGTCTTCCTCGGCGTCCTCCGGTTCTCGGTCCTCCATGATCTCGACATGGATGAACCGGCGGTTTCGGTATTCCTCGCGCCAGAAGAAGACCTGTGCCTCGCTCAAGTAGGGGACGACCAAATCATCGGGAAGCTGCGGGAATTGTTGATCCAGGTGCTGCAGTGGTTCCGGGGAGTCGCACCATCGATCGTCCCAATGGCTGAGCAAGGCAACGTCGACCTGGGCGCACTGGCCAGCGGAGAGTTTCAGGTCTGCCTCGAGCTGAGCGATCATGTTGCGGGCGGCCGTCCGTTTGAGGTACTCCTCGCGCGCGCCCAGCTCGTCTCGATACCGTGCCGAATCCTCAGAAGAGAGCCATTGGCTCAGCGCCTGCGCCAGGGCATCCTGGATGGCTCTGCGCGGCTGCGGATAAGGGTATTCTCCCGGCCCGCGCGCCCCGCGCCGTTTGAGCTGGGTGGCTGCGTATTCCCGTGCGACGGTGACGAGCGCCCGCTCCCCAGCGAGGGCGAGGTCGCGCCGCTGTGCGGGGTTCAAGGCGAAAAGCCGCCGCGCGAACTGGTACTCGAGCCGAAGCGACGGCCGAAATTTCCGCGTCCAATGGGGCGCCATCGCCGCGACGAATTCGTCGCGACCCGGAGTGACGTGCAGCCCGACGGCGACCGGGGCCGGCGCCACGAGCTGATTTCGGAGAGGTTCCGCATCGAGCACCGGCAGCCTGCCCGGCCGATGAGCCGGCTTCCGGGCAGGCCCAGGGTCTCGATCCTGCGCGCGGGCCGTTGCGAGCGCTGAGAGCACGCACGAAACGGCGATCGCCCGCAGGGGTTGAACGGGACGGAACATACTTGGCTCACCCTCACTTCGGATTGCCGGTTGGCCGAATCTCAACGCGCTGACGGCCGGCGCTCGAGCCGGTTGAAGTACTCGTCGAGCCCCGCGCGGAATTCTTCGGGCAGGGTCGGGCCCGACTCTCCGGTCGCTTGGGAAATGCCTCGGTCTTCGCGCACTTCCTTGTCGTTCACGCCGCCCCCCACGAGTGCGAGCGCTGAGTCGTTCGTGGAACCGGTGCCGCCGCCGCCCGGCGAGGAACCACCGCCGCCACCTCCGCTCGGGTTGATGCGCTTCGACTGGAGCAGCAGCTCGATCGCTTCCGTCTCCGCGGCGATCGCCGGCGGACCGGTCTCCGGGCGGGCCAGAATCTGCTTCGCGTCGGCCATGACGGCGGTGACCTGTTCCAGCAACGCGATCTCCTTGCCAAACTCCTTCTCGCCGTCGGGCAATTCGCGGATGCGCTGGGTGAGTTTCTCGACGCGCTGGCGTAGCCCCTCCTGGGTCGTCGACAGCTTGCCCGCTTCTCGCCCATATTCGCTCGACGCGAGCGCGGCACGCGCTTGCTGTACGACGCGGGTCTCCTCGCGCAGGTTGACTTCCGCCTCGAGGATCTGGAGCGCCTCCAGCACGATCGAGGGGGGCAGGCTGCTCCGCGACTTCCCCCCCGGGCACTGGCCCGAGTTCGCCGGATCGACGAGGTCCTCGGCCCAGCGGTCGAGGGTGTCGGACCAGAACTCACACTGCGCGATCGAGACGCCGTTCTGCTCCTTGAGGTCATCGCCGAGCTGGCGCAAGGAGCCGATGACGTCCTGCTTTTTCATTTCTTCGAGCACCGTCTTGAACTGCATGAAACGCCTGCGCTCGAAGTACGACTGCATGTCGTCCATGATCAGCGAAACGTCGTGGCTTCCCTTCTCCTCCTGGGTTGAAAGCTCGTCGAGCACACGAACGCGCCCCGACTTCATTCGGTGCGGCGCGACGCCGAACGAGTCGTCCACGGCATCGCTGATCCGCCCCGCCACCTGGTACTGCACGCGAGACGCGGCCTTGAGCCGCTTGACCAGCGTGCTCCCCTCGAGGTTGGCGAGGACCTTGTTGAGCTCCTCCGCGATCTTGTCGAACTCGGCGAGCAGGTCCTGCTGCTTCACGACGGCCTCGTCCACCTTCTGTTCCGCCGGCGCCTGGGCCGGGGGTTTGCCGTTCTGACTCTTGCCCGCCAACGTGGTGACCGGAAGCGTCAGCCGGGGCGACGACGGGTTCTTCTTCGCCGGCGTCTGGTCCGCGTTCTTTTCCGGGGGTTGCTGGGACGACTCACGGTCCACGACCTGCGGCACCGTCGCACCGGGTTTCGCGCCCTTCTTCATCTCGGACGGTTTCCCGCCGCCGCCGCTTCGGACCTGGCCGGCCATCTTCGTCGGAGTGCTCGGCGCGTTCGACGCGACGCTCGGCGCCTGTGCGGCTTGCTTCAGCAGGTCGGCGACCGTCGGCATGCGGTTCCCCGCGATGTCCTTGAGGACCTGGAGCATCTCGGCCCATTTTTCGAGGTGGCCCACGCCGAACTCGGGGTTGCGCATCGCCTGCCGCACGAGCTCTTCACCCGAGCTGACCAGGCCCGTCAGCCGACGTCCGTTGGCCTGCTCGGCCGCGGCTTGCTTCTCGATCTTTTGACGCGTTTCGGGACGGTCCAGCTCATCGGAGGCGAGTGCACGAAGCTGCTTGTTCGTCTCGTGGAGCTGGAGCTCGCGGTCGCGCACCTCGAGTGACTGCCGGTGCCACTTGCTGAGCTGCTCGGTCAGCCAGATGGCGTGCTGCACGGCGTTCAGGACGTATAAGGTATACGTTGACGAGTAGACCTTGCCGCGCCCGGGGAAGTAGTCCTCGGCGAACACGCGCAGGTGGATCGGCTGGGGCTCGATACCGAGCGACTGCGCGGAGAACGTCCCGCCGACCTCGAGGGCTTCCTTGTCGTTCGCTCCGGCCGCGAGTACGCGCTCACCCTGAGCGGGCGACTTCACGACGGGGCTCTCCACCCCGCGCCACTCGATGCCGATTCGCTTGACGCCGAAATCGTCTTGAGCCTTCACCTTGAAGGTGAGCTGTTCGGTATCGAGCACGACCCTTTGGCGCGGCAGGTCTTCGCAGACGAGCGACGGAGCCTCGTCGTCGCGGCTGGTGACCGCAAGCGTGAACGGCTCCTTGCCGGCCAGACCGAACGCATCCTCCCAGCGGAACTCGAGCTTACGCGAGTCGTCGATGCGCGTGGCCGGGCTCGCGAGCTTGGCACCGGCGGGCGCGAGCGCCTTGCCGTCGACGGCGCCCCGGGACAGGTCACGCGTGGCGGTCGCCGTGAATCGCGCGTCGCTTCCCTTGACAAGGGTGATGTTCCCGCCGCGCACGTCCTTGTGCTGTGCTTGGGGCAGGCCGAGGTACGACGGCAGGGACACGTCAGCCACGACGGAGGCCAGCTCGGGCCGGAGCATCGGCTTGACGCGAACCCGTTGGCGGAAGTCGCCGATGTGAACGTCGAGCCAACCGGGTGCGGTCTGCGCGGGCAACTCGAAGGCGTAGGCACCGTCCTTCAGACGAGCCGCGACCGCCGGCTGTCCGCCGAGCTGAACGCGGCCAATCCCGGGGCGCCACGCGGAGGAAGACGCGAGCCTGGCCTTGTAGACGAACGGTTCGCCGTGGGGGACGATCAGTCCGTCGGCTCCCGCCTCGAACGCGGCGAAGGTGTATCGCGGAGTCGCCTTCCACGGAGCGAGGAGCCGGGCCCAAGCGTTGGTCGCCGCGGCAGGCACGAGGATGAGCAAGCCGAGCACAACGAGCGACGGCACGCCGGCCAGTGCGGCCCACAACCGGTGCCGGGGATTCGGCACCGCGTCGAGGAAGTTGCGCCGGCGGGCGTCTTCGGCAACCTGATGTACGGCGGCTTCGCAAAGCGTGCGTGAGCGCGCTTGCTCCGACTCGTCGCGCACCAGCTCGATGATCCCGAGCAGTTGGTCCCCCACCTGCGGGTGCTTGCGGGCGAGGAGCCGCGCAAGCTGCTCCAACCGCCGGTGTCCCCACACCCAGCGCCGGAGTGCCAGCGGCACCGCCGCGCACCCCCCGACCGCCGCGCCGAAGAGCCCGGCGCGGATCCAGGCCGGTGTTTCCCACACGCGGTCGACCACGAATAGCAAGAGGTACGCGACGATGACGCCGAAGACCGCCGCGCAGGCAGCCTCGGTCATCTTGATCGACCAGACCCGGCGGCGAAACTCGTGGAGCTGATTCTCGAGCGTTGCCGGCAGCTCGAGCCGCTCGTGCGTTGGGGCGAGGCTCATAACGACCTCACGATCGTGCAGTTGAAGTTCAGGTCATCCGTGTCTCACGCCTCAGTCTTCGTCATGCGGCTGAACCGCGTTCCTGTAGGGTGCATTTCATGCACGCTACAAATCATGATGGCTTAGTTCCGACAACAAGCTCCGATGTGCGGCCGGCCGTTGCCGGCCAATTTCGATCTCAGATCAGCCCGATCGCCTTCCGTCCCACCCAGAACACTCCCATCAGGAACACCAAGCTGCCCGCGAGCGCGGGGTGGCTCCAAAGCTGCACTCGGCGCACCGACGGGGGAGGGTCGGGCAGCTCGGCCAGCGAGCGCACGACCTCATCGAGCTTGTTGGCCTCGATGACCTTGCCACGCGTCACGCGGGCGATCTCCTCCATCACATCCAGGCGCGCCGGCCGGCCGATCCGCTCCGCGGCAGCGCCTTGAACGAAAAAAGACGTCTCTAGCGTGCCGTTCGTCTCCTTGCAGTACAAGGTGACCTGGTGTGTGCCGGGCTCCTCGGCCTGATAACGGCCGCTGAACATGCCCCACTCGTCTCCCGCCGAGGCCAATCGAACGGTCTCGGCCTTGCCCGAGGGGGCCTTGATCCGCGCTGAGACTTCGCCGTGGTGGAGCGGCTCGCCGCCCCGGTCCATCACGTTCGCGTGCAGCGCGAGCGTCTGGTTCATCTTGGGCTGGTCGGGAGCGTAAAACAGCCGCATCGTCTCCCCCTTGGCCATGTTTCGCTGGTAGGCCATCCAGCGCACGACCTGGCCCCAGAAGCGGTAGTGGTACTTGTCCTCGACTCCCTTGCGCCAGCGCCAGGCGCCGTCGGTCCCCATGAACAGGACCTTCCCCGCCCCGTAGGTTCGGGTCACCAGCAGCGGCAGCCGCCCCGATTCGTTCGTGGCGTCCTTATGGACGCAGAGGACTTCGCTGCCCGCCTTGGCCCTGAGTACCGGAGCATACCACTGGAACCCGGGCAGTCCTTCCCAGACCTCGGCGTTCTCATCTTCCGTGTCGGCCAGTTTCGTGAGCAGGCTGCGCCTGCCTGTCTCGGTCAGCTCGAAATGGCTCGGCGTGCGCGAGCCCCAACCGCCCGGCTGTGACGGGTCGAGCGCGACCGGCAGGAGGTCGGCCAGCTCTGACTCCAGGAGCGAGAACTGACGCCCCTCCATGCCGGGGATGAACACAAGGCCGCTCGCCTGGTGCTCCACGAGCCCCTTCAACAGCCGGCACTGCTCGCTCGTGAGCTGGCCGTCGTCGAGCCCGACGTCACCCAGGAACACCACGTCGTACTTTGAGAGCTCGTCCAGCCCCCTCGGGAACTGTTTGATGTAGTCTTTGTTGCCGCCGCCGACCTTGCTCAGCCCTGGGTGGAACAAGAGGCATGAGACTTCGACTCCCGGGTCACGCGACAAGGCGTTGCGCAGGTACCGGTACTCCCAGCGCGGGAGTGATTCCACGACCAGGACGCGCAGCTTCTCCTCGCGGATCGCGATCGGTGCGCTCAGCCGGTTATTCTCCGCGAGCAGCTCATCGCCGTGCTTCGGCACGGTGAGCGTGAGCGTGAAGTCGCCGGTCGTTTTCTCCTTGGGCTTCCACAGCACCCAATCGCTCGTGCGTCCCATCGCGGGAATGCGGACTTCCTTGGTCACTTCGTCACCATCGGACGTGCGCAGGCTGACCGTCGTGACGTACTCCCGCGGCAGCGAGCTTTCCACCGTGAACGGCACCCGCACGGCCTTACCCGCCACGCCGAACGTCGGCGCGTCGAGACTGAGCAGCTCGACGTCCGGGAGCCGCGTGGGGCTTCCCACCGGGATGGTCAAAACCGGCACGCCCTTCATGCGGAGCCGGGCCGCGGCTTGAACGGGAGGAGGCCCCTCGTTCCAGTCGCCGTCGGACACGAGCACCACCCCCCGGAGGTTGCGCACCTTCTCGGGCGCCTGGGCGAGGGGGTCGAACAAGTCGGTCCCGTGCCCCGCGTTCGCGGCGGAAAATGCGGAGATCACGACGTCCATTCGCCCCCGCAGGCGGCTCCACGACGAAGGTTCGATGAGCGACGCGATCGCCTCGTGCCGTGTCGCCGGCCCCGACGATGTGCCATTCGCCGTCAAGACGTCGCGCGTCTCCATACTCCGAGAGGCGTCCCAGAGGACCGCAACGGCCGGTTTTTCCTCGGGCCGGTACTCCTCGACCCACTCCGGCTGGTTGAGCATGACCGCAAGCAGCGCTACCAGGCCGAAGCGCAAGAGCTCGAGGAGGCCCAGCGCGCGGGCGTATCCGCTCCGTCGCCAGGCGATGAAACAGTAGCCCGCCGTCACGAGCAGGAAGAGCGCGGAGAGGCCGAGCGACCAAGGGGTCCAGAGAAACGTGAGGGAACGCGTGACGCTCATGCCGTGGCCCTCACGGTCCGCGCGGTCTTCGGCAAGCAGAGCGCGGCCTCGACGACGAGCGCGACCATCATGCCGATGAGGAACAGCCGCCAGATCTCCTGGATGAGCGAGCTGAGGTTGCCCGCCTGGTCGTCGACCCTTGCGAAATCAAGTCCCCGGAACAACCCTGCCACGCGCCCGTCCGCCAATACCCGCGCGCTGTCTTCGGCGGGCGAGCGGTTGACCGACAGCAGGCGGTCTCCCGAAGCGTAGACGCCCGCGTGGAACGCGTATTCGGCGGTCACCGCGTCGTCGTCTCCCGCAAGTCGCTTCCAGCGCTTCGGATCTTCCGCCGGGGGGAGCTCCCCCGCGACCATCCGGCGCGTGCTCCCCAGCACCAGGGCTCCTCCGTCGAGTGCCCGTTGAATCATGGCGTAGAGCACGACACCGTTGCTCGCCAGCGACGAATCCGCCGGCGCCGGCGTCGTCGCGCAGAAGTACGCGCCACCAGCGTTCGTCGTGCCCCGCGCCAGCAATGGTGCTCCTCCTCGTAGTGTCGCCAGCGCGGTCGATTCGCCCGACAGCCCGCACGATCGCCGGACCTGGAGCTGGCCCACCGGCAACGCCGTACCGCTCTGCGTGTGCGCCAGCAGGTCGTGGTCGCCCCGCCAGTTCTCGACGGCGACGTCCTGCTTGCTCTCGACCCAAGTCGTCCAGCGCATCCCCAAGAATTCGGCGTCCCCCGCCGTGCGCGGCGGGAAGAAGACGGCCTGGCCCCCGCGCTCGATGAACGCGCGAATTGCGCTCGCAGTCTCGCCGCCGGGCAACGGTGCCTGCCAGAGCAGCAGCGCGACCTTCTCCCATTCCACCGTCCCCAGCTCCGACGGCCCGACCGGTGCGACCGCGCTCTGCAAGCTCGGGTCAGGAGCGATTCCCGCGGCCAGTTCGAGCGGCTGCGCGGCCTGCGGATCCTCGGCAACGATCACGGTCTGCCGGGTCGCGGGCTGGTCGAACACGAACCAGGAGTCGTTATCGGCGGGGTTGCCGTCCGCCGGGATCGACACTTTCCCATAGCCCCGCTGATGACTCTTTTCGAGCGGAATACGGTGTCCCTTCAGCTCGAATTGCGGACCGGCCATCTCCACGTTGATTTCGGAGCGGGCCCCGTCGATCTCGAACTGGACGGGCACCGTCGCCTTGACGTCCTCGCCTCCTTCGCGCGTCAGGCGCAACGACACGAGCAGCTCCGCCGCATCGCCGCTTTTTTTCCAGCGCACGTCGGTGACTCGCACCGACAGGTTGCCCGGCGCCTTCTGCGGGTACGCGAGCAGGTGGAAGCGAACCCCCTGCGGGAACTCGAGAAACGCCTCCCGCACGGTTTGCCAGCGACCGCTCTCGGCGTTCCAGTCGTTCTCGCGCAGATCGGAGCAGATCCAGACCTCGGTGCGCCCGGACTTGTTGGACTTGATGTAATCGTGCGCGGCCTGGAGCATGGCTGCGATGTCGCTCGTGACGGCCGCCGGTTCGATCGCCGGCGAATGCATCAGGGCCTGCGCCGACTCGACCTCCTGCGGCCGGTTCGTCCCGCTCTCGATCACGATCCAGCGGGAGGAGCCGAGCATCTCGAGCGTCTGGACCAATTGACGGCGGCCGGTCTCGAGCTTCGAGCCCCCCGCCGCGCCGGCTTGTTGCATGCTCGGAGAGCGGTCGAAAAGGACGATCGTCGTATCAGGCCGTCCGCCGGCCGTGACGCCCAACCAGCCCCCTGCGAGCGGTCGACTGACGGCGAATGTCAGCCCGGCGATGGCCGCCATGCGCAACGCCATGATGAGCCATTGGCGCAAGCGGGCATACCCGCGCGACATCCGGTTGGCCGCGAGCAGGAACATCATCGCCGCCCAGCGCACCGTCTGGTAGCGGCGCTGGTTGATCAGGTGGATGATCACCGGCAGGGCGACCAGCGGCAGCCCAAACAGCAGCATGGGCTGGAGGAACGTCATCGTACGCCTTTCGAACGCGTGCGGCCGATGAGAAACCGGACGAGCACCTGCTCGTAGTCCTCGTCGATCGCGACGCGGTGGTAGTCGACGGCCGATTCCAGGACGACCCGGTGCAGTTCCTCGAGGTAGCCGCCGAGTGCCTTGTGGTACCGTTCGGCAATCTCATTCGGCTCCGCAAAGAGCGCGGGGCCCCCTTCCATGTCGAGGAACCGCATCGGGCGGTGAAAGCTGAAGGCGAGCTCTTTGGGGTCGAGCAGATGGAAGACCGTCACGTCGTGCTTGCGAAACCGCAGGTGCTGGAAACACCCGCGCAGGAGCTCGGGCTCGACGAAGAGGTCAGAGAGAATGACGATGAGGGCACGCTGGCGGATCGTCTCCGCGAGCTCGTGCAGGACGGGGACGAGCTGGGTCTCTCCTTGGGGCTTGATCTGTTCGAGGATGTCGAAGACCGCCTTGAGGTGCGCAGGGTTGCGGCGGGGCGGGATATTGCGCACGAGCCCCCGGGCGACGCACGCGAGGCCGACGGCATCACCCTGCTGGAGCGCGAGCTGCCCCAGGGCGCCCGCGATCCGTCGGGCGTATTCGAGCTTGTTGACCGATCCCGAGCCGAAATCCATGGAGCCGCTCGTATCGACCACGAGGCAACAGCGGAGGTTGGTATCGGCCTCGAACTCTTTCACATAAAAACGATCCGAGCGTCCGTACGCCCTCCAGTCGAGCCGGCGGAGGTCGTCGCCCGGGACATATTTGCGGTACTCGGCGAACTCGACGCTCGAGCCGCGGTGTGGGCTGGGGTGCCGTCCCGAGACGTTCCCCTGCATCGGCCGCCGCGCCAGAAGCGGAAAGTTGGCCAGGCGCGACAGCACGGCGGGGTCCAGGAAGCTTCGAGAACGGCGGTCGGGAAACATGGGAGCAGGACCTCGTGCTCACAGCGTGTAGGGCCGGCCAATTTCGGCCGGCAATGGCCGGCCCTACATGGAGGGAAAAGATGTTACGCCGGCGTCTCCTCGATCAAGCGCCGGACGATACTCTTGGCATCGATCGCCTCCGCCTGTGCGGCGAAGGTGGTGATCACGCGGTGCGTCAGCACGGGCGCGGCAACTTCCTGGACGTCTTCGAGGCGAACCATATAGCTTCCCAGCAAGGCCGCACGGGCCTTCGCGCCGAGGATCAGGTACTGTACCGCGCGAGGACCCGCCCCCCACGAGACGAGCGGCTTGAGCCACGCCGGGGCCGTCGGGTCGCTGGGACGGGTTTTTCGTACGAGCCGGGCCGCGTACGTATAAATGTGGTCGGGCACGGGCACCCTGCGCACCAGGTTCTGGTGGCGGATGATGTCGCCCGGCGTCAGCAGGTGGTCCAGTTGAGGCAGGGCGTCGCCGGTAGTCGTGCGCGCAATCTGGACTTCCTCCGCCTCCGACGGGTAGTCGAGCTCGATCAGGAACATGAACCGGTCCAGTTGAGCCTCGGGCAGCGGGTACGTGCCTTCTTGCTCGACCGGGTTCTGCGTGGCCAGCACCAGGAACGGCGGCTCGAGGTGGAACGCCTTTCCGAGCACGGTCACGTTCTGTTCCTGCATCGCCTCGAGCAATGCCGCCTGGGTCTTCGGTGGGGCGCGGTTGATCTCGTCGGCTAACACGATGTTGGCGAAGACCGGTCCGTGGATGAACTCGAACTCGCGCCGGCCGTTCGCGACGTCCTGCAGGATGTCGGTGCCCGTGATATCCATGGGCATCAAGTCGGGCGTGAACTGGATGCGGCTGAACTTCAGCGACATCATTTCGGCCAGCTTGCTCACCATCAGGGTCTTCGCCAGCCCGGGAACGCCCATCAAGAGCGCGTGTCCCCGCGCGAAGAGACAGATCGAGAGCCGCTCAATCACATCGTGCTGGCCGACGATCACCCTGGCCAGCTCTTTACGCAGCCTGGCCTGGACCTCCCGCAACTCGTCGATCGCCTGGACGTCGTCCTCACTCAACCGCTCTTTGGCCGGGGAGTCCACCGACTGCGACATGGAACCGCTCCCGAGGTGCGATACGCCGATAGGGCGTGACGGTCCTTTGCGCCGTATGAGCAGCGCGCATACGTGAATCGGCTGCCATCTTAAGTTCTTAGGAGGCGGTACGCCATGGGGTGGTTTGTCGAAATCCGCGCGTTTCCGTGATTGGTGAGAGGATTTCGAAGTTGGCGAAAGACCGGCTATCGGATTGGCTGGAATACCCGTCGGAGATACCGAGTAGGCCTGCCGAAGTCGCTGCACGTTGCAATCACACGATCTCGCGAATGACCTGCCCCTCCACGAACGTCAAGCGCTCGTCCCGCCCGAGGTGCGGGTACGTGAGCTTGTGCTGATCGAGCCCGAGTTGGTGGAGGATGGTCGTGTGAACATCCCGGAAGTGGTAGGGGCGTTCAACTGCGCGAAGCCCGATCGCGTCGGTGGCGCCGACGGTCTGGCCCCCGCGGATGCCGCCGCCGGCCATCCACATGGTGAAGCCGAGGTTGTGGTGGTCGCGGCCTCGCCCCGATTCAGCTTCGGGCGAGCGGCCGAACTCGCCGCCCCACACGACGAGAGTGCTCTCCAGCAGCCCCCGGCGCTTCAGGTCCTTCAGCAAGCCCGCGATGGGCTGGTCGGTCTCGGCGGCCTTGCGGACGTGGTTCTCCTCGATGTCGCTGTGGGCGTCCCACTGCATGTTGCCGGGTCCGCCGCCGGAGACGACGCAGGCGAAGCGCACCCCGCGCTCCACCAGCTTGCGTGCCAGCAGGCAGCGGCGGCCGTAGTCGTGGGTCAGGGGGGAGCCAACGCCGTAGAGGTCGAGCGTCTCCCGGGGCTCGCGCGAGAGGTCGAGGACGTCGGGGGCTTCGGTCTGCATCTTGAACGCGAGGTCGTACGTGTTGATCCGCGCGGCGAACTCGTGGTCGGCGGGGTCGAGCGTGGCCCGGTTCAGCTCGCGGATCAGGCGAAGGGTGCGCTGGCGCCGCTCGGGTGAGACCCTCGTGGGAAGGTCCAGATTGAGCACGGGCCGATCGCCGGGGCGAAACATCGTCGGCTGGTAGACCGCCGGGAGGAAGCCGTGCATGTACATTGGCTGCCCGGCTTCAACGGCCCCCTTCGGGTCGGGCATGACCACATAAGAGGGGAGCGAATCACTCTCCGCGCCGAGACCGTAGAGGACCCAGGAACCGACGCTCGGGAACCCCGGCACAACCCGGCCGGTGAACAGCTCATATTGCGCGGCCGAGTGGACCACCATGTCGCCGTGGCACGAGCGGATAACGGCGATGTCGTCGATGCACTGGGCCGTGTGCGGGAACAGGTCGGAGACCTCGATGCCGCTCTGGCCGTACTTGCGGAAGGCGCGGCGGGTGCCGAGCAGCTTGGCGTTGCGGGAGACAAACTGGTATTTCGCCTCGCCGAACTCCTTGGGCCGGGGTTGCCCTTCGAGCTGATTGAGTAGCGGTTTGGGGTCGAAGGTCTCAAGGTGGCTCGGACCGCCGGCCATGAACAGGAAGATGACGGCCCGGGCCTTCGGCGTGAAGTGGGGCGCCTTGGGCGCGAGCGGGTCGAGCGTACCTGCGCGCGCTTGCTCGCGTTCGATCAACGAGGCCAGTGCGAGGCCGCCGAAGCCGCAGAACGCGTCGCGGACGAACTCGCGGCGCGAGCGAGTGGGGCGAGAGTGGGGGAGGGGGTCAGGGAACATAGACGAACCCGTTCAAGTTGAAAACGGCGAGGGCGAATTCCTGCGCCGACTGCTCGCGCAGGAAGGCCAGGGACAGCGAGCGCTCTTCGGGGCTCGGAGCGCGTCCGAGTGCCAGACGGAAGGCGCGGTCGACCAGGCGGTTCCGGTCACTTCCCGCTTCCCGTTCGAGGCGGGCCCCGAACGCTGCGGCCAGGTCGTTGGAGAGTCGGCCGTTGAGCAGCTCGAGCGCCTGCGGGGCGTGAGTGCTCGACTCGCGGCGCGCACAGCTCGCCAGGAGTGGCGGGGCGTCGAAGGTCTCGAGGAACGGCAGACGGAGGTTGCGCTTGGCGATCAGGTAGATCGTGCGGCGGTGGTGCTCGGCCGCGTCGTGCGCGACGTCCCACTGCGCGGGTTTGTAGAGCAGGCGTACGAGGTCCGGGTCCACGGGCACGATCACGCTCGGTCCACCGGCCTTGACGTTCAGCCGGCCGGAGGCGAAGAGCATCGCGTCGCGAATCTCCTCGGCTTCGAGGCGCCGCCGGTTGAAGCGCCACAAGAGCCGGTTCTCGGGGTCGCTTTGCGCGCGCTCGGCGGACTGCGGTGCTCGGCTGGACTGGCGGTACGTGCTGCTCAGCACGAGCAGGCGGTGGATCGGCTTCAGGCGCCAACCTTCTTCAACCAGGCGTGCCGCGAGCCAGTCGAGCAGCTCCGGGTGGCTCGGCCGGTCCCCGTTGGTTCCGAAGTCGTTGACCGTTTTGACGAGCCCAGCGCCGAAGTGGTGCTGCCAGACCCGGTTCGCCATCACGCGCGCGGTTAAGGGATGGGCGGGCGACGTCAGCCACCGTGCGAGCCGCGAGCGCGGGTCGGGCACGTCCGGGGCGAGCTCGGGGAGATCATCCGGCGCGAGTACGCTAAGCGGGCGAGGGCCGACGGGTTCTCCCTTGTTCTCCCAGACGCCGCGCTTCAGGACGTGGATCGCGGTGCGCTGGGACATCGCGTTGTGGACGCTGGGGATGGTCGGCAACGGGGGAGGCATGCGGTCCTCCAACTCCTCGAGCGCGGCGGCGAGCCGCTCTTTTTCGGGGCCCTTGGCTCGCTTCGCGCGCTGCCGGAGACGCTCGACTTCGCCCTTCAGCTCCTGGCTCTTGGCGTCCCACTTCTTCTGCTGGGCGGCTGAGGCGAGGACGATGTTGTTCTCCTCGCTTGCCGCGAGGTAGGCTTGGAGCCGGTAGTAGTCTTTCTGCGGGATCGGCTCCAGCTTGTGGTTGTGGCACCGCGCGCAGCCGACGGTGAGTCCCAGGAAGACTGCCCCGATGATGTCGGTGCGCTCGGTGAGCACCTCGTTTCGGCTCAGCGCGATTTCCGCATTCCCGGCGTTCCTCCGCACGGGCCCGAGCCGATGGAAGATCGCGGCCGTGCGACATTCGGGGTCGTCGGGAGCGATCTCATCGCCGGCGAGTTGCTCAGTCACGAAGCGGTCGAAGGGCTTGTCCTGGTTCAAGGCGCGAACGACGTAGTCGCGGTAGCGCCAGGCATCCGGGATGTGGCGGTCGTATTCGTAGCCTTCGGTCTCGGCGAACCGCACGACATCGAGCCAGTGCTGTCCCCAGCGCTCGCCGTACTGGGGGCTTGCGAGCAGGCGGTCGACGACACGCTCGTAGGCTGCGGGCGAGGCATCACGCTCAAACGCTTCGACGTCATCGGGAGAAGGCGGGAGGCCCGTGAGGTCGAACGTCACGCGGCGGAGCCACTCGGGGCGAGCGGCCTCAGGGGCAGGCCGCCAGCGTCGCTCTTCCAGGCGGGCGAGCACAAAGCGGTCGACGGGTGTGCGGGGCCACGATGCATCCTCGACGTGAGGCAATATCGTCTTGCGGACCGGTTGAAATGCCCAGTGGTGCCGCGCATCGGTTCCTGCGCCGTCGCTCGGGGCTAGCCCGCTCCACTCACCGGGCGCGCCCAGGTCGACCCAATTCGCGAACTCGGCGACGGTCCGATCGGGAAGCCTCGGCTTTTTCGGGGGCATCGATAGGCCCTCCTGGTGCCGCAGGGCCTGGACCAGCAGGCTCTCGCCGCTCTTGCCGGGAACGACGGCCGGGCCGGTGTCGCCGCCACGCAGCAATCCCTCCCGGGAATCCAGCCGCAGGCCTCCCTTGGGCGGGACCGTCTGCGCGGAGTGGCACTGGTAGCACTGGGCCTTGAGGACGGGCTCGATCGTTGTCCGGAAAAGCGGGATGCCCGCGGACGACGCGCTGTCGGGCGCTGCCGCGGCGATTGCCGGGCACGACGGCGGGACGGCCGTGACGATCAGGGACGCGACTAGGGTCACACCGGCCCGAAGGGGCCCGGCTTTCATGACGCGCGACGATGTCACGATCTTGCTCCGGACCGTTGTCTTTCGCAGGCGGGAGACCTTGGCAATTGAGGCGCGATCCCGGCTGGGACGGGACGGCGGTCATGGCCAACTTTGGAACGATTGTAACAGGAATCGAAATCGTGATGTAGCCGGAGAGAAGCAGCGCGTCCCGTTCCATTCTGAGGTGGCGTGCATCTTAACGGGGCGGAGCCGCAATGAATCATCCGGGAGGGCAAGGCTCCTGCCGAGCCATGCCTCGTAGGGATCGCGCCTGCTGCGCTTGGCTCGACGTGAGCCTCGCCCTCCCAAGAATCGAAGCAGCGGTCGTCTCGTCGTCTCGCGGATCGGTGTTGTGTTTACGGCTTTATTGCGCTTTCGCGTTTCCCGCCGGCGAGCAGGTAGGCGATCAGGTCGAGGACCTCGTCTTTATGGAGCGTGTTCAAGAGCCCCTCCGGCATCATGGAGACGGATGACGGCTTGGTTTCTTCGATCGTCTTGCGGTCAATGCTCACTTGCGCATTGGGGTCGAGCATGTTCGTGTTGATCTGCATGATATCGCCGTGCAGGTTCACGATCCGCCCGGTGACGACCTTGCCGTCGGAAGTCGCGACCGTGATGGCGCCGTACTGGTCGCTGATGACCTTGCTCGGGTTGACGATCGATTCGAGCAAGTCACGGGGACTGAAACGACCCGCGACCCCGGTCAGGTCGGGCCCGGTCGCACCCCCCTCGTTATTGAACCGGTGACACGCTGCGCACGACGCCGCGCCGAAGAGACTGCGGCCCCGGTCGAAGTCGCGGTTCTGCTTCAGACCGGATTCGACGACGGGAACCAGCTCGTCCAAGGTCCAGTCCTTCACTTTCGGGCGAGGCGCGACGATCGCGGTTGGCGACTGGACGGGCGCGTCGAGGAGGGGCTTCAGCTCGGCCTTCTCCGACTCGCTGAGCGTCGCGGCCGCGTCGGACTTGATGTTCTTCAGGAATCCCTCGAGGCTCGCGCCACCGCGGAAGCCGGCTGCGTTGCGGAACCAGGAGAAGTAGGCCTTGCGCAACGCGGGAGTCCACCCGGTCTTCAGCACTCGCAACGTGCGGGCGTAGTCGATTTGCTCTTCCTGCGTGGGGGCCTTGGCGAGCAGCTCCAGGGACTTCTCGGCGACGTCCGGCGCGCCCAGGTAAACGAGCAGGTTGCACAAATCGACGTTCAATTCCTTTCCCTTGGCCGGGTAAAGCGCGTCGAACTGGGCCAAGAGGCGCGAGGCCGTCGCCTCATCCGGCCGCCCCATGCGGTTCAACAGGACCGTGTACACGCGGAGCAGGTCGCGGCGTTGCTGGTCGTCGAGCGTGTCCCACTTCAGACGGTCGAGCGCCGCCAGGATTCGGTGCCGCAGGGCCGTATCCGGGGGAGGGTCCGAGTCCTTGACGTGGGCCGGATCCGGGGTACTCACCCGGACCAGGGCCAGCAGGGCTTCGAGCGCGGCTTGCGTGTGCGTCTCGGCCAAGGCGCGTTCGCGCCACGAAGAGGGGTCCTGGTGCTCGATCGCCACCCGTGCGGCGTAACGGAGGAACCGGTCGGGGCTCGATAGGAAGGGCCAGGCCGTCTCGACCGCTTTCGGGTCCTTGCGGGCGTGGAATTTCTCGAGCTCCCGGCGGGATGCCCGGCTTCGGGTGCCCGCATCGACGGCGTGCGGGGCCGGGGCGGTCGGCTCCGGGCCGTCGTAGGTGACCCGGTAGAGCCCCGAGGTCGTCTTCCGCCCGCCAATGGCGAAGTAAAGCGCACCATCCTTGGGGTTGACGACGATGTCGGTGAGGGGCAGGGGAGTGCCCGTGATGAACTCCTCGAGCTCGCCGGAGTAGGACGCCCCTTGCGGCTTGAGATGGACCGCGTAGAGCTTGCCGTAGCTCCAGTCGCAAAGGAACAGCGCCTCCTGGTATTTGGCGGGGAACTTCGCGCCGTAGCCGAACGTGACGCCTGTCGGGGAGCCCGGTCCGACGTTCACCACCGGTCGGAGGGTGTCGAACGCAGACGTGGGGAATTTCCCGGAGCCGCCACGGTAGCCGAAGTCGGCGCCGCTCACCACGTCGCAGACCCGTGTCGGACGATACCACGGCATGTTGATGTCCCACTCCATGTCGGAGTCGTACGTGAACAGGTCGCCCTCGCGCTGGAAGGCGAGGTCGTAGGGGTTCCGGTAGCCCATCGAGACGAGCTCCCACTGCTTGCCGTCGGGGTCGACGCGGCAGACGTAGCCGCCGGGGGCCTTCTCGTCACGCATGAAGCCGCGGCCGTCGGGCATGCGGGGGAGCAGAGTGTCTTCACCCCAGACGCGGGGGACGAGCGAGTCGTGGAGCGGCGGCAGCGTCGTCGCGTTGCCCGCCACGACGTAGAGCGACTTACCGTCGGGCGCGAGCACGATGCCGTGTGGCCCATGCTCACCGCCCCCTTTCAAAGCCTGGAGGAACTCGACCTTGTCGAGCATGTCGTCGCCGTCGGTGTCGCGCACGCGATACAACCCGTTCTCGTGACGGCCGTTCCCGTTCACCACGACGTAGAGGCTGTCGAACGCCCAGAGCAGGCCCTGCGCCATGCCGATCTCGGCCGGGATCGACTCGACCTTGATGTCCGTTGTCGTCCCGGCCGGAGGCGGTGTGACGCGGAAGAGCTTGCCGTCCTGGTCTGACGTGATGAGCCGGCCCTTGGGGTCGACGGCAAGGCTCACCCACGATCCTTGGGAATCGCGGGGGACCGTGTAGAGCAACTCGACGCGAAAGCCCTTCTGAACTTTCAAGCGGTCGACGGGCGTGGCTGCGGGGGCCGGGCGCTTCGCGTCTTTCGCGGACTGCGCAGGCGCGGCTCGGAGGCCGGCAAGCAATGAGGCCGCGACGAAGGCGGTGAGCATTAAGGCCGCGCGGGGTCGGAACGGGGGCATTACGGCACCTCAAAAGGAGGAAGAATTCCAGGTTTCTTCGGACGAGGATTCCGAAGCAATGGATCGAGTATGGGAGTTCCGTCGCCGCCGATCAACCGGTCTCTGGCGGCACTTCCCATTCCAGGGAAACCGTCGGGACTTGCCGCTTGGAGATTGGCTGCGGACACGCGAAGATAGCGAAGCCCGCAGACGTTCCCGCCCAGCCGAGCCCCTCGGAGCCGCCCGAATGACGACTTTCCCGCGCCTGAGCGCCCTCCCGTTGTCAATGGTCCTGGCGATAACCGTCGGTCAACTCGCCACGGCGGACGATTTGACCGTTCTCAAGCCCGACGAGCAGCCCCGCACGATGCTCTACCGGGCACTGGAGCAACAAGCCCGAGAACGGCTCGACGCCCGCCGCAAGGAGGTTGCCTCGCTCAAGACGGCGGAAGCGATCCGTGCGCGGGGGGATCGCATTCGTGCCCGGTTTCTCGAAGCGCTCGGCGACCTGCCCGAGAAGACGCCGCTCCATGCCCGCGTGGTCGGATCGGTCCCGCAGAAGGGGTATCGAATCGAGCGCGTGATCTACGAGAGCCGGCCGGGGCATCACGTGACCGCCAACTTGTATCTCCCCGAAGGGACCGGCCCGTTCCCGGGTGTGCTCGTCCCCTGCGGTCACAGCGAGAACGGCAAGGCGGCAGAGACCTACCAGTCTGTCGCGGCCTTGCTCGCGAAGAACGGCCTCGCCGCGCTGTGCTTCGATCCGATCGGCCAGGGGGAGCGCTTGCAGGCGCTCGACGCCGACGGGAAGGCCGCGATCAAAGGAAGCACGACCGAGCACACGATGGCTGGGATCGGAGCGCTGCTCGTGGGCCGGAGCGCTGCGAGTTACCGGATCTGGGATGCCATTCGCAGCCTCGACTACTTGGCGAGCCGCGCTGAGGTCGACCCGAAACAGCTCGGCTGCACCGGTAATTCGGGCGGCGGGACGGAGACGGCCTACCTGATGGCGCTGGACGACCGGGTCGCCGTGGCGGCGCCTTCGTGCTATATCACGTCACTCGAACGCCTCTTCGCCACCATCGGTCCGCAGGACGCGGAGCAGAACATCACCGGCCAGGTTGCGTTCGGGATGGACCACGCCGACTACGCGTTGATGCGCGCTCCGAGACCGACGCTCGTGTGCGTTGGTACGCAGGACTTCTTCGACATCCGAGGCAGTTGGGATACCTTCCGCGAGCTCAAGCTCGCGTACGGCCGCTTCGGCTATGGGGAGCGCGTCGACCTGTTCGAATCGGACGAGCCCCACGGCTTCACCAAGCCCCGGCGCGAGGCGTCGGTCCGCTGGCTCCGGCGCTGGCTCTTGAGCAAGGATGAGCCCACGGTTGAATCGGGCAGCTCGCTTGTGCCGGACGCGCAGTTGCAGTGCACCGAGAGCGGCCAGGTCTTGAGCGCGCTGCGCGGTAAGTCGGTCTTCGACCTCAACGCCGCACGCGAGGCAGAACTGGCCACCCAGCGCGCGGAGTACCAGGCAGCGCATTCCAGGGACGAGCTCCTCGCCGAGGTGCGCCGGCTGATCGCCCTTCCCGACGCGATCAAGCCGGCTCAAGTCGAGACCCGGGGGGTGATCAAGCGGTCGCGCTACTCGATACGACAGCTCGTCTTCACGACGGAGCCCGGAATCGCCGTGCCGGCGCTCTTGTTCGACCCCAGCGAGCGGTTGAACCGGCAGTCCGGCGGCGGGCTGACGGTCATCGCCACCGAGGTCCCTGGCGAGAACCTGGAGCCGAACGGGCACGCCGAATGGCTCGCTTCGCAAGGGAGTCCCGTGCTCGTTGTCAGCCTCCGAGGGCTGGGGGAGACGACGCCCGATGCCAAGGGAAGTCCCTTCGGGGCGGATTGGAAAGAGGCCTTCCTCTCGCTCCATCTGGCCCGGCCATTGCTTGGCCAGCGCGTCGTCGACCTGCTGGCCGTGATCGGGGCGATGGCGCCTGAGTTCGGCGATCGCATGATCGTGATCGGGCGGGGAAAGGCTGCGCCGGTGGCCCTGCACGCGGCGCTGTTCGAGGCCCGGATCAAGGGTTTGACTCTCGATGGCATTGTCGGCTCTTGGTCGGATATCGCGCGCGGGACGGCCTCGGGGGACCAGCTTGCCACGATCGTGCCGGGGGCGCTTACGCGCTACGACCTGCCCGATCTCGCAGCCTTGATCGCTCCTCGCTCGTTGCTGATCCAGCACGCGCAAGATCCGAAGGGGCGACCGCTCTCGAAGCAAGAGATGGCGGTCACGTACGCGTCCGCCGTCAAGGCGTTCAGACTCCGTGGGGCGGAACGAGCCCTTACCCTCGTGGCCGGTCCTCGGCCTTCGCGTATGCCGCTGCTCAGGGCCGTGGACCTGTCGGTCGGGGAACGTGTGGAGCTCACTCTGTCGGACGGGACAACGGCAACCGTCAAGCTGCTCGCCCTCGACGAGCAGCGCGACCGCATCCGGCAGGCGGTCCGCGAGGCGACTGTTAAGGCTGAGATCAACGGCGTCGTGGTGACAATGGCGTCGGGGAACTACAACCTTCCCGTTCCGGCGGGTGGCGTGCAGGTCGACTGCCCGGTCACGGGGGGGTATCGCGCCAACAGCGGCGAGGATTCGTGGAAGCTGGAAAAGGATGCGCGCCTTCGCGTGTGGCCCGCAGGGTCCCCCTGGATCGAGCCGGGGAGCTTCGTCTACCCGCTGCGCCAACGTTGGTTGGCGTCCGGCACGCAGATGGCCAACGAGCCGGTCTTCGTGGACGGGGGTGAAAAGCCGGCCGTCAAGAAGATCTATTACCATAACGGGCTCGACACCGGGGGTGCCGAGGGGTTGGTCGACGTCGTCGCGGCGACCGACGGGATGGTCGTCAGCGTCGGCACAGCGCGCCTGGACGGGTTCGAGGATACCCCCGCCAAGCCGCGCTATGATGTGGTCTACCTGCTGGATGACCGGGGGTGGTTCTACCGGTATAGCCATCTCCAGACGATCGACCCGGCGATCAAGCTCGGGGCGTCGGTGCGGATGGGGCAGAAGATCGGCGTGCTCGGCAAGGAAGGGGGGAGCGGCGGGTGGTCGCACCTGCACTTCGAGATCACCAGCCTTCAGCCGTCCGACCATTGGGGCACGCAGGAGGGATACGCGTTTCTCTGGCAGGCCATGCTGCGCGAGCAGAAGCCCGAGGTCGTCGCGGTGGCCAGACCGCACCGTGTGACCTGGGCGGGTGAACCGGTCACGCTCGACGGCTCGAAGTCGTGGGCCCGCTCGGGGGTGCCCGCGAGTTACGAGTGGACGTTCAGCGATGGGAGCACCGCGACCGGGCCGAAGGTCGAGCGAACGTACGACCGCCCGGGCGTCTACAGCGAAGTGCTCAAGGTCAGCGACCGCCAGGGGCACGCGGACTATGACTTCGCGGTGGTCCAGGTCCTGGACCGCGCGAACCCGGACCGCCTGCCGCCGACGATCCACGCGGCCTACGCGCCTACGTTCGGACTCCGAGCGGGTGACCCCATCACGTTCAAGGTCCGCACGTTCCGGACCACCGACGGGCACGAGACGTGGGATTTCGGCGACGGCACACCTCCCGTCGAGGTGCGCTCCGATGGCAACGCGGTCCCGCTGGCCAAGGACGGGTACGCGGTGACCCAGCACCGGTACGAAAAGCCGGGGCACTACCTGGTACGGGTGAGCCGCTCCAACCAAAATGGGGACACCGCGATCGCGCGGTTGCACGTGACAGTGGGGGAGCCGTCGGCGCGCTGACGGCCCCGTCTCTCGCGCGGCGGCCCGGTTGCCTCCCTGCGACCAGCTTCCAGAGCATGGGCGTTGATCTGTTACGATTGAAAGACGAATATACTCGTTCCCTCGTAAGCATCCTGCCGTTTCGTTCGGTGCCTTCCCGCTCGTTCCGCTCCGCAAGGTAGCCCGCCATGAACTCCACTCGCGCAGGAATCGTTTGGAAGCGCCCGGCCGTTGGTGCGCCGCTGCTGAATAGGGGTGGCACGCCCGGAGTCTTCGACGGGCGTGGTCGACGGGCCGGGGCGGTGGTTCACCCCGTGGGAAGACACCGGCCGTCCCACCCCAGCGACCCCAGGACCCACCTGTCTTGGCGCGCCAACGGGCGGGCGATGAATATCACATGCTTGAACTTTGTGTTGTTCATCGCCTTTGCCTCGCCCGCGAACGCTTGGGCGGGGGCACCCGACACACCGGTCGTCGAGTATACGCTCAAGCCCTCGACCGCCGCCGACGAAGCCTTGATCTTCACCCCTCCGGGGTTCGACAAGCCCGGCGTCCCCGCGCAGGTGGCCGGCGCTGATGCCGCGCACCTGACGCTCGTGGTCAAGGACGCCCCGACCGGCAAGCCGACGCCGTGCCGTGTGAACGTCATCGGGCCGGACGGCAATTACTACGAGCCCAAGGACAACCCGCTCAAGCCGTACAGCATGACGGGCCAGTTCCCCAAAGGCTGGGGCAATCGGCCTGAGAAGGCGCCGATTCGGTACTTCGGGCGGTTCTTCTATTGCGCCGGTGAGGCCGACGTCGCCGTGCCGGCAGGCCCCGTCCGCATCGAAGTGTGGAAAGGGCTCGAGTACCGGCCGGTGTCAATGGTCGTCACGCTGGAGAAGGGCGCTGCGCAACGCGTGGAGATGATCCTTCGACCCGAAGCGCCGATGGCCGCTCTCTCTTACTATTCGGGCGATGCGCACCTCCATTTTCCGCGCGAGAGCGACGCGGATGACCGAAGAATCTTCGACCTGCTCGACGCCGAAGGTGTGCGCTACGGGACGACCCTCGCCTACAACGAGCCGGCCGGGCCGTACACCGGCGCGATGGACAAGCTCGCGTCGCCCCAGCGACGAGGGCTCGGCAAGGCGTCGATCCGGTCCCGCGGCGACACGCAACTGATCTCGGGGCAAGAATACCGCAACGCAACCTACGGCCACATGAACCTCTTCTTGCTCGATGAGCTCGTGCGGAAGGGGGAGTCGCTCAACGCCAACAACTGGCCGCTCTACGGCGACATCGCCCGCCGGGCCCGAAGCGCTGGGGGAGTTTCGTTCTATGCGCACGGCGGCTACGCCCAGGAGATCTACGCAGACGTCGTGCAAGATAACATCGACGCGGTGGAGTTGCTCCAGTTCGGCGTCTACCGCGGGATCGGCCTGAGCGACTGGTATCGCATGCTCAACTGCGGCTTTCGCATTCCCACGGTCGGCGCCTGCGACTTTCCCGCGTGCCGGAAACTGGCGGATTGTATCACCTATGTTCATGCCGATCAGGCACCCGGCGTTGAGGGCTGGCTTCGCGGGGCCACGGCAGGTCGTAGTTTCGTCACGACGGGGCCCCTTCTGCTGTTGGAAGTCGACGGGCAGAAGCCCGGTGACAGGATTGCCAAGAGCGGACCGGGACCCCACCGCGTGCGGGCACGAGTCCGCGTGCGAAGTGAAGTGACACCGGTGACGAACGTGCAGGTCGTGGTCAACGGCCGCGTTCTTGCGGAGAAGGTCGTCTCCGCGACCGAAGGGCAGGGGGAGTGGGTCGAGCTGAGCCAGCCGGTGGCGCTGGACCGATCCGGTTGGATCGCCGCGCGAGCGTTCTCGCTGTCGCGACTGGGTACGCCCGATGCGGAATCGCACACGAACCCGGTGTTTGTCGACGTCGACGGCAAGGCCCCTTACGAGCGCGCGTCGCTCGACGTCTGGGTGCAGCGGCTGGACGCGCAGATCGCGGTCCACAAGGCGCGGACGTTCCCGGAAAAGGCGCGAGTCATCGCGTACTATGAAAAGTCGCGCGATATCCTGCTGAAGATTCGCGAGGCCGGCGGTGCCTCTTCAACGGGGCATCCCTCGGATGTCCTCCAGGACGGTGCGCGCCTTGACGACCTCGGCCGCCGGACGCATACCGAGGAAGAGCTCCGCGCGTTCCTCAAGCCTGTCCCCCCGAAACCCATCGAGGAAGCATTACGGACCTTTGAAACGGTGCGGGGCTTTCGCATGGAGCTCGTCGCCCACGAGCCGCTGGTCAACAGCCCCGTTGCCGCGGCGTTCGACGAAGACGGAAACCTCTACGTCGCCGAGATGCGCGACTATCCGTACAAGCCACTGCCGGGGAAGGAGCCGCTCGGCAGCGTCCGGCTGCTGGTCGATAAGGACGGCGACGGCCGGTTCGACGAGGGACACGTGTTCGCCGACCGCCTCCTCTGGGCCGCGGGCATCGCCCCGTGGAAGGGGGGCGTGTTCGTCGCGGCCCCGCCCGACATCTGGTACTTGAAGGACACCGACGGCGACCGCAGGGCCGACGTGCGGCGCAAGGTGTTTACCGGCTTCGGCACCAAGAACCAGCAGGCGATGCTGAACAACCTTCAGTGGGGCCTCGACCACAAGATCTACGGTTCGACTGCCGGCAACGGCGGCTCCGTGCGACATGCGGACCGGCCCGACGCCGAACCGATCGCCGTCGACGGTCGCGACTTCCGCTTCGACCCACGCACGGAGACCTTCGAGGCGATCACCGGCACGGTGCAGTTCGGCAACACGTTCGACGACTGGGGCAACCGGTTCGTCTGCAGCGAGTCGCAGCCGCTCCTCCACGTCGTGTTGCCACAGCACTACCTGGTGCGGAACCCGTACCTGGCGGTGCCGCGCACCATTGAGAACCTTGCCGTTCCGCCTGTCCCGATCTTCAGGATCAGCCCGATCGAACGGTGGCGGCAGATCCGGTCGAGCCGGCGGATCGCCCACAATGCCCGGGCCGCCACGGCCGCCGGCGCGAGTCATCACGTCGTCGATGCCGCGGCCGGGGTCACCATCTATCGCGGCGGCGCCTATCCGCCCGAATATTACGGCAACGTGTTCGTGGGCGATGCGCAGAACAACCTCGTGCACCGGCGTCGGCTTGCGCCCAGCGGGGTGACCTTCACGTCGAGCCGGGCCGATGAGGGAACCGAGTTCGTCCGTTCTCCCGACGTGTGGTTCCGGCCGGTCAACTTCGTGAACGCGCCCGACGGCACGCTGTACGTGCTGGACATGTGCCGGGAGATCCTGGAATCGATCCACATCCCCAACGATGTTGTCAAATATCTGGATCTGACAAGCGGCCGCGATCGCGGCAGAATCTACCGCATCGCACCAGCGGGTTTTCAATATCCCGGCCCGCCGCGGCTCGCACGCGCAACCACGACGGAGCTGGTCGCCGCACTCGAGAGCCCGCACGGCTGGTGGCGTGACACGGCGCACCGCCTGCTGCTCGAACGGCAGGATGCCGCCGCCGTGGGTCCGCTCCGTCGTCTGCTGCGTGACAGCTCTCGGCCCGAAAGCAGAATCCATGCGCTCTGGTCGCTGGAGGGCCTCGGCGCGCTCACTAGTGATGACCTCCAGCATGCACTCGACGACCGGTCGCCGCATGTCCTCGGCCATGCCCTGCAACTCGCGGAGACCCGACGCGACGATCGGCGCCTCTGGGACAAGGTGCTCGCTCTGGACTCGAACGACGCCACCGTGCGGTTCCAACTTGCCTTCACGCTGGGTGAGGCACCAGAAGAGCGGGCGGTCCCCGCGCTCGCTCAGATCGCGCGAACGTCGGCGGCCGACCCGTGGATTCGCACGGCCATTCTGAGCTCCTCACGCAAGCTTGCGGACGTGCTGTTCAACGAACTGGTCGGGGACCGCGCCTTTGCGGCGAGGCCCGAGGGGGGCGAATTCCTGGTCAGTCTCGCGTCGGTTGTCGGCAGCCGCAAGCGTCCCGAGGAAGTTGCACGGGTGCTCGAAGCCATTGACGCCGCATCGCGAGAAGCCGTTCCATTCGCACTCCGCGATCGGCTCGTGCTGGCCATCGGCGCGGCACTCCAGACTTCGGGGGGGCGGCTCGATACGCTGGCTGCCGGTCCCGGCGCGGCACTCAGGCTGGTCCAGTCGGTCGCCGAGGAGTCGCGCCGGACGGCCGCGAACGCCTCGGCGCCGGTGGTTGCCCGGCAAGCCGCGATCAGGCTCCTGGCGTGTTTTTCATTCGCAAAGAGCGGCGCGGTCCTGGAGGGATTGCTCGACCCTCGGCAGCCTGAACCGGTCCAGGTCGCTGTTCTCCAGGCGCTGGCGGGTTATGCGGATAGCGACGTCGCGGGCATCGTGATGAACGGGTGGAAAGAATACACTCCGGCGGTGAGGACACAGGCGATCGAAACGCTCCTGAGCCGGACCGACGGCACGCGCGCTTTCTTGCAGGCGGTGGCGCGGGGGCAGGCGAGCGCTGCGCAGCTCGACCCGGTTCGCCGGTCGCAATTGGTGGATCACCGCGACGAGGCCATCCGCAACGAGGCACGCCGGCTTCTCACGGCCGTCAACGCATCGCGGCAACAGGTGCTGACGGACTACCAGTCGTCACTCGAGCTTGCCGGAGACGCCGGGCGCGGGCAGGCCGTGTTTCGGCGCGAGTGCGCGGCGTGTCACAAGATCGGCGACTTCGGCCGGGCGGTTGGCCCCGACCTGACGTCGTCGGCCGCGCGCGACTCCGACACGCTCCTGATTCACATCCTGGACCCCAACCGGAACGTTTTGCCGAACTACGTCCAGTACCAGGTCGCTGACCGTGACGGGCGCATCTACAATGGGCTTCTCTCCGCCCAGTCGGACACGACGATCACCCTCCAGCGCGACGAGGGAAAGTCGGATACGATCCTGCGCACGAATGTCGACCAGATCGTTGCGACGGGAAAGTCGCTCATGCCCGAAGGCCTCGAAACGAAGGTCAACAAGCCGGAAATGGCAGACTTGATCGCGTTTCTTCGGTCGTCGCAGGCCCAGACACCTGCCAGCGAGCAGCCGCTCGACGTCGGCACCGAGCCGGGGCTCATCGAGCCGGTCAATCGCAAGGACTAGTCGCCACAAGAACAAGAGATGATCCAGGAGAGACACCTGTGACCAGGCTTGACCAACTCCGACAAATGCTCGCCACGACGAAACGAGTGCGAGCGACGGCGTCCATGCTCTCGCTGCTGCTCTTACCTGCCGGGGGCGCCCAGGCCGGTGAGGAAGGCACACGGGTCTACGAGAACCGCCTGACCCGGATCGCCAATCCCCGACCGCTGCTGGCGGATTACCCGCAGTTCGTCGAACCGATCCGCGAGACCGAGCGGTTCGAAGCCCCCGTGCTGGTTGACGACCCGCAGGCGGACCTGGAAGTTCGCGCCTGGCGGTTCTCGTACAACGCCCGGGGCATCATCGAAGTGCCAAACCGCCTCCGCGCTGATCGCACCGCGGTGATCGTCGTTCATCCTTGGGGCATCGACGACGGCCAGGGGTGGAACACGCCCGAGCCCGCGGGGGTCGCGTTTCAGTGCACGCCGGCCAAGAACCGGATGGTGCTGGAGCACGGGGGGCAGGTTATCGACCCGCTGTTGAAACGCCTGCGGCCAAAGGTCGCCGTCGTTGCATTCAGCCTGCCCGGCAATGAAGACCCGATCCGCAAGAAGATCTACAGATCGTTCCGCGCTGAGCCCACCAAGGCGGACCGCGAGCGGGGACAGGCCGAGCTTGCGGCGAAGCTGAAGAGCTTCTCGTACAAGGGCCATGTGTTGCCCGCGTCAGTCGCGGTCTCCGCGGAAACGCCGACGATCGGCTATTTCAAGCAGTTTCCGGGACTGGACGCTGGTCCCTCCTACGACGCGCCCGGTTTCTGGCAGTTGCCGATTCCCGTGATGAAGACGATCGACGTGGCTCCGAAGGACGTGGCGATCTACGATGCAGAAGGCTATCCCGCGCTGCGCGACTTCCTCAAGAAGCAGGGGGTGCGGCACGTCCTCCTGACCGGCTACAACACCGATATGTGCGTCTGTTCGACGACGGCGGGCTACAAGAACCTCGCGCCCGATTTCGACGTGTTCCTCGTCGGTGACGCCACCATTGCCACGTTCCCGGCGCACCCGACCCCGCGGTTCTCCACCACGACGGCCGTGTCGTTCGCCGCGCTGAACCTTTTCATCACCCAGGCCTCCTGGATCCGCCCGACTCCTTGAGGTGAACGATGCATCCTGGCCGCTGGACCTCCACGCGACGCGACGTCCTCGCCTCGGGCCTGGCCCTGGCCGCCGGGGCGACCCTTCCCGGCGCAGCCCCCGCGTCGGACCGCGCGTTGATCGCAATTTCTCTCGACCTCGAGATGAGCGCCCAGTACCCCACGAGGGACCAGACCCACTGGAACTACGAGAAGGGGAACCTCGACACCGACACGAAGCGCTATGCCGTGGAGGCCGCGCGGCGGGTGAAAGCAAGCGGCGGGATCGTCCATTTTTTCGCCGTTGGACGGACCATGGAGCAGGAGGATGTCGGGTGGCTTCGCACGATCGCCGATCAGGGACACCCCGTCGGCAATCATACGTACGATCATGTTAACGTGCGGGCCAAACGGCTGGAGGATCTCCAGTTCCGCTTTCAGCGCGCCCCGTGGCTCGTCGAAGGCAGAGACCCCCTGGACGTCGTCGAGGAGAACATTCGCCTCACGAACCGGGCCTTGAAGCAACGGGCCGGCATCACGGCCGACGGCTTTCGCACACCCGGCGGCTTTACAGACGGGCTGGCCGCTCACCCGGAGGTGCAGGCACTGCTCCTGAAGCTCGGCTTCCGCTGGGTGAGCAGCAAGTACCCCGTGCACCCGCACAGCAAGCCTGGACAGCCTCCGGACAAGGACGTTCTTGCCGGCATCGTATCCGCGCAGCGGGAGGCGCAGCCTTTTGTCTATCCTTCGGGTCTGGTCGAAGTCCCGATGAGCCCGATCAGCGATGTCTCGGCGTTCCGCACGGGCCGGTGGGGGCTCGACGCCTTTCTCGAAGCCGTGCGCCTCGGCGTGGGCTGGGCCATCGAGCACCGAGCCGTCTTCGACTTGCTGGCCCACCCCTCCTGCCTGGTTGTCGCGGACCCCGAGTTTAAGACCGTCGACTTGGTTTGCGACATGGTCCGCGCGGCGGGTGAGCGCGCTTCCATCGTCGACCTGGGCACAATCGCTCGCCGGGTCGCAACGCTCGGAGCGGATGGTACGGCACGTCAGAAAAAGGGGAATCGATGAAGCGACGCGTCTTGTGGTCCAGGTTCCAATGGTTGATGTTTGGCCTCGCTGGGCTTGTTTGCGTCTGCGAAACCTCCGCGGGGGCCGCGGAAAAGACGTTGCGAGCCGGGGCGGCCGAGGTCGACGTGTCACCGCGTTCGCTGCCGGCGATCGTCAACGGTGGCTTTCTCGAGCAGAAGGCGGATGTGGTCCGTGACCGCTTGTACGCGCGTGCCGTGGTCGTCGACGACGGCGCGACGAGACTAGCGATCGTCGTGGTTGACAGTTGCATGATGCCGCGCGACCTCATCGACCGGGCGAAGAGCCTTGCCCGCGACAAGACCGGCATTCCCGAGGACCGGATGCTTGTCTCGGCGACGCACACCCACACGGCCCCGGCCTGCATGGGAGCGCTCGGGTCGAGTCCGGACCGCGACTACGTCGCGCGGCTGCCCGAGTGGATCGCGGAGGCGATCGTGAACGCAAACGCGAACCTGGCGCCGGC
>JARLIH010000367.1 GCA_031291845.1 Isosphaeraceae bacterium | reverse complement strand
TGGTGCGCCACTTCGACGGCCGCCATACGCTGAACGACATTCAGGACCAGGTCCTGCGCGACCAGGGGCGCGCCATGCCCGCGGCGGAGCTCGAGCGCCTGGTCGCCGAACTGGACCGCGCCATGGTACTCGACGGCCCGACATTCGCCTCGTTCCAGGACGATTATCGCCGCAACGGCGTTCGGCCGGCCGCGTTCGCCGGCTCGTCGTACCGGGGCACCGCCGCGGGTCTGCGCGCCGAGCTCGAGCGCTGTTTCCGCCACGCGAAAGCGGTCGGAAGCGCGGAGCCCACCCGCGGCGAGGCCGGTCACGGTCGGCTGCGCGGCGTGCTCAGCCCCCACATCGACTTCGAACGCGGCGGTCCCGTTTACACCTGGGCCTACCAGGCGCTGGCCGAGCGGAGCGACGCCGACACGTTCGTGATCCTGGGGGTCGCGCACCAGCCCTGCCGGCGACGCTTCGCGTTGACTCGCAAAGACTTCAGCACGCCCCTGGGTGTGGCGATGACCGATCGCGACTACGTGGAACGCATCGCCGCGCTCGCCGGGGACGAGTTCTTCGACGACGAGCTCGCGCACCGGTCGGAGCACTCGGTCGAGTTCCAGGTCGTCTTCCTCCAGTACCTGCTGGGTTCGCGGCGGCCGTTCACGATCGTGCCGATCCTGGTCGGCTCCTTCCACGACCTTCTCCGCCGCGGGGCCGACCCGATCGATGCGCCCGACGTGCGCAAGTTCGTCGAAGCCCTGCGTGCGGCGGAAGCCGCCTCCGGGAAGAAGGTCGCTTACATCGGCGGGATCGACCTCTGCCACGTCGGTCCCGAGTTCGGCGACCGCGAGCCCGTCGATGGGCCGACCCTCGAGCGCGTGCGCGCGTTCGACACCGCGATGCTCGGGCGCGCGACCGCGCTCGACGCGAAGGGATGGTTCGAGACCGCCGGGCGCGTCGACGACCGCTGGCGCGTCTGCGGCCTGTCGGCCACCTACACGATGCTACACGCGCTCGGGCCCTCGACGGGCGCAGTGTTGCAGTACGACCAGGCCGTGAACCCCGAACGCACCTGCTGTGTGACCTTTGCCAGCGTGGCCTTTGAGTCCTCCGCAACCGCCGAGGTGAGCCCCCGTGCCTGAGATGGAAACCGCAGCTCCGGACGAGGCCGACGCCGTTCCCCCCGTTCCCGAGGCGACGCCTCGTCCCCCCTGCCCGGCCCCCGCGAACATGCGGGCCGAGGTCGCCGCGTACGACCGGTCCGCGCGGGTCGGTGTCTGGGATGGGCCGAGGTACCGGATGACCTACCGCGAGCTCGGCGCGGGGCCTCCGCTCATCGTCCTGCCCGGCATCGCCTCGACGTACCGCGGCTACGCGATCATGCTCAACCGGCTGTCCGCACGCTTCCGCACGATCCTTTATGACTATCCGGGCGACCAGCCGGGTGACGGGGCCCGGCTCGGCCGGATCACGCATGCGAACTTCGTCGATGACCTCTTCGGCCTCATCGAACACCTGAACCTCGGCCGGACCTTCTTGTTCGGTCTCTCGTTCGGGTCAACCGTCGCGCTACGGGCGCTACACCGGGAGCCGAGGCGCTTTCCCAAGGCCGTGGTCCAGGGGGCGTTCGCCCACCGGCGGTTCACGCCGGCCGAACGGGTCGCGCTCTTCTTCGGCCGGCGCGTCCCGGGCAACGTCGGTCGGCTCCCGCTCCACCACACGGTGCTCGCGTACAACAACCGGAGCCACTTCCCGGCCATGTTCGAGGACCGTTGGGAGTACTACGTCGAGCAGAACACGCTGACGCCGATCGCGGCCATGGCACACCGGCTCGACCTGCTCGCCACGCTCGACCTGCGTCCGCTGCTCCCCGCGATTCCCAACGAAATCCTCCTGCTGCAAGGGAACGAGGACCGCATCGTCGCGCGTCGGTATTTCGAGGAGCTGAAAGCCGGATTGCCGCACGCGGAAGGCGTCCTGATGCCCCTGGTCGGCCACCAGCCCCACTTCACGCACGCCGAGGTGTTGGCCCAGGTGATCGACCAGTGGCTCCTGCCCTGCAACCCCGAGGGCTGTCCCAACGAGCCCAGGCCGGCAGCCCCGGGCGCGGAGACTCCTTGAATTCAAGGCGGGAAGTTGGTGTGCTAAGGGCCGCACTCGCGCAACTCGACTCGCGTCCGAACGGCTCCAGGGGATCGCTCCGTTGGCGGAATCACGCTCGAAGCTCGTCATCGTGGGGATCGGCGACGACGGGCTCGCCGGCCTTACCGAATCGGCCCGACGGATCGTGACCGAGGCCGACGTCATCCTCGGCGCACCGTCGACGCTCCGCCTGCTTGACGCCCTCCCCCCCAAGAAGGTGCCCCTCGAAGCCGACATGCCGGCCGCCCTCCGGCAGGTGCGCGAAGCGCTCAAGGGGGCGAAGCCGGTGCTCGTGAGCAGCGGCGATCCGCTGTTCTACGGCGTTGCCCGCTACCTCTGCGACCGGCTTGGCAAGGACCTCTTCGAAGTGGTCCCCCACGTCAGCAGCATGCAGTTGGCGTTCGCGCGGGTGAAGGAGAGCTGGGAGGACGCCTACCTGACCAATCTCGCCGGCCGGCCGCTCGAGGCCGTGATCGACCGGATCCGGACCGCCGAGAAGGTCGGCCTATTTTCCAGCGACGAGCACCCGCCTGCCCGTTTGGCGAAGGCCCTGCTCGACCGCGGGATCGACTATTTCCGGGCCTACGTCTGTGAGAACCTCGGCTCGCCCGACGAGCGCGTGACCCAGGCCGAGCTACCGGACCTGGCGACGATGGAATTCGACCCGCTCAACGTCCTGATCCTCGTGCGCAAGCCGAACCGGCCCGATCGGGCGCGGGGCGCAAGCCACTACCGGCTGTTCGGCAACGCCGACGACGCCTTCGCGCAGTCGCAGCCGAAGCGCGGGCTGATCACGCAGGCCGAGGTGCGATCGATCGCCCTGGCACAGCTCGACATCCGGCCCGAAAGCGTCGTCTGGGACGTGGGCGCGGGCTCGGGGTCGGTCGCGATCGAAGCCGCGCAGCTCGCCTCGCGGGGAATGGTTTACGCGGTCGAGCCGGAGCCGGGCGACGTCGCCCTGATCCAGGCGAATGCCGAGGCGTTCGGCGTGCCGAACGTTCGCACGGTTCCCGGCCGGGCCCCCGAAGCGCTGGGGAACCTGCCGGAGCCCGACGCCATTTTCGTCGGCGGCACCGGCCGGCAGGTGACCCCGGTCCTGAGCGCGGCGTACGACCGGCTCGCCCCCGGCGGGCGGCTTGCGGTCAACGTTGCCACGGTAGACGGGCTGGCCACCGCGCTCGAGACGCTCAAGCGGCTCGCGGGGTCGGTGCAGGTCTGGAACGTGACCATCAGTCGCGGCATCGAGCAGATGGACCGCGTGCGGTTTGAAGCGATTAACCCGACGTTCCTGCTGGCGGTGACGAAGACGGCCGAGCCGGGTGACTGACACCGCCGGTTCTTCTGCGCGTGCCGATGAGGGTTCCGGGGGAGACGAGGCCCCGGGTATACTGGATGTCCCGATCGGGGCAAGGGGACGGGAGGCCGCAGGGGCATGGCCGAGGCGAGCGACATCGAGCTGGACCTGATCGCCGTGGGTGCTCACCCGGACGACGTGGAGATCGCCTGCGGCGGCACGCTCGCGCGGCTGGCCCACAAAGGGTATCGCGTCGGGATCGTCGACCTGACCGACGGCGAGCCGACGCCGCTGTCCCCCGGCCCCGACGTGCGCCTGGCCGAGGCTGAGCGCGCGGCCGAAATCCTCGGCGTCGAGCTGCGCATCAACCTGAATTTGCCCAACCGCCGGCTGTTCGACAACTTCGAGGCCCGCGTCGCGCTCGCCAAGGTCTTCCGCCGGCATCGGCCAAAGGTCGTGCTGGGATTCGGCGGCAAGACGGTGCTCGCGTCGCCCGACCACTACCAGGCGATGCTCATCACGGACGCGGCCGTCTTCTATAGCCGTCTCACCAAGTGGGACGAGCACTTCGACGGCCTGCCGGTCCATACCATCACGAACCAGCTCAGCTTTCCGATCGCGCTCCACGGCCTGGACCTGCCGGAGTCGTCGGGCTACCTCGTGGCCGACATCGGCCCGACGTTAGCCGCCAAGATCGAGGCGGTTCGTTGCTACGCGACCCAGTTTCCCGCGGCCAAGGGGGGCATCTTCGCCGCGGTCGAGACGATGAACCGCTACCACGGGCTGACGGCCGGTTTCGAGGCGGGCGAGCTGTTCATGACCTATCGCTCGGTGGGCGTTGACGACCTGATGCGCTGGGCGGCCCCCAAGCACGCGAGGTCGTGATGGCAATCGCGGACGGTTTATCGTCTTCTTTTCCCACGAAGCGCATCAGACTGTAAAATGGAACGGCACTCGCTGCGATGGTGTGATCGAATCCCGGCCGAACGACTCCGCGGGCTGTGAACGGTGGCCCGGACGTTGTGGCCCGGACGTCTCTTTCGCGAATAAAGGCGGTCGAGGTGTGTTGGAACTCGCGGCTTAGGAAACTGATAAGCGGCTTACTCGGCAAAGGCGAGAAACGGAACGCGCCGCCCGAGATGGTGCCGACGGAAGAGTTTCCGGCCGCGTCGTCGCTGACCCTGGTCTCGGGGTCCTTGAAGCTCAAGGTCGGCGTGGTCTCGATCGTCGGCAATGTCCGCGACCACAACGAGGACAATTACTACGTCCCCGGACGCCGTTCCGTCCGGGCCGACAAGCCGGTGGACCCGCCGAGCGGGGAGCACGCGACGTCGATCCTCGACGCCGAGAACGTCTTCGTCGTGGCCGACGGCATGGGGGGACAGCTCGCGGGCGAGCACGCCTCGGCCATGGCCGTCGAAATCATCCCGCGCGCGATCGAACGCAGGCTGCCGGCGGACGAGCTGGAAACGAAGTCCATCCAAGGGGCGATCCGCGAAGCGTTCGCCGAAGCGAACCAGGAGATCCTCGGCTGCTCGGGCGCGGTCTCCGACTACGCCAACATGGGCACAACGGCCGTGCTCGCCCTCTTCCGCCACAGCGCCGTGTATGTCGCCGGCATCGGCGACTCCCGCGCTTACCGCCTTCGGGCGGGGCGAATCGAGCGGCTCACCAAGGACCACTCGCTCGCCGACGCCTTGGTCGAGGCCGGCACTATCACCGAAGAAGAGCTGGCGCACCACAAATACAAGAACGTGTTGTATCTTTATCTCGGCTGCAAGGACGCACGGAGCGGCCCCGAAGACGTCCGCGTGCTCGACGTCCGGCCGGGGGACCGGTTCCTGCTGGCCAGCGACGGCCTGACCGGGGTGGTGCGCGACGAGGACCTCACCGACGTCCTCGAAACCGTGGCCGACCCGCAGCGCGCGGCACAGACCCTGATCGACCGCGCCCTCTCGAACGAGTCGAAAGATAATGTCACCGCGTTGGTCATCCATGTCGTCAGCGAAGACGGACGCGCATCCTCCAGCGCGGCTTGACCCGGACCGAAGCGCGCGTCGCGCGGGGCCGGCTCGGGGTGAGTGGTCCGAACCAGACCTTGCGAGGGGGGGGGATGCCGAGTCTTGACGACTTCCTGGCGAACGTCGCCAAGAGCGGCCTGCTCACGCCCCCGGAGATCGAGCGTGCCCGCGCTGAGGTCGCGCCCGAGCCCGCCGCCGACGCCGCCGTGCGCTGCGCCCGGCTGCTGATCCGCCAGGGAGCGCTCACCCACTACCAGGCCCGGAAGCTCCTCGCAGGTGCCACGCGCGGCTTCTTCCTCGGCGGATACCGCATCCTCCGGCCCCTCGGCGAGGGGGGCATGGGAAAGGTCTTCCTCGGCGCACGCGACGGCGACGGACAGCAAGTCGCCATCAAGGTCCTCCCCCCCAAGCGGGCGATCGAGGAGTCGAACGCGCTGGTGCGCTTTCGGCGCGAGATGGACCTCTCCCAGCGCGTCCGGCACCCGAACCTCGCCCGGACGCTCGACGTCGGCAACGACGGCGACGTGTACTTCATGATCATGGAGTACATCCCCGGCGAAAGCCTGTACCAGGTCGTGAAAGGCAAGAAGGGAGGCCCGCTGCGGGTCGCGGACACCGCCCGCTTCTTCCTCAAGGTGCTCGACGGCCTCGACGCCGCCCACCAGGGGGGCCTCGTCCACCGCGACGTCAAGCCGTCGAATATCATGGTCACGCCCGACGGTGACGCCAAGATCCTCGACCTGGGGCTCGCGCGCGCCATGGGCGAGGAGAGTCCCCTCACGCGCCCCAACGTCGTGATCGGCACGCTCGATTACGCCAGCCCCGAACAGCTCGGCAACGCCGCCCAGGCCGACCGCCGGAGCGACCTGTACAGCATCGGCTGCACCCTCTACTTCACCCTCGCCGGTCGCCCCCCCTTCGAGGGGGGTGACGTCGTCAACAAGATCTTCAAGCAGCGCATGGATGACCCCGAGCCGCTCGAGCGGGTCGCCCGAGGCGTACCCGCTTCGTTCGCCGCCATCGTCCGCAAGCTGATGGCCAAGAATCCCGAGGAGCGCTACCAGAACTGCACCGAGCTCCGCACCGACCTCGCGCGCTGGACCGATCCCGCCCGGATTCACGCCATTCTAGGCGACGAAGCGGACGCCCCCCGGGCCTTCCAGCTCCCCGTGGCAGAGCTCGAGGAAGACGACCTCCGCTTGCTCAGTGATGAGGATGGAAGCGCCCATTCCGGCTCCGGTCTCTCCCTCCGTGACCTTGGCGACGCCGAGCCGGCCGTCGCCCCGATGCACAAGACCCCCCGTCCCCTCCGCGCCGTAGTCCTGGACCCCGACGGTTACAAGCAAGGCTCCGGTCTCCCCCCCAGGCGCGGTAAAGAAGCGGGCGAAGACCGCTGGCTCTTTCACTTTATTGCAATTGCCATTGTCCTGGGTCTCTTGGCCATTCTCGCTATTTCGCTGATTCGGTGGTAGACTCGCCCCGCAGGATGAGCGTGCCTTGTAAGGACGGGTAATTCTAACGGTTGGCCTGAGTCTTGCAGTGTGAAGCCCTCGCCTCCCCCGGATGCCGTCAAATCGCCCCCGGAATCGACAGGAATCCTCCGCCCATGTCCTCGTTTCAAGGCTTGAGTGCACCGAAAACCGGCACATCTCCTTATGGCGACGTTGTCGAAATTGGCCTGCTCCTCCCCGCCGCACGGGTCGAGGCGCTCGTCAAGTTATCGCGTGAGCGACACCAGACCGTCGCCCAGCTCCTTCGCTCCCTGATCGACAATGCCCTGGCGGACCAAGAGCCGCTGGTGGAAATCAACGTTCCCGTCTCGACCAACTGAACCGCCGTTTTGGAGGCTTGCTTCCGACGTTTGATCCGCGTCGCATCTCCTTTCGACAAGCGCCGTTCGGCGAATTGCTCCATTCGGGACCGCGGTCGATCCCATCGCTAGCCGGTTCCAGCGGTCCGGCCCTTCACGCAGCGGACGGGCGATCGCTCAAAAGGTATCCCACCCCCCGGCATTGAGCCGTTCGGGATGTCCTGCGCCCTTGGTCTCCCTCGCTCGCCGATTCGCTCGTGGCACAAGTTGGCACGTCCAGAGTCCTCAAAGGGCGTAGCGCAACCCTCTCGCGGGTCGACCACGCATGGGCTTCGCCCAGGGTACATCTGTCTACAATCCGCTTGCACCCACGGTAGGAAACCGGCGACAATGGCCTTCGGAAGCGTGGACGATCGCCGGGCCTGATCGAGGGTGCGCCGCCGTGTTGTCGCCGGGTGACGATGGACTGGAGGTACTGCTGCCCGTCGTCGCGTCCTGGTTCCGCGCCACGTATGGGAAGCCGACACCCCCGCAACAGCTCGGATGGCCGGCCGTCGCCGAGGGGCGGAACACGTTGGTCCTCGCTCCCACGGGCTCCGGGAAGACGCTGGCGGCCTTCCTGGCCTGTCTGGACCACCTGTGGCGTCATCCTCGGCGCGAGCGGGGGGTGCGGATCCTCTACATCTCGCCGCTGAAGGCCCTCAATCAAGATATCGAGCGCAACCTGCGGCCCCCGCTCGAGGGAATTCTCGCCGCCGCGGAAGCCTCCGGTTCCCCGCTCCCGCCGCTGACCGTCGCGGTCCGGAGCGGCGACACGCCGCCGGCCGAGCGGCAGCGGCTCGTCCGGAAACCACCCGACATCCTCATCACGACCCCCGAATCGCTCCACCTCATGCTGACCTCGCGTGCGCGCGACACGCTCCGATCCGTGTCCCACGTGATCGTCGACGAGATCCACGCCCTCTGCCCGAACAAGCGCGGCGTCTTCCTCGCCCTGTTGCTGGAGCGTCTCGAGGCCCTCAACCCGAAGGGATTCGTACGGATCGGGCTGTCCGCCACTCAGCGCCCGCTGGACGAGGTCGCCCGCTACCTGGGAGGCCGACGCAAGGTCCCCGGAACGCACCGCTTCGAAGCGCGCCCCGTGACGGTGGTCGACGCTGGGCAACGCAAGGAGCTCGACCTCGAGGTGCTCATTCCTTTCGACCGCCCCGGTCCTTACCCCGCCGGCACCGTCTGGCCGGCGATCGAGCAACGGTTGCTCGCGCTGATCCGGGAGCACCGTTCGACCATCGTCTTCACGAACAACCGCCGCGTGGCCGAGCGCTTGACCGCCCACCTCAACGCCCTCACCGAGGACGACGAGCGGCCTGACGCCCTCGCTCGCGCGCACCACGGCAGCCTGAGCCTGGAAGAACGGCGCGCGACCGAGGACCTGCTCAAGCTGGGCGAGCTTCCCGCGGTCGTGGCAACCGCCTCGCTCGAGCTCGGCATCGACATGGGAGCGGTCGACCTGGTTTGCCAGGTCGAGTCCCCCGGCAGCGTCGCGCGCGGCCTTCAGCGCGTGGGGCGGGCGGGGCACCTCGTGGGGCGGGTCAGCAAGGGCCGGCTCATCGCCAAGACGTCCAGCGACTTGCTCGAATCGGCCGCGCTCGCTCGCCTGATGCCCCAGGGGGCGGTCGAGACCCTCCGCGTCCCGACCGGCTGCCTCGACGTGCTGGCGCAACAGGTCGTCGCCTGTGTCGCGATGGACCGCTGGGACGCCCCCGCCCTCTTCGACCTCGTGCGCGGCGCCTATCCCTACCGCGACCTGACGCCCGACGCGTTCGAGAGCGTCCTCAAAATGGTCTCGGGCCGGTTTGCCACCGAGGCTTTCCGCGACCTGCGCGCCCGCGTCGCCTGGGACCGCGTCCACAACCGCCTTGCCGCGTTACCCGGCACCGCCCGGCTCGCTCTCACCGGCGGCGGGACGATTCCGGACACAGGTCACTACCCCGTCTACCTCGGCGAGGACGGCCCGCGCCTCGGCGAGCTCGACGAAGAGTTCGTGCTCGAACGGCGCGTCGGTGAGACCTTCACGCTCGGCACGAACACCTGGCGGATCGAGACGATCGACCCCCTGCGCGTGATCGTCTCGCGGGCCGAGGGGCAGTCCGCGCTGGCCCCCTTCTGGCGCGGGGAGGCCGCGCCTCGCACGGCGGAGCTGGGCACGGCCGTCGGCGTCTTGACGCGCGAGATTGCCGCGCGCCTCGACGACCCCGAACTGACCGGCTGGCTCCAGGCCGAGTGCCGCCTCGATCGAGTCGCCGCGCAGGGCCTGCGCGACTTCATCGCCCGGCAGCAACGACTCGCTGGCGCCGTACCGGACGACCGGACCGCCCTCATCGAGTCGTTCACCGACCCCGCCGGCGAGTTGGGGCTGGCCGTGCTCACCCCTTTCGGCGGCAAGCTGCACCACGCGCTCCGGATCGCCCTCCAGTCGCAGCTCCGCGAACGGCTCGGCGTCGTCGTGGCCGGGATGCACGGCGACGAGGGCCTCTTGCTTCGCCTGCCGCAAGTCGACGAGCCGCCGCTCGACCTGTTCCAGGGCCTGACGAGCGCGCGGGCCGAAGAGCTGATCCGGGCCGAGCTCGGCGACAGCGCGCTCTTCGGCCTCCGATTCCGTCAGAACGCCGGCCGGGCCCTGTTGATGCCGCGGCCCGACCCGACGAAGCGCACACCGCTCTGGCTCCAGCGCCTCCGGGCCAAGGACCTGCTCCAGGTTGTGCGCAAGTTCCCGGACTACCCGATCGTTGTCGAAACCTATCGCGAGTGCCTGAACGACGACCTCGACCTCGCGCTCCTCCGCACGTTCCTGGACGCCGTCCACTCCGGCGCCATCCGGGTCGCCGCGAGGCGCGGAGAGATTCCGTCGCCGTTCCTCTCGGAGCTGACGCTCCGCTTCACCCAGCAATACCTGTACGAGTGGGACGAGCCCCGCCGGCCGGACCGCTCCGCCGGCCGTGCGGCCGTCGCCGACTCACTCCTCGATCCGCTCCTCGACCCCGACGTTCGTGCCCGCTGGCTCGATCCCGCGGCGATCGGCCGGGTCGAGAATCGCCTGCGCGGCGGAGGGATGCCCCCGCGCACCGCCGACGAGATGGCCGAGACCCTGCGCCGGCTCGGCGACCTCGTGCCGAGCGAGCTGGCGGGTCCGATGCTCGGCTTTCTCTCCGAGCTCCACGCGCAAGGCCGCGCGACG
>JARLIH010000366.1 GCA_031291845.1 Isosphaeraceae bacterium | reverse complement strand
CTGATCCGTTCCCCCCTCCCGAACGACCCTCACCGGGTCTTTCTGGAGGGCCGGAGCGGCGTCGCCTTCACGCCGGCTTCCCTCAAGGGTTCTCCACACAACTCTCTCTGCGCTGTGTGCGAAACTGACAACGATCGACCGGATTGTCAAAGAGCTAGCTCTGGCGACACCACCGGCCGGCCCGAAAGTCTCCGCATGGGAGACACCCAAGCCGGCCGCGATCTTCGCCGAACGAATCGCCACCGAGTTGCGACGTCTCGAATAAACCCGGGATTTTAGCCACCGGGCACACGTTCGAGGCGTTGTGATCACTAGCGACAAGGGTTATGATACCACGGACTGGCGGAAGGTCAACGCGCCACTGGGATTTTTCTCATTTTTTCTTAACCCGCAGGCAGGCCAAGCCGACACGGACCGATCATTTGAAAAAGGCGGCCGCCTCATCGTAGTAGGTCAGATCCAGCGTCTTCGTCGCGGCCACGCCCTCGCCTAAAGTTGTTTCGATGATTCGGCTTGCCGACAGCGCGACCATGGTTCCGAAGCGCCTCTGGATCACCAGGTGGCTCGCGGCCAGGCCAAGCCTCGTGGCCAGCACGCGGTCGGCGGCGCTGGGCGGGCCGCCGCGCTGAAGATGGCCCAGAGTGACGCTCCGGGTCTCGAAGCCGGTCAGCCGCTCGATCCGGTCGGCGACGATCATGCCGATGCCTCCCAGCCGAGGATGGCCGAACGTGTCGAGCTTGTCATCGATCGTAATCGTGCCGCGCTCGGGGAACTCGGCCCCCTCCGAAACGATCACGATCCCGTAGTTCTTGCCCGCCGCCCGGCGCCGTTTCAGCACGTCGGTCATGTGCGGCATGTCGATCGGCACTTCCGGGACCAAGATATAGTCCGCCGCCACGGCGATTCCCGAGAAGCAGGCGATCCAGCCGGAATTCCGCCCCATCGTCTCGACCACCATGATGCGCCGATGGCTTTCGGTGGTCGTGCGCAGCCGGTCGACGGCCTCAGTCACGATGTTGATCGCGGTGTCGAAGCCGAACGAGAAGTCCGTGACCATCAGGTCGTTGTCGATCGTCTTGGGAACGCCGACCATCGGCATGTGGAAGTCTTTGTACAGACGGTACGCCACCCCGAGAGTGTCGTCACCCCCGATCGCGACAACCCCATCGAGGCCAAGCTTCTTGAAGTTGGCCTGGAGCGCAGCAAGGTCGCTATCGGGATTTTTGTAGGGGTTGGTGCGCGAGGCGCCCAGGATCGTTCCCCCTTTGCCGACGATGCCTTCCGTCTGCGCGACATCGAGCTCCACCGTCATGTCGCGCACGAGCCCGCGCCAGCCTTCAAGGATGCCGACGCACGTCCCCCCTTCGTTCGCGATCCGCTGCACGATGGCGCGGATCACGGCGTTGAGGCCCGGGCAATCGCCCCCGCCTGTCAGGAGTCCGACTCGCATGGGTGGTTCCCTTCCTGAGCCACGCTGTCCGGACGCGTTCGGAGGCGCAACGCAGCGCTCGGTCCGCCTCGCCGCGGGTTCAACAACAGCACGCCTTCGGCGCTCGCGCGAGATTCAAGGCTACCACCGGCGCCGCAGCGACGCCAGAGCCACAACCGGCAGGCAGGTCAAGAAGCCGCAGCGCTCTTTTGAGCCGGCATCAAGACCCGTTCAACCCACGTCGTGTCCACTCGTCCTTCAATGAAGTCGCGGTGGCGGAAAATGCGCTTGTGCAGCGGAATGGTCGTTTTGATCCCCTCGATGACAAGCTCGTCGAGCGCCCGGCGCATTCGGGCGAGCGCCTCGCTACGGTCGGCACCGTGGACGATGAGCTTACCAACCAGCGAATCGTAGTGCGGCGGGATCGTGTATCCGACCTGAATGTGCGAATCCCAGCGCACCCCGGGACCGCCCGGCACGCGCAAGGCCGTGATGCGCCCTGGCGAGGGGCGGAAGTCGTTCTCGGGGTCTTCCGAGTTGATGCGGCACTCGAACGAGTGTCCCCGCGTAACCACGTCGGCTTGAGTAAACGGCAGCGGCTCTCCCGCCGCGATCCGGATCTGTTGCTTGATCAGGTCCATGCCCGTCACCATCTCGGTCACCGGGTGCTCGACCTGGATCCGCGCGTTGACTTCGATGAAATAAAACCGGTTATCTGAGTCAACCAGGAACTCGCAGGTCCCCGCGTTGGCGTAGCCGGCAGCGCGCGCAAGCCGGACGGCGGCCTCTCCGAGCTGCACCCGCACGTCGAGCGGGAGGGTCGGGGCCGGAGCCTCCTCGACGAGCTTCTGGTGCCTGCGCTGAAGCGAGCAGTCGCGGTCCCAGCAGTGGACGACGTTGCCGTAGTTGTCGGCGAGGATCTGAACCTCGACGTGCCGCGGGCGGTCGATGAACTTCTCGAGGTAGACGCTGGAGTTCTTGAACGCGGCCTCCGCCTCGTTGCGGGCGTTTTGCAGCGACGGCACGAGCGTCGACTCGTCGCGGCAGACGCGCATCCCTTTCCCGCCGCCCCCCGCAGCCGCCTTGATGAGCACGGGGAACCCGATGGCACGCGCGAGGCGCAGAGCTTCGTCGTTGGTCGCGACCGGGCCGTCGGACCCGGGCACACAGGCGACCTCGGCGGCGGCGGCCACCGCCTTCGCCTCGGTCTTCAGGCCCATTTGCCGGATCGCCTCGTGGGGCGGGCCGATGAACTCAAAGTTGCAAAGCCGGCAGATCTCGGCGAAGTCGGGGTTCTCGCTGAGGAACCCGTAGCCCGGGTGGATCGCCTGCACGTCGGCCACCTCGGCCGCTGCGATGATGCGCGGCTTGTTCAGGTAGCTGTCCCCGCTCGACGCCTTGCCGATGCATATCGCGCGGTCGGCGAGCGCCAGATAGGGCGCATCGCGGTCGGCCTGGGAATAGACGGCGACGACCTCGATTCCCATTTCCTTACACGCGCGAATAACCCGCAGAGCGATCTCGCCGCGATTGGCTACCAGGATGCGCTGAAACATCGGCACGTTTCGCCTCGAATGAACTTGTCCCGAATCCGGAACGGCGGAGCGCGAGCCGGTTGAGGGACGATCGTCCCGCGCGCTCGCTCACGCCGGGTTGACGCGGAAGAGTGCCTGTCCGTACTCGACCGCCTGCCCGTTCTTGACCAGGACCTCGGTGATCGTGCCACTGACGCCGGCCGGGATGTCGGTAAAAACCTTCATCGCCTCAATGATGCAGACGGTGGAATCGGGGCGAACGGCGGAGCCGACGCTGACGAAGGCGGGAACATCGGGGGAGCCCGACGAATAGTACGTTCCCACCATCGGGCTTTCGATGACGATCCCTGCGGGGGCGGCAGGTGCCGCGACCGGAGCGGCGGGCGCCTGAGGAACGGCCGGTGCGCTGGAAGGCGCGGCACTCAGGGGCGCGACCGGGGCGCCGAAATGAGCGCTGGGGAGCTGCGCACCCTGGCGGCGAAGCCGAATCTTGGTCGTTCCCCCGGTGAAGTCGATCGCTGTCAGATCGTACCGCTTCATCAGTCGAACCAGGTGGTGAATTGTGCGGACATCCAGGGGCTCGGACGGGTTCTCCGACATTTTCAGACACTCCGCAGAAGTCAGCGGTGCGGGGCGAGTGCGGCACCGGCGATGGCGTTCCCCGGGCAATCACCCCACCCGGACCGAGTCGAGCGACCTGGGGACGTGGGTGAGGACCTCGCAGCCGTCCGGGGTCACCAGCACATCATCCTCGATCCGGACGCCACCCCAGCCAGGCACGTAGATGCCGGGCTCGACGGTGACCACCATGCCGGGAAGGAGTTTGATGTCGGATTCCTTGCGGAGCCGGGGGGCCTCGTGAATGTCCAGGCCCAGGCCGTGACCCAGGCCGTGCTGAAAAAAAGCGCCGAAACCGGCCTCCTCAATCACGGAGCGGGCTTCGGCGTCGACATCTCGAGCCGCCACTCCGGGCCGGATCGCGGCGATTGCGCGTTCCTGAGCGGAGAGCACGGTCCGATAGATCGTCTCGAACTTCGGAGTGACCTTACCGGTGACAACTACCCTCGTCAAGTCACTTTTGTAGGGAGCGGAGACTGCCGATGCCCCCCAGTCGATCAAAACGAAGTCGTCGTCGCCAATGCGCGCCTCGCCCGAAGGGCGCGCGTGGGGCAACGCAGCGCGCGGGCCGACGGCGACGATCGGGGGAAAGCTCGCCGCCGCAGCGCCGCAGCGCCGGAGGTAGTGTTCAAGATCGTCCGCGGCGTCTTTTTCCGTATCAATGAGCCTCAGGCCGGCACGCAGCATCGCAAACGCGCGCTCGGCCATCGAGATCGCGGCGCGGATCGTTGCGACTTCCTGTTCGTCCTTGACCGCCCGCAGCGTTTCGACGCGTCCTAGTACGGGCAGGAACGAAACCGTAGGAAGTCTGTTCGTCAATTCCTCGTGTCGGGCCACGCTGACGACGCTCGACTCAAAGGCGACGCGCCCCAGGCCGAGCCGGCCGATCACCTCGGCGAGCGCGTCGTCCATCTCCTGGCCAAGCGGCCGGATGTGGGGATCGACCTCGGTACACTCTTGGGCGATCTGCGTGGCGTACCGACCGTCGGACACTAGCAACGCGCGGTCGCGCATCAGTATCAGGGCCGAGGAATCGCCGGTAAAGCCCGTTAGGTAGCGGACGTTGGTCTCCGAGACAACCAAGAGGGCATCCACCTCGTCGCGCGCGAGCGAGGCGACCAGTTTCTCACGGCGAATGGGCGACCGATCCATGAACGGGCTCCGCTGAAGACGTGCCTCTCGACGACGGGCATGGTACGTTCCTGACAAGGCCCATGCGAGGCCCCACGTCCAAAGTTCCCGAGTTTAACACCAATCACAGAAAGGATGCCCGATGCGTAGTGCACAGTTCGCAGGCTTCGTCGGCCTCATCTGCACGACGGCGCTGATCGCCGCCGAGCCGGATTTCGTAACGATCTTCAATGGCACGACTGCCAAGGGCTGGCTGACGAACGGCGGGAAGCCGCTCCCCGCGTCAAACGTGCAGACCGATGGGCTGAACCCGCACGGTTCTGGGGGGTACATCGTCGTCCACGAGAAACCGCACGGCGACTTTGTGCTCGATTTCGACTACAAGCTCTCGAAGGGATGCAACTCCGGTGTTTTCGTCCGGGTCAGCGACCTCAAGAACCCGGTGATGACCGGATTCGAGATCGCCCTCGACGACACCAAAGGGACCGGCATGCACGACTCTGGCGCCATCTACGACCTCGTTGCCCCCACCACCAACGCTCAGAAGGACGCCGGAGAATGGAACCACATGACGATCACAGCGCGAGGACCGAAGATCGCCGTGGAGCTGAACGGAACGCCCGTGTCGACGATTGACCTCGATCGCTTCGACAAGCCGGGGGAGCGTCCGGACGGGTCGAAGCACAAATTCACGGAGGTCACGATCAAGAGCCTCGCGCGTTCGGGCTATCTCGGGTTCCAGGATCACGGGCAAGATTGCTGGTACAAGAACGTCAGGATCAAAGACCTGAACTGAGCCGGTCCCTGGAAAACGAAGCTGCCGCGCGACCAGCCCAGCAAGGCTCGGTCGAGCGGCAGCTTCAATCCGCATTTGCTCAGGAATCACCAACCCCCACCGCCGCCGTCACCACCACCCCCGCCCCAATCGCCCCCTCCACCACCACCCCAGTCGCCACCGCCGCCACCGCCCCAATCGCCACCGCCGCCGGCTTCACCGCCACCACCACTGTCGTCCCAGGAGCCACCGCTACCGCTCCAGTCGTTGTTATCGGGGGCCGCCGCGCCGGGATCGGCATCGCCGTAGGAGGTGTTCTCGGTGTACCCGCCGTGGTGCCGGCCTGAGAACTGATCGTACAGCCAGTTACCCGCGAGGGCCCCTCCCAGTCCGCCGAACAGGCTGGACATGAAGCCGCCGCCGCCACCGCCGTACCCAGGAGCCCCATAGCCGGGTCCGCCCATCCGGCCCGGGCCCGCGTATCCGCCCCCGCCGCCGAACAGGGCGCCCAAGAGCCGGAAGCCGATCAGGACAGCAACGATCACCAGCCCAATGCCGAGGAGCGTCCCGATACCAAACGTGCCCCCGTTTTGCCGCGGGCGCACTCCGGGCGGCACGACGGCGGGTCCAGCGCGTCGCTGGCCTCCCGCCCCCTGCCGGAGGCTGCCGAATTCGGCTTTTGCGGCAGCCGACTGGGTCTCGATTGCTCGGGCGCCCGCAAGCAAGCCCGCGTTGAAATCGCCCTTCTTGAACTCCGCACCAATCGGCTCCCAGATGCGCCTTGTACGCGAGGTCGGGAAGGCCCTCTTGAAAGCGCCCGACACCTCGGCTTCGATCCTGTGGTCCCCCTTGGAGATCAGGACGTACAAGCCTTCGGCGCCGAAAGCGCGTGCATGCTCCTGCAAGACCTGGGAAATGTTTTGGCCGTCCAGCGAACCCACCGTCTCGATGGTCACCGGCAGGCCGTACTTCGTCTCGACGCGATCGAGTTCGCGGTTAGCCTGTTGCACGGCGCTCGGGTCGAACATCCCCGCGTTGTCACGGATCGTGGCCGCTTGGGTCGGCGCCAGGCTCGCAGCGAAGACCAGAGGCAGGCACAGCAACCAACTTCTCTTCAACATCGATGTCATCGCCTCACGCCAAAAGAGTTCGGTCAAGCCCCGGCGGGGCCGCGGCCGACGGGACGGAAGTCCATTCGCCGGCCACCCTCTTTTATTGTATACGAAGGTCGTGGCCGTCTTGCAGAATGCCTGCACACGATCTGTCAGCTAGCACGACGCAATGTCTTTGAAGCGCGTCACGGCAATGACTTCATCACGGCGCAACAACACCCGCGAGCGGTTACGGCGGATACCCAGCCGGACGGAGTCGTAGACGTAAATCTCGCGAGTCGCGGTGCTGTCTCGGAAGTCGTGAAGATCGGCATCCCGGAGCTCGAAAAACGTTGCGTCCATGCCAGTTAAGGTGCCAAGGCAAACGTACGTCGACCGCAGGTCGAGAACGACGACTTGGCCGACAAGCGTTGCAAGCAAGTCCGAGGAGGTGTGGTCGCTCATGGGGTCGCGGGCCCGGAACTCCAGGGAAAAACTCGGCATACTTCTCTTAGTGCGAATCGCGCGCCGCTTCGGGTTGACGAATTGTAGGTCCTGGGCTATGGTCCCGCCACCATGTCACCCAAAAACTCATTTCTCAGAGCCGGCCTCTCCGCGCTGGGGCTGTTCGGAATCGCGGTGTCGGGCATTGCCGACCCGCCGGCGTCCAACCCCCCGGATCAGGCTTCGTCCGCCGCACCGGTGTCCGAATCCGAGGACGCGGTGCTCCTGATGTCCGACGGCAAGGTGTTCCGCGGCAAGGTCTCCGAGACAGCCAAGGGATACCTGCTCAAACAGAAGGGGAACTCGCTGCCGTTGCGGCGCGAGACCGTACAAGGCATCTTCCATACGCTGGATGAAGCGTACCGCTTCCAGGCTGACCATGTCCCCGCGCGCGATCCGGACGAGCAAATGAAGCTCGCGCGCTGGTGCATGACCAACAACCTGACGGCCGAGGCGAAAATCCACCTGAAAGTCGTCGCGGCGCTGAGTCCGAAGTCGCCGGCGAAACGGATGCTGGAAGGCATCGAGCTCGCCGAAGCCCGGTTGACGCCCAAAGACACGGAGATTCAGCGTGCGGGCGCAGAAGTCCCTCGCGAGATGAATCTCGGCGCGACGAAGCCCGCCCGTCGGATCGGCCTGAGCGCGCCGCCGCAGATTTTTGACCTACCCCAAGGACTCGCAGTCCGCCGGGCCAACGACTTCGCCATTTACGTCCAGCCGGTCCTCCAGCGCACTTGCGCTGGGTGCCATAACGAGACGTACGCCGGCGAGTTCCAGCTTATCCAGATTCGCAGCAAGCACGACCGGACTCCCGAAGTCTTTCGGATGAACCTCGACGCAACGCTCCGGTTGGTCGATCCGGAGAACCCCGGCAAGAGCGAACTTCTTTCGAGCAGCCTGCGACCCCACGGGAACGGTCCGCGCAAGCGACCGATCTTCCTCGGCTCGAACGACCCGGATTACCGGGTGCTATCGACATGGGTCAACAGCCTGAAGTCGCCTCAGGCGAACGGTGGCGGGATCGCGGCGGGCGGCGGGACCCGCCCGCCGGTTGAGGGTGAGACGTTTGCGGCCGACCGGGGGGCCAATCGCAATCCGGGCTTCGCCGAGGATGCGCCGCTGACGATCCGGCCGACCGGAACACCCGCCGTACTGAGCGCTCCGCCGCAGCAGATGCCGCCGAAACGTTACGTACAGGGGCAAGGGTTCGTCACCGAGACAGGGCCGCCTAGCGAGGGGGAGTTTCCGGTTCCGTTTGCCGTCGGTGGCGCAGCGCCGCTTAAGGTCAACGCTCCGCAGACGGCTCCCCCGGCCGGGTCGCCACCGGCCGAGCTGCCAAACCTGCCGGCGACGTCGATCCCGCCGCCGGTCCCCGTTCCGGGCACCACGGGCGCCGCAAAGGGCGCGCCGAAGACGCCGCGAACACCCGTCAAGATCGACGAGACGCTGCTCCAGCAGGTGCTTCAGAACCGCAACGCTCCGCGGTGAGCAGCGGAGACCTATTTCGTCACGCTATCGGTCGGGAACGGGTCACTCCGCGACCTCGGTCGCGATGACCCGCTCGTTTTGCGGAGCGGACGGGCGTGGATGCCCGGGCGCTCCCTTTGCACTTGCGCTGCCGTGGCGCGGGCACGCGATTCGATCAGCCCACCACCCGCCCCCGTTCGATTTCGATCGCGCCCGAGTGTAACGCCGACCCGAGCAGGACGGCCGAAACCCCGGCGTGCGCGGCATCCTTGATCTCTTCCGCCCGCGCGATCCCGCCACCGACCGCAATTTCAACGGGGAACTGCGAAGAAAGTTCCCGCGCCAGCGCCAGCGTACCGACCCCCGTTCCTGTGCCCACTCGGGCGAGGTCGAGGAGGAGCAGGCGTTGCGCGCCGTGCCCGAGTGCTCGCATCGCGACCGCCCATGGCTCGGGCAGGCCCCAGTCGGCGCCCGCAGCGAGCAGCGGTTGCCCCGCTTTCAGATCCAGGCTGAAGACAACGCGCTCCGGACCCATCTTTGCGAGTACCTTGTCGAGGATCGCCGGACAGCGCAAGGTCTCCGAACCGACCACCAACGTCGACACGCCCGTGCCGACCAACGCGCCGAGGTCAGCGGCGGTCCTCAGGCCCGCATCGAGCCACACCTCCACGCCGAGGTCACGCAGGGCCCCGTAAGTTCCAAAGGAGGGCCGCGCGCCGGCGATCGCGTCGAGGTCAGCGAGGTAGAGTGTCCGAAGGCCCAGTCGTTCGGAAAATGCACGAGCGATTCCGACCGGGTCGGATCCCGGATGCAACCGGCTCTCCACGGGCCGATAATGGGCACGATCGCCGCCCACGGCGTGGACGGCCTGCCCCTGTTTAAGGTCAAGGACCGGGACAATCTTGGGAATAGCGGGGTCATTCGGCGCGATGGTCAGGGTCCTGATTCATGAGTGGGTCACCGGTGGCGGCTTGGCCGGACGTCCGCTGCCCGGCTCCTGGGCCACCGAGGGAGCTGCAATGCGGCGGGCGCTCGCGCGCGAGTTTGCGAGTCTTCCGGGTGTTCGGGTTACCGTCACGTTGGACGACCGGGTTTCGGCCGACGACGGCCCGTGGGAGATCGTCCGCATCGGCGCGGGCGAAGAGTTGCCCCTGTTCGAGGCGCTCGCGGGCCGAGCGGATTATACCCTCGCGATCGCCCCCGAGACGGGCGGGATTCTTGCTGAACGCGCCCGCGCCATCCGTCGCGCAGGCGGCCAGTCGCTCGGGTCGACGGCCGAGGCGGTCACCCTGGCCGCGGACAAACTCATCTTCGAGAGGCATCTCGTACGGCAAGGCATCGCGACCCCTCCCTGCCGCGTGGTCCAACCCGCGGACCGGCTCCCCGAGGATCATCTTTATCCGGCGATCCTTAAGCCACGCGATGGCGCAGGCTCACTTGATACCTTTTTGATCCCCAATGCCGGCCTCGTTCCCGAGGCCGCACGGGCCATGGAAACCGCCGTCCTTCAACCGTATGTGCCGGGCATTCCGTTGAGTGCGAGCTTCCTCGCCGGTCCCAGTGCGTCGGCTCAGCTCATTGGCGTGGGCCGGCAACGGATCGCCATAAACGGGGCGAGGGTCTCCTATCACGGGGGTGAGCTCCCAGCCCCGCGCGACTGGCTGACGCCGGACGTTACGCGCGCCGTGCGCGCCGTGGAGGGCTTGCGAGGGTTTGTCGGGGTCGATTTTGTTTATGATGAGGCAAACTGCCGGGCGACGGTAATCGAGCTCAACCCCCGGCCGACGACGTCGGTCGTCGGCCTGTTGAGTCTGTTACCTCCCGGCCGCCTGGCCCGCGCATGGTTGGGCGGGGCCGACGACTTGGCAAGCTTGGTTCACTCCCAGGCGCCCGTCACATTCGACCCGGACGGCACGTTCCGGAACGAGAAAGGAGTGCGACACGTATGACGGCTCGGACCTCGGCCTGGCTCGCGCTCGATGTGGGAGGAGCGAACATCAAGGCCGCGCACACCTTGGGAGTCGCGCGGGCCCTCCCCTTTGAGCTTTGGAAGCGGCCCGACGAATTGCCGGACGTGCTGGCCGCGCTCGGAGGCACGTTTCCACCATTCGACCGGATCGCGGTGACGATGACCGCGGAGCTCTGCGACTGCTATCCGACCAAAGCGTTTGGCGTCAATGCGGTCCTCGATGCCGTGGTCACGGCCTTCCGGGGCGTACCGACGCGGGTTTGGGGGGTCGACGGCCAGTTTCACGAGGTGGCCGACGCCCGCGAACGCCCTGGTCTTGCCGCGGCCGCGAATTGGCTGGCGCTTGCGGAGCTCGCCGCTCGGTTGGTCGCCGAGGGCGGGGGCCTCTTGATCGATGTTGGCAGTACGACGACGGACCTGATCCCGCTACGTCACGGTCAGCCCCTTGCGCGTGGGCGGACCGACACCGAGCGGCTTCAGAACGGCGAGCTCGTTTACGCCGGCGTGCGGCGGACGCCGGTCCACGCGCTCGCGATTGAGCTTCCGTTCCGCGGTCTTGCCACCGGGTTGGCGGCGGAATTGTTCGCCTCCACGCTTGATGTCTACCTCACTCTTGGCGAGATCCCGTCCGACGCCAAGGACTTCTCAACGGCTGACGGGCGCCCCGCCACCGCCGACGCCTCACGAGACCGGCTCGCACGGATGGTCGGAGCGGACCGCGACGGCTTCAGCGGCGACGATGCCGTCGCCTTCGCCCGGGCGGCAGACGAAGCGCTTCGGAACCGGTTGGAGGCCGCCGCGGCTCGTGCTTGCCGGGCCGTCGGGGTCCTTCCCCAGGCCGCCGTGATCGCGGGCTCCGGAGAGTTCCTCGCCCGGCGCCTCGCCCAGCGCGTCATCGATCCCGGCGGGCTAATCGTCAGTCTACGCGATGCCTGGGGGCCGGTCGCCTCGAGTGCGGGCTGCGCGTACGCGCTGACAATCCTCGCGTGCGAGGACGCCGCGGGATGAGCGTAGACGCCGTGATCAAGGTGGGGGGGAGCCTGCTCGATTGGCCCGAGTTGCCGGCCCGGCTCTCGTACTATTTAAAAGAACGAGCCGCTGAGCGTCTGGTGATCGTCGCGGGAGGTGGGGCGGCGGCCGACGTGGTCCGCGGTTTGGATCGCGTTCATGGGCTGGGCGAGGAGCGCGCCCACGACCTCGCGTTGCGCGCGCTCGACTTCACCGCCCACGTGCTAGCATCGGCGGTAACGGGCCTCGACGCGGTCGACGACGAAGCCGAGCTCTCGCGCGTCTGGGGCCTGGCGCGGACACCTGTTTTCGCACCCCGGCGTCTTTTGGAAAGCGACGAGAAACGCTCCGGCAGGGCGCTCCCGCACACGTGGGACGTGACCACCGACTCGATCGCGGCATACGTGGCCCAACGCCTCGGCGCACCTGAGCTCGTTCTGCTCAAGAGTGCCCCCCTGCCCCGCGCGGGGTCGGCCGAGAGTGCGGCACGAGCCGGGCTGGTCGACGCCCACTTCCCCGCCGTTGCGCAACACGTCGAGCGAGTCTTCCTGTTGAACCTGAGAGCCCCGTCCGCAGAGCCTCTTCGTCTCGTTCGGTCTCTTGACGACCGCTGACATGCTGGGTGAGAATTCGAGCCGGACCGACATTCCCCACCGAAACCGCAGGCGCAATCGCATGAACCAGCCGGCGCTCGTGTCCCTCGACCGCCCGAACGTCGCCGCCCGGCCGATTTCCGCGCGGCTCCGCACGCAGCTCGTGTACTTCGCCAGCGCATCCCCCCCGGCGGAGGCCCCGCCGCTCGGGGAAAGCGAGTTCTGGTTCGCCGAGGCCGACGTCGCTCGCTGGCTGGATGACGGCGTCTTTCACCTCGTTTCGCCCCTGGACACCGCCAACATGACCGAGCTGGAGCTGACCGAGGAGCAAGAGACGCTACTCGGCTGGCTCCGGGCGGAGCGGGTCCAGCATGTGAAGGTGATCGACCCCGCTTGAGACCTTGAATTAACGTCCCGGCATACGGCAAGAAACGAGTCTGTCCTTGGGACGGTGAGACGGGGGGCGTTGAAGAGTAGGGCTTGCAGCGGCTCTCAAGCCGCGTCCGCGGACGAGTTGCTGCTTCGGCCACGGGCGCTCATTCCACCTCTGCCCCGGCGGGACGGGGATTTCGCGCAATACTTCCACGGCAGGATGTGTTCGGCCGCCAGGCCTGGTGCTCCCAGGAATCAAGAGAGCGAACGGCCAGCCCTCTGGCGGAACGTTAACGAAAAACGGGTGGAGCACGGCGTTCGTCGTCCCCACCCTTCGTTCGAACGCTTCGGCGCGGTCTTACTTGATGCCGAGCAATTCGACTTCGAACACCAAGGTCGCACCCGGACCGATCTTGCTACCGGGCGGGGGACGGTCGCCGTACGCGAGCTTGGCCGGGATGAAGAACTCGAACTTCGAGCCGACCTTCATCAACTGGAGGCCCTCGGTCCACCCCGGGATGACGCGATTGACCGGGAACTCCGTCGGCTCGCCGCGCTTGTACGAACTGTCAAATTCGGTCCCGTCGACGAGCGTGCCCTTATAGTTGACCGAAACCGTGTCGGTCGCCTTGGGGCTCGCGCCAGTGCCTTCCTTCAAGACCTTGTACTGCAGACCGCTGGCGGTGGTCTTCACGCCGGGCTTGGTCTTATTGGCCTCGAGGAAGTCGCCGTCGGCCTTGCTCTTCTTGGAAGCAATATCTTCCTGGAACGCCGTCAAGACCTCGCGAATCTGGTGCTCCGTGAACTGGCCCTTGTCCGCCAAGCCGTCCTTGAGGCCGCGCGCGAGGGCATCGGCGTCGATCCCGATCGACTGCTTCCGCATGCTATCGCCGATATTCTGGCCGAGTGCGTAGCTGGCTTTCTGACGCAGGTCCTGCGCGTCGGTGCTCGCCTTGGGCGCGTCCTTCGCCTTCGGCTCCTGGGCCAGCGCCGAAACGGCGAGTAGCCCGAGGGTGGCCGCGGCGGCCATGAGATACTTCATCCGTCGTTCCTGTGTGCGAGAGAGGTTCCGGAGCGACCGCGGATTTCGACCCGCGGAGAAAAAATTATCTTAATCAGTGCCGACTTGCTGCGGAAGCCGATTCAGACGGTCAGCACGCGGTCGCGCGCCGCGACTTCCCACTCATCCACGAGGTCTCCGTGCTCCATCACGTACACCCGGCGGTGCAACGCGCAGGTCGGGCAGATATGGCTGGGGAACGCCAGCAGCGCCGTACCCGGAGGAAACTCGGAAGCCCTGGGCGTGTCGACGACGAGGTGCTCTTCGCTCTGGCCTCCGATGTGTGCCTCCGGCAACTCGGGAATCGTCAGCCGCGAGCCTGCGGGTGGGTCGGCGGCGACGGCCTTGTGCCCGAGGTCCAGGCAGAGCCGGCCGGGCCTGGGCCGGCTGATCACGCGCGTCAGAAGCGCGGCCCCTGGGATGAAGGGGAGATCCGGGTGACGATTCGCGTATCCCACGTCTTGGATCGTGCAGGTTCCCGGCGAACACTCCACGCCGGGAACGTCAAGCTCGGCGTGGATGGGAAAGGTGGGCGTTCCCCCGAGCACCAGCCGGTGCACGTTCAGGCCCTTCGCCAACAGCCGTTCGCGAAATGCAAGCGTCTGGGCGATGCCGGTCTCGGCAGCGCGCCGGCGCTGCGCGAGGTCGCTGTCGTGGATTTGACCATCGTAGGCCGAGATCCCTTCGAATTCGAGGTGGGGCAGCCCGTCGACCAGCTCGCACAGGGCCAGCGCAGCGTCGTCGGGGGCGGTCCCGGTCCGTCCCATGCCGACTTCCAGGTCGATCAGGACCGGCACCGACAACTCGGTCTCGGCGAGCGCCGCAGACAGGGCGCGCGCGGGCAAAGGTTCGTCGACAAGGACGCGGAACGTGGTCTCCGGATACGCCGTGGCAAGCCGCACGAAGCGCCGGATGTTCGGCCCGACGAGCGGGTAGGCCAGCAGCACGTCCTGCCCCCCCGCGGCGGCGGTCATCTCGGCCTCGGCAATCGTGGCGCACTTATGCTTGTGAATTCCCAACTGCTCGCAGAGGGCGACCAGCCGCGGCATCTTGTGCGTCTTCACGTGCGGGCGCAACCGCTCGGCGCCCCGCGCCAAGCGGATCATCTCGTGCAGGTTATGAACGACGATGTCGCGGAAGATGAGCAGCGACGGGCTCAGGAGCGCGTCGGGGTCGTTCACTCGATAGTCGGGTTGCATGGTCCATTTCTCGGGGAAGAAGCGTTCACGACTTCGGAGGGAGCAACTCGCGCACGGCGGCCGTCATGGCGCGAATGCCGGTCTGCAGGCTGGGGGCGGGTTCGGGGTAGTACTGGGGCGAGTGAAGCGAAGGCAGTCCTTTTTGCTTCGCTTCGGCCATCCGCTCGGGGCTGATCGTCCCCAGCCGGAACATAAAGATCGGCACGCCCCCCTGGCTAAAGAGGCCGAAATCCTCCGCCCCCATCACGGGCTCGACTTCCTTGATGTGCGTCGGCCCCAGTTCCCGGATCAGCGCGGGAACCACCTTCTTGACGAGCTCCGGCGTGTTGATCGTCGGCGGGGTTCCGTCGTGCACGGTCACGATCGGGTCGGGAGCTCGGTGTGCCTTGGCCAGGGCGAAAACGCGTCTCTTCAGCCCCTCAATCAATTGCGACCTCACCTCCTCGCTGTAGGCCCGCAAGGTGAGTTGCAGCTTGACCTCTTCGGGGATGATATTGTGCTTGGTCCCGCCGTGGATCGACCCAACCGTCAGAACGGACGGATGAATCGGATCGATCTCGCGACTGACCACCGTCTGCAAGTCGACGATCACGAACGCGGCCACAACGATCGGGTCGACGGCCGTGTGGGGCGCAGCCCCGTGGCCGCCGCGTCCCTTGATCGTGATGTCCACGGACGTCGAGCCCGCCAGTGCCGGCCCGGACGTATAGGCAACGGTGCCGACCGGCTGGTCGTTCACCACGTGCAGCGCCAGGGCATAATCCGGCTTCGGAAAGCGCGTATAGAGCCCGTCCTTGAGCATCTCCTTGGCGCCGCCGATCATTTCCTCGGCCGGCTGCCCGATGAAGACCACGGTGCCAGACCACTGGTCCTTGTGATCCGACAGCCACCTCGCCGTTCCCACGAGACAAGCCATGTGCATGTCGTGGCCGCACGCGTGCATGACGCCGACCTCCTTGCCGGACGCATCGACGCCTTTCGCCTTGCTCGCGTACGGCAGCCCGGTTTCCTCGGTCACGGGAAGCGCGTCGAGGTCCGTGCGCACGAGAACGGTCTTGCCAACGCCATTCTTGAAAACGCCGACAACGCCGAGCTTGCCAACGCCCGTCGTCACGTCCGCGCCGGCCTTTCGCAGTTCGTCGGCCACGCGCTGGGCCGTCTTGACCTCCTGGAACGACAGCTCGGGGTGACGGTGCAGGTCCGTGTAGAGCCCGACGAATTCGTCACGGTGCTGGTGAAACCAGGCGTCGTCATCCTTTCCGGTCTGAGCGTTTGACGACGGCCCTATGCCGGCCAGAAGCCCGAGAACGAGTGCGGTACGGAGAATCGGCATCAGGCGGAGCTCCGGGGATGGTCTTACTCGAATCCCATCTGCTTGTTCCAGGCGATCGCCTTGGCCTGCTCGGCCTCCGGGATCTTGCCGCAACGCTGGTAGATGACGGAGAGGGCGGTGTAGCTGAACGCGTCGTCCGGTTCCAGCTCGACAACGCGTTTCGCGTGGTGGATGGCCTTGTCCACTTCAGCGACATCGGCGCAGAGTTTCGCGAGCATGCCGTGACCGATCGCGAAGGCGGGGTCGAGGGCGACGGCTTCGTCAAGCTTGGCGATTGCGGCGACCTTGTCGCCCTTGTCGCGGAGCGCAGCGGCTTCATCGTACAGTTGGTTCGCGGTGGGCATGGCGTAGGGTCCGATCGTAGTGACGCTTTCCTTAATGACCTCCGCTAGCATTGTAGAGGCGGAGGGAGCGTAATTCGTAGGGCGGCCAACTCGCATTCCTGCGGCGTGGATGCGATGCGCCGGGCGTTCCTCGCGACCCACGAATGATAATCGCCTCGTTCCCACGAGGAACTCCGAAGTAACGACGGGGGGTACAATACGTCCTACGCGAGATATCCGCAGGAGCGGAGGTGTTCGACACTTCGCGCAATTCGTGCCTGGCGTTCCTCGAGCCCCGGTTCGGGCTCCCCTCCGATACCTTCCAACTCGATCGTGTAGGGACCTGAAAAGCCGACCCCATCGAGGATCTCGCGCACGCGCACGAAGTCGACCGCGCCCCCTTCGCCGAGCGCGGGGAAATACCAGTCCTCGAGACCACCCCGGTTGTCCTTCAGGTGGACGTTTCGGACCAGGTGCTTGACTAGATCCAGTTCGTCGACCGGGTTGGTCGCCTCGTTGTAGTAGGCGATGTTGCCCGTATCAAAATTGAGGCGTACCTGCGGATGGTCGACCTCGTCCATCAGGGCGAGCATGGACCGGGCGTTCTGGGTCGGCCCCTTGTGGGTTTCGAGCGCGACCGTGATGCCGACGGACCCGGCCGTGTCGCCGATCCGCCGGAGGTGCTCGACGATCGCCCGGCGTTCCGCCGCGTCGGCCGGCTGCCCCGCCCCCGAGACGACGACGCTGACACCGAACCAGCGCGCGGCGAACCGGATTCTGCGCTCGGTCAGGGCCACGCCGTCCTCGGTCCGGATATCGGCACCACCGACGTTGCACCCGCTCACCTTCACGCCGTGCTTTCGCAAGTGATCGCAGAAGGCACCTGCGGTCGCATCGTCCGCTTTCTCGGTGACGACGGCCGACTCCGGAATCACGAGGCCCCCGAAATTGTGCCCCCGGAGCGCGAGCTCCAGGTGGTCGATCCCCGCCGCACGGATGTTCTCCACCGCGGCCCAGACACCAGACGGGCCATAGCAATTGCTGAAACAGCTCAGAACCCGGGCCATCCGTCATCCCTCGGAAGTCTATGAAAACTCACACCGCGTCTTCAAATCGTCGATCTTCGGGCATTGGTACGAGGGCAACCGGCACTTCGGCCTGCGGGTCGACGACGCGCAACGCACAGCGGCCCGACAGAACGTCGAGCAGCGGCTCTCCGCAGACGATGTCCCGCCAGCCGCGCGCCAACGTGGGACGCCGGGATTCGGGTCGCCCCTCCGTGTGCCAGCGAACCAGGTCCTTGAGGTCGGCGACCGCCCCGACGAGTCCGACGGCCACTTTGTTCTGGGCGCAGCAGCGAGCGAGCGCTGCACTCAGGAGGTTGACGACCATCGACAGCCCCGGCCCGTCGTCCGGCTTGTCCGCGTGCTCCGGCAGCGCTTCGGCGGGTACGGCCTGAGCCTCGGCGATCACGCGCAGGATGTCCGGGCCTTTGCTCAGCAGGTGGGGCCGGTTGAACTCGCGCAAGAGCTCGAGATCGCGGCGGTTCAGCGGCTGCCGCTTGGCGATCGCCACCAGCAGATCATCGCGCAGGAGCTGCCTGATCGGCCGGTTCGAGCGCCGGGCTTCTTCGAACCGCCATTCGGACAGCCGGCGAGCCACCTCCAGGCCGCGGCGCGAAAGTTGGTGCAGCCCCGGAAGACGCCGCCACCGTTCCTCGTCGGTTCGGTTCTGGATCGCGCTGACGAACCGCACGAACTCGTCCTCGGCCCACTCCGAACGACCAAGCCCTGCCAATCGGTCGCGGATGTCGTCGGCGACGGGCAGCAAGTAGCGAACGTCGTCCAGGGCGTAACGCAACTGGGGCGTACTGAGCGGCCGGCGCCGCCAGTCGGTGCGGGTTTCCCCGCCAGCGACGGTGGTGCGGAGGCATTGATAGACGAGGTTTCCCAGCGAAAGCGGGTAACCGAAGCCGACCAGGCCGGCCGCGATCTGGACGTCAAAGACCCGAGCCGGAACCGTCCCCGTCTGAAACCGGCAAATCCGCAGGTCCTCGCCGGCTGCGTGCATCACGACTTCGACGGCCGGGTCGTTCACGACGTCCCAGAAGGGCCGGAGCTCGCGCACCGCGATCGGGTCGACAACCGCCAGGCGGTCGCGCGTGGCAATCTGGATCAGACAAAGCTGCGGCTCGAAGGTCTCCTCCGAGACGAACTCCGTGTCAAACGCGAACCGCCCCGAGGAACGCAGGTGCGCGACCAGCTCATCGAGGCCGGCTGGGGTTGCAATCAGCGGTTCCGCAAGGTCTTCGGCCATCGCACCCCAATGCGTCCGCGCGTCCTGTGATTGCTCTCCCCTCGGCCTGGGATTATCGAGACTGGACGGCTGGGAAGCAAGAGGCGTGGGCCCTCGGGCGCCACGTTCACGCGAGCTCGGCCAAAAAGGCCAGGATCGCTCGGTTCGCGTCGTCGGGGCGCTCGATCGGCGCGAGGTGCCCCGCGCCGTCGATTACCTCCGGCTGGGCGCGTGGGATCGCTGCCGCGAACTTCTGGGCGACCTCGGGAGGCGTGATCGGGTCGTCCCTGCCGAAGAGCAAAAGCGTCGGTACGTTGATCCCCGCCAGCACACCCGTCCTGTCCGGTCGGGAGGCCATCCCTCGAAGCGCGCCGATGACGCCCCTCGGCGCCGTCTTTTCCATCATCGACCGCACTCGCGCCACCACCTCGGGCCGCTGGACGCGTGTCGTTGGGGAGAGCAACCGCGGGAGCATCGCGTCGACGACAGGCCGCACGTCCTGGGTCCCCTCGATCTCGTCAACCAAGTCTTCGCGCGCGTGCCTCGCCTCCGGACTGTCGGCCTCCGCACGGGTGCTCATGAGGATCAGCCCGCGAAAGCGCTCGGGGAACCGCTCGATGAGCGAAAGCGCGACGTATCCCCCCATCGACAGTCCGCCCAGCACCACGGGCTCGCGGAGCTGCAGCACGTCGAGCAGTTCGAGCACGTCGTCGGCCATGGCGTCCATCGTGTACGTCCCCTCGGGGGCTGCCGATTCACCGTGCCCGCGCAGGTCGGGCAGGATGAGCCGGTACCGCGAGCCGATGCTTCCCACCTGGTACTCCCAGAGCGAACGGTTCAACGGGAAGCCGTGCAACAACACCACAACGGGGCCGGGGCCGTGATCGTCGTATGCGAGCAACATTGCAGTGCTCTCCATAAGTAATGGAATGGCCGGCGCGCAACGTCCGAACAATCATGCAACGGCGATGCCGTGTTTCAGGGCGCTGACTTAGCGCTCCGCTGGCTCAGGAAGGAACGAGGTGCCATTTTGGCATCCTGGACGTTCACTTTGCGAGCTTCCTGGCAGGACAACTCGAGTTCGCCCTCCGGCACCCGACCCGAAAGTGCTTGCATTATCGACACTTGCGACCACGAAGTTAGCTTGGTACGGACCTTGCTTAATGGTTGTCCTAACGAGCCGACAGCCCATCACGCGTCGATTCCGCATTGTCCACCGTAGCGCCCCAGCGAGCCGGGGAGTGTTCGTCATGTCCGCTGTGTCCGAAAAGCAAGAATTCACATTTCAGGCCGAAATCAAGCAGTTGCTCCACTTGCTGGCGCACTCGCTCTACCAGAGTCGTGAAATCGCGTTGCGCGAGCTGGTGTCGAATGCCTCTGATGCGCTCGACAAGATGCGTTACGTCGGGCTGACGGACGAAGCGTTTCGCGAGACCGGCACCCTCGAGATCGTGATCGAAGCCAAGCCCGACGCTCACGAGCTCGTGATTCGCGACAACGGGATCGGTATGTCGCACGACGAACTGGTGACGAACCTGGGCACGATTGCCCGGAGCGGCTCGCTCGAATTCCTGAAGAACGCGACGAGCCAGGGAAAGACCGACCTCTCCCTCATCGGGCAGTTCGGCGTCGGTTTCTACTCGGCTTTCATGCTGGCCGACCGCGTGCGCGTCCGCACCCGCAGCTACCGGGAGGACTCCGGCTGGGAGTGGGAGTCGGAGGGGACCGGGACGTTCCAGATCACGCCGGCGGAAGGCCTGGAACGGGGCACCGAGGTCATCCTTCACTTGAAAGAAGACTGCAAGGACTTCACCGAACCCTGGCGCATCCAGACCGCGCTCCGGAAATACTCGAGTTTCGTTCCCCATCCGATCAAGTTCGCCGACCAGGTCATCAACGAGCAAAAGCCGATCTGGGTCGAGCCGAAGAGCCAGGTGACCGACGAGCAGTACCAGAAATTCTTCCAGCACCTGACCCACCGCACCGACGAGACCCCGCTCTGGCATCTGCACCTCGCCGCCGATTCACCGATCCAGTTCCGCGCGATCCTGTATTGCCCCTCCACCAGCATCGAGCGGCTCGGCCTCGCTCGCGAAGAGCACGGCCTGAACCTCTGCGCGAAGCGTATCCTGGTCCAGAACGACTGCCGGGAGTTGCTGCCGGAGTACCTCCGCTTCCTCTACGGACTCGTCGACTCCGAAGACCTCCCTCTGAACGTCTCCCGCGAAACGCTCCAGGACAACACGGTCATCAGGCGCATCCGCAACACGCTTGTGAAGGGAGTGTTCGACCGCCTCGACCTGCTGGCGAAGGACGATCCCGAAAAATACTTGGCGTTTTACCAGCAGTTCGGCCCGGTCCTGAAGGAAGGGATCGCCAACGATTTTTCGAACCGCGAACGGATCGCGAAGCTGCTCCGGTTCACGTCGTCCCGGACCGAAGGAGCCGACAAACCCACCTCGCTGGAGGAGTACGTCAGCCGTGCGCTGGCGGATCAGAAGCACATTTACTACTTCGGTGGTCCGGACCTCACTTCGATTCAGAAGAGCCCGAATCTCGAAATCTTCCGCAGGCGCGGGATCGAGGTCCTGTACCTGACCGACCCCGTGGACGAGTTCGTGATGTCGTCCCTGGGCAAGTTCCAGGACAAAGCGCTCACCTCGATCGACTCCGCGGACCTCGACCTCCCCGGCGAGGAAACCGAAGACAAGAAAGAACCCGAGCCGCCGACCGGACCGTTCGCCCGGGTGCTGGAGCTCTTTCGCGAAGCCCTCGGTGACCGCGTCCAGGAAGTCCGGGAGTCGAAGCGCCTGACCGACAGCCCGTGCTGCCTCGTGAACGCCGACGGCGGGCTCAGCACCCAGATGCAGCGTCTGCTTCAGCGGGCCAACCGCGACTTCGCGGTCACCAAGCGGACCCTCGAGATCAACCCCTCGGCACCGTTGATCCGCCGCCTCGCGAGCCTCAGCGCCAACCGCGACCACGACGCCTTCATCAGGCAGTGCGGCCTCCAGCTCTGGGCCAACGCGCAGCTCCTGGAAGGAGGCGTGGAAGAGCCCGAGACGCTGGTGTCACGCGTCCAGTCGTTCATGGAAGAAGCCGCGGAAAAGCGATCGCCGATCGTGCTGAGCTGAGAAGAGTTCTTATCCGCGGATGACGCCGATTGACGCAGATCAACTCCGTTCTTAGGTGCGTTACGAATTCTTTGGGCGGCCGCAGAGAGGCCCAAGGCCGCAAAATCCATGACGGCCAGCAATTCTTGACAACCTATCTGCGTAAATCGGCGACATCGGCGGATGACTCCTAGTTCGGTTTTGCCAAGGCTCGCAGGCTTTCCTGTGCCTTGCGGTCGCCGAGGAACGAGAGCAGGTCGGCGAACTCGTTGAACGAGAGGTTGCCGACGACCCCGACGGGCATGAGGCTCGCTTTGTCCGGGCCTTTGTCCTCGATCTCCTTGGCCGAGATGCGCACCTCGCATCCTTGCGCGTCCTTGAGCGCGACGCCCTCGGGGGTGTCACCGAGCAGCAAGCCCGTGACAATCCGTCCGTCGGTGGTGGCGACCTTGAAGGTGCCGAAGCCCTCCTTGATTTCCTTGGAGGGCTCGAGGATCGCCTCCACGCGCTTGTCGAACGACAGCGTCTCATAGATCCGTGTCAGGTCGGGCCCCACGGCGCCACCGGACCCTTCGAGCCGGTGGCACACGGTACAGCCGACTTTCTTCGTGTCGAGGTAGAGCGCCTTGCCCCGATCGGGGCTGCCGAAGCGCCCGACGTACTCGCGCAGGCGACTGGCCTCCGCACCCGTCGGGGCGGCAAGGAGTGTCTTCTTGAGAAGGCTCTGCATCGCCGCCTGTAGCTCAGGAGTCGCATGCGGCCGGACGGCCTCGATCACACGGGCGAGATCCTCGGGCGAGAGTTTCCCATCGTTGTATTCCTGGGCCACGATCAGCGCTGTCTCTGGCCGCTGGCCGAGAATACCGATCGCCTCCTGCCGCAGCTCGCGATCCTTGCTGGAGAGTAAGGCTTTCGCCCCTTCTGCGGCGGCCTTGAAATCAAGCGCGGCCAGCGTACGGAGTAACTCAATCCGGAAGCCTGCGTCAGTGCTTTTTGCAAGCAGGCCTGACAACAAAGGCGCGAGTCCGTTGTCCTGGTAGCTCCTGAGCGCCACCAGCGCGAGCCGGCGCTCGTCGGCCCGGCGATTCTCGGCCTGCACTAGCGAAACGAGACTCGCCTTGGCGTCGGCGGATCGGACTTCCGCCGCGAGCCGTAGCGATTCGCGCCGTACCTCGTCGCGGCTGTCTGCGAGCAGAGACGGCAAGATGGGGCCGGCCGCGAGCGCAGCCCGCTGGTGCAACGCAATGAGAACGCGGATGGCCTCGACACGAGCTTCGGGCGGGGCGTTCGTTCCACCCACGAGCCACTCAACGATCCGGTCTGCCGGTACGCTCGGGACGAACTCGCGGAGAGCCCGGAACAGACCAACGCGGGCGGACGGAGGGATCGGCTCTCGGGTCGTCGCTTCGGTGAGCACGGCTTCGACACCGGAAGAATCACGCCATCCTTGAAGCGCATAAAGTGCTGCGGCCGAACTCTTGGGTTTGCCGTCAGCGATGGCTCTCAGGAGAACCTTGAGCGCGTCCGGGCCAAGGCGCTCGAGCCCGCGCGTCCATCCGTCACGGAAGAACGGGTCTTCACCGAGCGAGTTTTCGGCGTACGACAACAGCGGGAATTCCGCGAGCGCTTGTGCGACGGATTGAGCTGAGCCCGTGCGAGGCTTCGCGGGAACCGCGCTGCCGAACCTGCCAATGGCGAGGGCGAAAGCGCGGAGTGCCTCGTAATCCTCTTCCTTTGCGCCGATCATACTGATCGTCAGATCGTAATCTCTGAAATCGGCGAAGCGACCAAGACATTCGAATGCCAGTCGGCGGAGAGCCGGTGAGCCTCCCAAAATGCCAAAATCCCAGGGAACACCAGCGCCAGCTTTGTCGGTCTTCAGCGTATTTGTTGCCGAGAGCGTCACGAGCGCATGCAGGCGAGCACTCTCGGGTTTCATCCGCTTAACGACCTCGATTAGTGCCTTCGTGTCCTTCCCCCCACGTCGAATCAGTTCGAGATTGGCAGTCCTGCGAAGGTTGTAATCGTCGTCGGTGAGGGCCTGAACGAGCCTCGCGTCTTCCGCTCCGAGCAGTTTTGCAAACCGATCGCGCGCCAATGGCGCCCGCGCCGGCTCCTTCTCGGTGCCCCCCCACGTCACTCGATAGATCCGCCCGGTCTTCCCGTTCCCCGAGAGCTGCCCCGCGCCCCCGGAGTCGGTTCGCCAGTCGAGGATGTAGAGCGCTCCGTCGGGCCCGATCTCGGCGTCGTCGGGCCGAAAAAGGGGGTCATCCGACGCGAGCAGCTCGAACTCCTCGGCCACCGTGAATGTCGCGCCGGCGGGCTTCAGCTTGTAGGCCCGCACGAGCTTGCGAAAGACGTCGGGATAGACGAGCAGGTTGCGCGTGGACGGGGGAAATGCGGCCGAATTCAAGACGCAGAGACCCGCGGGCGCACCGCGACCCGTTTCGGCGACCCAGCCCAGGCGGCCCGGGCGGCCGCCGTTCCAGGTGGCGCGCTCGTAGTCGGGCTGGCAGCAGCGGGCGCCTTCGCGCAGGCGCCAGCCGTAGTCGCCCCCTTCGACGACGTGCAGGATGCGGCAGCCGGTGAAGCCGGCGGCCCCTTCATTGTCGTTGTCGGTGTGGAAGATGCGAAACTCGTCGTCGAACGCGATGTTGCCCCAGGGGTTCCGCATGCCAAAGGCGACGTTCTCCATGTGGGAGCCGTCCGGCTTGCAGCGAAAGACGCCCCCCGAGCGCAGGACGGTCGCGGTCGAGCCGTCCGAGCCCTTCGCATGAGCGTCGCTGTCGCCCGTTGTCAGGTAGATCCAGCCGTCGGGCCCCATCGTCATGCCCGAGACGCGGTGGTGCGAGTCGTCGTTGCCGAAGCCCGAGGCGATGACCTCGCGCGTCTCGAACTTGCCGTCGCCATCCTTATCCTTGAAGCGAACGACGTCGTGGTCGAGCGTCACGTAGGTCCAGCCGTCCCAGAAGAGGACGCCCGCCGGGAGGTCGAGGCCGTCCATGTACATGTCGGCCTTGTCAAACGCGCCGTCGCCGTCGGTGTCGGTCAGCACCTTGATGTGGTCGTTCGGACCGCGCCCAGCCTGCCACTCCACAACGTAGAGACGCCCGTCGAGGCCGAACGTCATCGTTACCGGGTTGATCACCAGCGGCTCCGTCGCCGCAATTGATACCTTCCAACCCGGGGGCGTCCGGTAGCCCGCCAGCCGCGGGTCCGGACCCTCAGCGCGGGCCGCGGACGCGGTGGCCAGCACGCCGATGAGAGGCAGAATGAGGACTCGATGGAACGTCGGGGGCTTGGGGTTCGCGATCACGAGCACGGTTCCTTCGCGCGGGGTCGGCTTCACGGGGATGAACCACTCTGACGGACAGGCCCCCCATTCTCAAGCCCTCAGCACACGCCAGGCGCTTGAGCACGAGCTGCGTGCAGAGCACATCTGACGGACAGGCCCCCCATTCTCAAGCCCTCAGCACCCCCCTCGTGCCTCCGCGCGGGCAACCATCCGGGACCGCGTAGAGGTTGTATCGCCGTGTGATCGCGTTCGGCGGTTCGCGAACCGCGCTGCGGACTGCGACGATCCTATAGATAGCCCGAAGCCTGGCTCTCGGTCCGAACGCTGCGGGGATTCTGTTTGAAACCAACCCCGGAACATGGGGCCTTCGGCGACAGTGTTCTCTCGGCGAACCGCAACCGGGCGTTGACAACCGCTTGCGTGCCAACAAATCTGGATACGGAGTCAACCGCGTGGGTGAGGAGGGCGGTGAGAATGCTTCGTGCTCCGACGCGCCGAACTCGCTTAGCCACGAGCCTTGCCCTGGTGATCATCCTGGGCGTTTCGGGCGCGATCGTCGTCTTACGGGCACAGCCCGATCCATTGCTGCTCCTTGATGCGGCCGCTCGAGAGTTCGACCGGGGGCGAGTCGATGACGCGGAAGTCCTGCTCGACCGGCGTGCGAGGCGGGTCCATCCGACGGCTCTGGACCTGATCCTCCGCGCCCGGATTAGCCAGGCGCGCGAGCATTTTGACGAGTCGCTTCGCGTCCTCTGCTGCGTCCCTGACTCGGACCCGTTCGCCGGTCGAGCGCGATTGCTCGCGGGTGAGATCGAGCTCGACCGAGATCATGCACGCGCGGCGGAGCGCCTTTTGGCCCGAGCGGTGGCGCTCGATCCCCATCAGGTCGCCGCACGTCGTGACCTTGCGTACATCTACGCATTGCAGCGGCGCCGACGCGATTGCGACGCCCAGTTCCGCGCCCTAGTCGAACTCGGTCCGCTTGATGAGAAGCGGGCTTTTATCTGGTGCCAGAATCTCTGCGCGATCTGGGACCCCAGGGAGGCCGCCGCCCGCCTGGAGCGCTTCGTGAAAAACGACCCGGGCGATCGCCAATCGCGCCTCGCGCTCGTCGAAGCGTATTTGATGATGAGCCAGGTCAGCGCGGCCGAGGAAGCGATTGGTCCGCTTGACGTCGAGGACGACAACGCACGAGCCCTGCGGGCCAGGATCGCGCTCGATCGCGGCGACGAATCAGCTGCGGAATCGCTCGTCCAAGCAGGTGCAAGCGACCACGCGGGTTTGAATGTCATCCGCGCCCGACTCGCACTCATCCGACAAGATCCAACGGGTGCGTCTCACTTCTTTGAAGCGGTCTTGAAACAGGACCCTCACGACCGCGCTGCGCTCTACGGTCTGGGCCAGTGCCTACGACGGCTCAATGAACCGAGGGCAATCACTTACCTCGAACAGGTGGCACGGGAGGACCGGCTCAAGCGAATGATCTTGGAATCGAAAGGTCCCCTCGGACAAGACCCGAGACTCTATTTCAAGCTCGGCCAAGCCTGTGAAGAGCTCGGGCAGACGCGTGAGGCACTGACCTGGTACGGTCTGGCAATCGCCCGCGACCCACTCGACACCCAGGCCCAATCGGCCCGCGCTCGGCTCAAGCCCTCAGGCGGTACGGGGCGGTTCTGACAGACATCGGCGAGAGAACCCGCGCGTCTTCGATTCCCCCGACGTCTTTAGACGTTCGCACGCATCCCCGAGCGACATTCACGCCTGCAAGCGGCCATGCGCCGCCCTAAGGAATTCGATGTTCTCGTTCCGATAAATTCTTGTTGTACCGACGAGTTTCGGTGCGATATGATGCCGTCGCATCCGTTGATTCGCCCACCTCAATCAAAGGAGACTTGCGAAAAACAGACCGCGCACTCCGTCGTCACCACCTCTCCCGCCGCGATTGGCATGTGCCCGTTCAGCAGATCCGCATCGCTGGGCTTAGACACCTTCAGCGTGTCAGGCTCCGATCTGTTATCGAACCTCATTGAATTCATGTGAGGAGACCATCCATGAGGAGAGCACACCGGGGTTTCACATTGATCGAGTTGTTGGTGGTGATCGCGATCATCGCGGTCCTCATCGCGCTGTTGCTGCCCGCGGTGCAAGCGGCCCGTGAGGCAGCCCGGCGATCCCAGTGCGTCAACAACCTGAAGCAACTCGGGTTGGCCGTCCACAACTACATCTCAGCGAATAGTTCTCTGCCGCCGCAGAGCATCTGCTGGGGGAACACGCTAAATGCCAACGAAAGTTGGGGGTGGGGTTACGGATGGCCTTTGCTCCTGCTGCCGCAGTTCGAGCAGCAACCGATGTACAACGCCTTCAACTTCAGTCGCGGCTTCTTCCCCGGAGGGAACACGACCAACACGCCGAACTCGACCGTGTGCTACTCGCAGATCGCGAGCCTGATCTGTCCGTCCGATGGTTACCAGCGGCCCTGGATCTACGGGACGCACAATTACGTGGGCAACCTGGGTGGTCCGGGCGTGATCGCGCAGTTTTCGGGCACGATGGTACCGTCCGACTCTCTGGGTTGGACTAATCTTGGGGGCTCCATCGGGCTGGAGGCAATACGGGACGGCACGTCGAACACCGCGCTGTTCAGCGAACACTTGGTGGGAATCAAGAACAACAGCCCTCTGCCCTACGTTTCCTCCCAGGACAAGCTGCGCGGCTATTACGACATCCCCGGGCCGACGCCCGCCAACCAGGGCGTTGTCAACGGAGCTCCCCTCGCCGTCAACTTCTACAACCAGTGCAAGTCGGTGCCGGGAACGACGCAGGCCGGCAATTCGGAGGTCTTTGGATACGCTTTCCCGATGGGGTATTACGTTCATGCCAATAACGCCTACACCCACTGGGGCACTCCAAATATGATCTCCTGCCACAATCAGACCCAGGAGAACACCCAGGTCTGGGAGGCAAGCAACAGCATGCCCTCGGCCTGCAGCAACCACGCCGGGGGCGTGAATGTGGGCATGGCCGACGGCTCCGTCAAGTTCGTCAAGGACTCGGTCAGCTACCAGACCTGGTGGGCCGTCGGGACCCGGAACGGCGGCGAGACGGTCAGTGCGGACTCCTTCTGATAACCCGGTAGGCCAACGGGAGCGCGACGGACGTCGCGCTCCCGTTTCGGTCGAGCGAATCCCAGTGCGCACAAGGAGCTCAACTTACGATGCGTCGTGCTGCTCTGTGGCCGTCTCTCCTCGTCTTCTCCTCCCTGCTCTTCGGCTGCTCAGACCCCAATCCCGCGGGAATGCCCAGCGAGCCTCCCAAGGAACTGCCTGCGGACTATCGGGACAAGATGAAGAACATGAACCTACCGCCGAAAGAGATCCCCAAAGGCGGCACTCGACCCGCCCCCACGAAGCCCGCGGCCGGGAAGTAGGCTGTCGCGAAGCCCCGGCCGAACGTCTCGCTCGGCCGGGGAAACGGGTCGCGATAGGCGGAATACTGGCCCCGGGCACGACGACACGGGCCCAGGCGTTCCACGTTCGCATCTTCAACTCGCCAACGGTTCCAAGCGTTCAGGGTAATCGGCCTAGCCGCACTCCCCCTGTGGCGGTTACCTTGATCGGCGCGGGCGGTTCAGGTGCCGTTGTTGACCTCGGCGGACGTCCCGCAACCGTGCGAGATCGTCGATGAACGACAACCCGACCAAGACCCTTTTCATCACCGGCGCCACCGGCCTCGTGGGGAGCCACGTCGTCGAAGAAGCGCTGCGCCGGGGTCACCACGTCCGCGCGCTCGTCCGCCCCTCTAGCGACACGCGCTGGCTCGACCAGTGGGGCGTCGAAAAGGTCAGCGGCGATCTCGAGGACCGCGACGCCCTCCGCCGCGGAGCCACCAGCGCGGACTGGATCCTCAATTGCGCTGCCAAGGTCGGCGACTGGGGAACGCTGGAAGAATTTCGCAGGCTGAACGTTGAGGCGTTTCGCCTCCTGCTCGACGCGGCCGTCGAAGCACACGTCGAGCGGTTCGTCCACGTCAGTTCCCTCGGGGTCTACGAAGGACGCGACCACTTCGGCACGGACGAGACCGTGCCCCCGGCCGCCGAGTCGCTCGACGCCTACACGCGCTCGAAGGTCGAGGCCGAGGAGCTGGCCCTCCAGTACGTGAAACAGAAGGGTCTCCCCCTCAGCGTCGTGCGCCCGGGCTTCATTTACGGGCCACGGGACCGGACGGTCCTCCCCAAGCTCTTGAGCACGCTACGGTCCGGGCGATTCTTCTATTTTGGCTCCGGCCAGCAAATCCTCAACTGCATCTACGTGAAGAACCTCGTCTACGCGATCTTCCTGGCGGCCGAGGTCCCGGAAGCGGTCGGCGAGGTCTTCAACGTGACCGACGGCGGACGCGTGACGAAACGGCAATTCATCGGGCGCGTCGCCGAGCTCGCCGGACTGCGGCCGCCGAATCGTGCGATCCCGCTCTGGCTGGCGCGGCTGCTGGCCAACGTCATGGAACGGCGGGCGAAGCGGCGAGGCGATACGGTGCCGCCGCTCGTCAACAAGGCACGCTACAAGTTCGTGGGGCTGAACCTCGACTATTCCATTGCGATGGCCCAGCGCGTGCTCGGATACCAGCCGCCTTACACGACCGAAGCGGGGCTGGTAGAGGCGATGGCGGAGTTCGCGCCGGCCTCGGGAGAAAAGGAGCCGGTCAACGCGACGTAAGGGCCGCGCCGCGGTTTTGCATCTTGCCGGCATCGCGTTTTCAAGCAGGAAAGCTCGTGCATCCAGCCTACCGCAACGCGGGGAGCCCAGAAGGATGGAAGACGTCCGAGGCAAACGTGCCGCCGTGCTGGTCGAAAAGCTGTACGAGGACCTGGAGCTCTGGTATCCCGTACTCCGCCTGCGCGAGGCGGGACTCGAAGTAACGATTGTCGGCCCCAAGGCGGGGGAGACGTACCCGTCGAAACACGGGTATCCGGCCAAGTCCGACGTGGCCGCGGGGGACGTGAAGGCCGACGAGTTCGACGCCATCATCGTCCCCGGCGGCTACTCCCCGGACCACATGCGCCGGCATAAGGCGATGGTCGACCTCGTGACCCAGGCCGCGCGGCAAGGCAAGGTGGTGGCCGCGATCTGCCACGGACCGTGGCTGCTCTGCTCGGCCCGCTGCCTCAAGGGAAGGCGCGTCACGGGTTTCTTCGCGATCCGTGATGATGTCGAAAACGCAGGCGGTCTCTGGGAAGACGCCCCGTGCGTCCGAGACGGTAACCTCGTGACAAGTCGCACTCCCGACGACCTGCCGGCATTCATGGAAGGTATTCTTGACGCCCTGGCGAACCGCTCGGAGCGCTGAGCGGATCTTTTGACGCCCGGGTGGTCCGTTCACGACGCGGCGCGCCCGCTGGCGCCCGAAATTCGCTCACGGCCACGGCTACCGGCGACAGGTCGCCGGCCGGGTGACCGCCGGCTCAAGAATCTCTCGCCCCCCCCCCCGCCGAAACATCGAACCCCGCGCCCGAGGCGTTCCCCGGCTGCCCGGTCGCCGCAACGGGGGTCGAGGTGAGGATCGACAAACCCCCTCCGCGCGCATCCGCCAGTGAAATCCGCCGGGCGCAGTCGGATTGGCACCTCGATTGCAATCTACCCTATCTTACGAAATATCTTGCCTAATTGACTCAAACAGTGCATATTACCCATTATTGCACTAAATGTGCTGCGCGCGAAGTTGAGAGCAGTGCGCCACCCGACTCTGCCGGAAGCGTAGTGGGCGCAGAATGCGCATTCGGGGCGTTCGGCTCGGGCATTGAAATCGTGTTGACTCGGAGACGCAACGATGTGCGGCATCGCGGGCGCATTGGATTTGACCGGCCAGAGGGAGTTCCCGGCCGCACGACTGCTCAACATGACAGGGGCGATCGCCCGACGCGGTCCTGACGACGAGCGGATCCACATCGAGCCGGGTATCGCGCTGGGCGTACGACGCCTTTCCGTCGTCGACCTGGAAGGAGGCCGGCAGCCCATCGCCAACGAGGACGGGTCGCTCTGGGTGGCGTACAACGGCGAGCTGTACGACTACCCGGTGCTGCGCGAGGAGCTGCTCGCGCGGGGCCACCGCTTGGCGAGCCGTTGTGATACTGAAGCGTGGGTCCACATGTACGAGGACCGCGGCGAGGGGATGTTCGAGCGAGCGCGAGGCGATTACGGCGTTGCCCTGTGGGACCGGCCAAACCGCACGCTGATCCTCGGGCGCGACCGCGTCGGTGTCTGCCCGCTCTATTACGCCGAGCGCGACGGCTGGCTGCTCTGGGGCTCGGAAGTCAAGGTGTTACTGGCCTCTGGGCTGGTGGCTGCGCGGCCGGACCTGAAAGGGATCGACCACTTCTTTTCGTTCTTCTGCGCGGGGACGGAGCGGACCTACTTCGAGGGTGTGAAGTCGATCCCGCCGGGGCACTACCTGAAGATCAAGGACGGGCGAGTCGAACTCAAGAAATACTGGGACCTCGACTTCCCGGACGCCGGCCAGGAACGGCGGCTCGCCGACCCGACCCCGCTGGTGGAGGAGCTCGAGGCGCTTCTGACCGGCGCGGTCGAGCGCCGGCTGCACTGTGACGTGCCGGTCGTGAGCTATATCAGCGGCGGGCTCGACTCGACGACCGTCCTGGGGCTGAGCAAGAAAATCCAGGGCGAGGCGGTCCCCTCCTTCGCCGTCAGCCTGGACGGCGCGGGGACCGACGAGGGCTCGAAGGCCGCTGAGGCCGCGCGCGTGCTCGGGTCGCACCTGACGACGCTCCGCATGGACCGCCACGCGATCGCTTCGGCGTACCCCGAGCTGATGACGGCGGCCGAAGCCCCGGTGCTCGACACGACCGCGGCCTGCATGCTTTGCCTGGCCGGTGAGGTCCACTCCCAGGGTTACAAGGTGGTGCTGACCGGCGAGGGGTCCGACGAGGCGTTGGCGGGCTACATCTGGTTCAAGATCCAGAAAGTGCGTATGGCCTTTCGCCGAGGGCCGACGGGGGCTCTGCTCAAGCTCGCGCGTAAGGCCCTCGTCCGGGGCGGCAAGGGGGGACACCGTCCCGCGCTCCGCGCCCTCGGTGGCGTGCGGCCCGCGCAGCAGGACGTCTACGACATCCTCGGCCAGTCGCGATCGCTGCTTTACAGTCCCGCGCTTTGGGACTCGCTGGGCGATCACGACCCTTACTCCGACGTCCAGTTCCCGTCCGAACGCCTGAAGCGCTGGCACCCGTTGAATCAGTCGCTTTACGTCGCCTACAAGCTGATGCTCGCCGGGATGCTCCTCAGCTCGAAGGGGGACCGGGTGGCACGTTGGTCCTCGGTCGAGGCGCGCTACCCTTTCCTCGACGAGACTGTGATCGAGTTCTGCGCGGGGATCGCGCCCGAGTACAAGCTGCGCGGATTGACCGACAAATGGATCTTGCGCCAGGTGGCCCGGCGGACGCTGCCTCAACAGATCGCCAGCCGCCGGAAGACAATGTTCCGGGCCAACCTTTCCGCCGTATTTCTGGACGATCACCGGCCGGCCTGGGTCGACCAGTTGCTCAGTCCCGAGTCGCTCCGTGCCTCCGGCTACTTCGACTCCCGGGCGATCGCCGACGCGCGGCTGGCATTGCCACGGCTGCCCCGCATCTCGGCGCGGCGTTTAGCGCTCGACGCGGGGCTCGCGTCCGCGGTCACCACACAGCTCTGGCACCACATCTACTGCGGAGGCGGACTGTGCGACCTGCCGGTCTGGTCCCCCCCGGAACGACAAGCGTTGCGCCCGCAACCGGTCGTGGATGCCGGCCAGCCTTGTCTCTCCTGAACGAACCAGACCGGCGATCGACCACGTCGAGACTTGCTACGAAGCGGTAGGAGATCGTTCCATGAGCGTCGGCGTCAGGCCGGTCGTCCGCAAGCTTCAGAACTGGGACGCGAAAGCATCGGTGCGTGTCAAGCCGCGCCGCATGCTGCTCGACGAAGAAGCCATCGGCCGGGTCTACTTCAGCCCCGAGCTCGTCCCGATCGCGCAGCATCCCGAGGTCGTCGCGCTCGGGCCGGAAGCTGTCCGGGCGATGCAGGTCCAGCACCTCTACCGCTACCTGGATTTCACGACCCAGCTCGAGCTGGAAGTCGTCAACTCGGCGTGCCGGGACATCGCCCTGGGCAAGATTCGGGCGGCTTTCCCGGACGTGATGCGCGAGGACGCGTTCAAGCTCTGCACAGACGAGGCGCACCACGCCTACTTCTCCGACGACATGAAGCGTCAGGTCGCCGGCGCAACCGGCATCAGGCCGGCGGAGCTCGAAACACCCCGGTTCCTCGAACGCTTGCGGGCTCTGCAGGACGAGCTCCCGATCGGCCTGCGGCCAATGGCCGAGCTGCTCTTTACCGTCGTCTCCGAGACATTGATCTCCAGCATTCTGTGCCAGATCCCCAAGGACAAACGCGTCGTTTCCGCCGTGCGGCACATCGTGGCCGACCACGCCGAGGACGAGGGACGGCATAGCGCCTATTTCGCGCAGCTCTTCGGCTATCTCTGGCCACAACTCTCCGCGTACGAGCAGGCCCTCCTGGGCCCGCAACTTCCCCACTACGTCCTGGCTTTCCTTTCCCCGGACCATGCGGCGATCCGGCGCAGTCTCGAGTCGCTCCCTCTCGAACGTCCGGCCATCGAGCGAATCATCGGTCAGACCTACCCCACACCAAAAGTGCTCGCCTCAGCGCGGGCGGCGGCGCTGGTGACGATCCGCCTCTTCGAGTACCACGGCCTGATGGACAAGCATCAGTTCCGTGACGAGTTTTCAAGGCTCCGGCTGCTTTGATCCAGCCCCTACGGAGCCCATGGAGCCGGCAGCGGCCCGCGCCTCGCAAAAAATGTGCTCCACAAGCATTTGGTCTTAACGTTCGTACCGGAAATGCCGATAATCCCTGAAGTGATCTTACTCAGAGAAGTCGCCATTTGGCGACGGTTCCCCGGGACCGCATGGATGCGGAGAGTCTTGGGACAATTGCTGAAGCCCATCCTCGTCCCACTTCTCGCGTGGTCGACGCTGGGAATGCAGGTTGACTTGATTTCGGGGCCCCTCACCCCGCAAGCTGCGCTCCGAGCGATCTGTGCGATTCTGCTGCCGGCAAACCAGGCGGCCGAGCAAGCGAAGGCGCCTCTGCTCCGAGCGGTCGCCGTTCATTCCTCACCGTTTGGGCGTCCCACAACGGCTCCCTCGTCGACACCCCCGTTCGTGTTGAAGGGGGCCGACTGGACGACGCCCGTGATCCCGACCACTCCGGCGCAAGCGAGCGTTCCCAGGGTGGCCGCCCCCGGGGTCGTCGTCGCGGCGTCCCCCCTTCCCGAATCATCGTTGCCACCGAACTTCGGCCCCTTGGCCGTGATCGACGTGCGTCTCTCACTTCGCCTTTGCCGCCTTCATTGCTGAGGCGTTCGCGCTCTCGCTTTGGCGTCACTTCAGGGACGTTTACGCCGATCTTTGCATCCTGGCCCGGCGCCCTTGGCCCAGCAGCGGCGCGTACTTCGCGGTATCGCAGACCGGGAGTACAGCTCGTTGCCGGCGCGCTCACAACCCGTGCGACGTTCGGTCTGGCACAGGTCAGCGCAGACACGTCGTCGTTATCGCGTACCCACAGAATCCCCCCCAGGGAAGGTCCGATGATGACATTGCCTAGCCTGTTCGCGTACGTGGGACCCGACACGTTCTTGCCGGTCACGTCCGCTCTCTCGGCCCTCGTGGGCGTCGTCATGTTTTTGTGGGGAACGGGGATGCGCACGATCGTGCGCAGCGTTGGAGCACGCCTCCGACCTGGCTTTCCTCGGGAAACACCGGCGCCGAAGTTCGCGCAGCGAAGACGCCCGACGACCACGGCGGTCGCCACCGGTATGCCCCAGACGCCGCCGGCCGCAATCGACTGAATCCGGAGCCCACGAGCAGTCGGCGCACTGCTGCCAAAGTGAAAAAAGAACCTGTCTCCAAAGAGAACCGATTCGATCAACAGTGCCCATCAGGCCATTGATCGAGGGATGGGGCAGCGCGCCCACGCGTTGCCGCCCGGCGATGAACAACGGCAGGAGAGCCTGATGACACAACTCGAAAGAATTCCGAGAACCTCGAGACACGTCCATTGGAAGGAAGCCACGGCCGTTGATGCGGGACGGCAGAAAACGTCTGTGTCGAGGGGACCGCGGGCGATCGTGCTTGCGGCGGTTTGGTTCGGTCTCGTCGCCGGCCTTGCGGAGCTCGTGGTCTTCGCGATCAACCGGGAGTTTCTGCAACGGGTCGTGCGGGACTGGTTGCGAACGAACCGGCACGCGGGGTGGATGATCCCGGCGGCCGACCTCGCGATCATGGCGGCCATCGGCTTGTTCTTCGTTTCCGCCACACGATTCTTCGGCCGACGCGTCTACCCGGCCGCGGTCGGCGCGTTCGGGGCCCTGACTGCACTTGCGCCGCTGTTGAGCGCGCACCGTTTGCACCCGGTCGCATGCCTGCTGCTCGCGGGCGGAGTCGGAGCCCGGTTGGTCACGATCAATGAGGCGCGTGCCCGGCGCCTCCAGCGGGTGATCCACTTCAGCCTTCCCTGGCTGGCGATACTAATGGTGACGTACGGAACCTACGAATACAACCGCGTCGCGGGCGCGGAACGTCGCGCGCTGGCGTCGCTGGCTCTCGCGGCGCCGGAGTCCCCCAACGTCCTGCTGGTCGTGCTCGACACGGTGCGAGCCGATCACATGAGCGCATACGGCTATGATCGCCAGACGACCCCTCGCCTCGACGCGATCGGTCAGCGCGGGGTGCAGTTCGATCACGCGATCAGCACGGCCCCCTGGACCCTCCCCGCGCACGCGAGCCTGTTCACGGGCCGCTGGCACTCGGAGCTCACGGCCAACGCCGACCGTCGGCTGGACCCGGCGTTCAAACCGCTCGCCGAGTTCCTGCGGGACCACGGCTATGCCACCGCCGGGTTCGTCGGGAACACGACCAACTGCAACGCCTGCTACGACTTTGACCGAGGATTCACGCGCTACGAAGATTTTCCCGAGAAGATGACCGTCTCGCTCGTCGAGACCGTCAACTGCTCGGAAATCGGCCGGCGCTTGTTCCAGTTTGCGGGCCTGGCGGACCGGCTTAAGCTCGATCCGGACAGGGTTCGCAAAGCCGCTCCCGCGATTAACCGCAACCTCATGAGCTGGCTGGTTCAACAGGAAGGACGTCCCTTTTTCGCATTCGTGAACTACCTCGACGCGCACGACCCGTTTATTCTCCCCGAGGGCGTCGTCCCCCGGTACGGCCCTGCTCGCCGCACGGCGGAGCAAGAACGGGTACTCCGCGATTGGTCGCATCCCGGCCCCGCCGCACTGCCGTCCGAGGACGCCGCGCTCGTCCGCGACGCCTACGATGACGGGATCGCCTACCTCGACGCGCAGGTCGGCCGACTCTTCGACGAGATGCAAGTGCGCGGCCTGCTCGAGAACACGATCGTGATCGTCACGGCCGATCACGGCGAAAACCTGGGAGAGCACGACCTGTACAGTCACGGCCGCAGCCTCTATCAACCCGAGGTCCGCGTGCCGCTCCTGATCTTCGGGCCCCGCAGCATTCCAGCGAATCGCCGCCTGAGTGCGACGGCGAGTTTGCGGGACGTGCCGGCGACCGTGGCCGATCTTGTTGGGCTCGGCGACAGCTCGCCCTTCCCCGGCCGTTCGCTCGCGCGCCACTGGCAAGACCAAGCCGCTCCCGAGCATACTAACGACGATCCGGTCCTCTCCGAAGTGTTCATCCGCACGACGCCCGGCGGCGAGGCCCGGCTCTCACCCGCATTGCGCGGGCCCATCAGGGCCGTTTTCCTCCGCGGCAGGAAATACATCTGGTATGGCGACGGCACCGAGGAAGTGTTCGACCTGACCGTGGACCCGCGCGAGACGCGAAATCTCGCGGCTACGACAAACCTGAAGGGGTACCGCGAAGCGATTGGGATCACGACGGCCACGGAGCCCCCGCTGCAATGGTCGCAGGACGACGGGGTCCCCCAGGAGGACAGGGCCGTCAGCGAACTGGGACACTAATTGAGGAAACGTTACCAATGATGCTCAATCACGAGACGGGCAGCGACCATGATGTCGCCCGGGCGGCTCCCGGGGAGAAAGTGCGATGATCGTTTTCCGTCGTGCGCACCGTCTGCACCCAGGCTCCAACAGCCGCAATCGTCCGCGGTGGGTGCCGGGCCGGCAGGAGCCTTCGCCTCGGCAGCAGCGTCTCCCGTTCCTGGAGCGTTCCCTGGTTCTGGAGCGCTTCTTCAAACAATCCATCGCCGGGTTCACCCTCCTCGCCGTATTCACTGCGGTGGTGGCGTCACCGGTGGGACGGTACAACGCCCAGCGCTTCTTCCTCCAGGCACGGTCGACGCTGGTGCGCGCGGTTGGCCTACCCGCCGACCGCTGGGCGATCGACACCGACTGGCGCGTCAGGCGCAGTTACGGTATCGAGAGAACCCGACGGACATACCAGCAGGCCTATGCGCAAGTGACGCCCCAGACCCGGCGATTGCTCGACTACGCGGGCCTGTCGCCACAAGACGCGGTGCTTCGCTGGGGCAACTACAACCAGACGTTCGTGCTGCCGTCCCGCGTCTTCGCGCCCGACGATGACGGGCGCTCTTACCGGATGCGACCGCACACTCGCTCGATCTGGCTGAAGGACGTCGCGTTGTCGTGGGACGTGATCGGGTTCTTTCTGGTGCCGGACACCGCCGAACTCCGATCGTTGCTCGAAGGCACGGGGGCCTACGCCGTGCAGGGGTCGACACAGACGACGAACTCCTGGGGCTGCCGCGGCCCTGAGCCCGACCTGAGTGCGCCGCTACGCGGCCTGATCCTCGGCGACTCGAACATGCAGGGCCTTCTCGTGAGCGACGACGAGACGCCCCCTGAGTGCCTTCGACGCGAGCTCGAGTCCCGGCTGAACACGCGCGTCTCGATGCTCAACACGGGCCATCTCGGCTATTCTCCCGAGCAGTTCTTCCATGCGTTGCTCGAGTACGGCGACCGATTTCGGCCGCAATTCGTCGTATTCAGCTTCTGTGCGAACGACTTCGGATCGGTGTTCAAGCCCAACCCCAACTCGTTCGACCTCGAAGAAGGAAAGTTCTGGGTCGGCAAGATCTTCGAGTACTGCCGGGCCCGCGGCATCGCCGTGATCGCCGCGCCGGTACCGCACGAGGAACCGATCACCAGGGCCCGCCGCGAGGGGAACTACCCTGGCAAAGTCTGCGACATCCTGCCGATCGAGAGCCTCTGGTACTGCAACCCCTTCGACGATTTCGCGGACGAGCAGGCTCGCCTCGACCTGGAGCACCTACGGCACGGTGCGCCGGCCAAAACGAGCCCTCTGTTCAACGGCCGGCTCCACGACAATCACATGTCCGCGGCCGGCACCGCCCTCTGGGGAAAGGCGGTGGGACGCAGGCTGGCCCCTTTGCTCGAAAGCGAGCGGCTCAAGGGGCACATCCGCTTCTGACCGCGCGCACCGCGGGGCGTGCCAATAAGAAGTCGTTTCATGCGCAAGAAACGGTGTTCGATCGTGTTAGACCTGTTGGACACCAAGTTTACGGGAATGACGGAGGGACGGAGCCACCGAATTTGACGCTCGATACTGAGTAGAGTCCATCCATGAATCGAGCTCTACCCAGAATCGCTAAATCCGCCTTCGCGCTGGCCCTCGCCGTCCTTACGGCGAATGCAGTCCTCACCTACCGCGACGTACACGCGTTGCGCACGGGAGTGGACCGAGTCGCGCGCTCCCACGTTGTCATTGCCGAGCTGCGCGACACGATTTCGACGCTTCAGGATGCGGAAATCGGTCAAGGCAGCTACTTGCTGACGCGCGACAGAGAGCACTTGGAGCGATATCGCGAATCGGTCGCCGCGCTTCACCCCAAGTTCGATCGAATTGCCGCGTTGACTCGGGAGAATCCGCGGCAACAAGAAAGTGTAAATCGACTCCGCGCGCTCGTCGTAGGAAGAGTTGGGGAACTGAAGTGCGCGCTCTGGCGGTTCGAGCAGCACGGTCGCACGACGGAGGCGGAAGCGGACCTCCTTCGCCGAAAAACCAACCTCACGGAAACTGCCCGCGAGTTGTTTGGTCGGATGGAGCGAGAAGAAGAGTGCGTCCTGGCCGAACGTTCGTCGGCCTATCAAAAGGCCGCCGATCGAACCATCGCCTCGTCCGTCATCACGACGGGGACGGCAGGGGGATTGCTCCTGGCCGTGGCGTTCCTCGCCTGCAAGCTTGCGCCGGTCGAGACCCCTGCCGGAAGCCCGTGGAGCGGTCGTCGGTCGCGGCCCTTGGTTCGCTGCCGAAGTGACAAGGCCGCCAGCAGGGACAACCGTAGCCGGACCGCGATGACCGACAACGACGTGGATGTTCTGATCGTCATCGCCGTGGCGATCTTGGGCCTCTGCGCGGTCCTGCTCGTCGTTTCACGGCTCTAAGGGACGCGCCGCCCGGCGACCGGGTGCCATTCTCGAGACGAGTGGGTGGAAGATTGCGCATGGATGCGAAAATGGACCCGAAACGAGACCAGGTTGGTCGCCGATGGCTGCGGGCCGATAGCGCGGCCAAAACGTTCTCCGCGGACGGCGTGGAGCGAATCCCCGAACTCGACGGCGTGAGAGGCCTGGCGGTGGTCGCCATCGTGATTTTCCACGGGAGTCCCCAACGTTTGCCCGGGGGCTGGGCGGCCGTCGACCTGTTCTTTGTGCTCTCCGGCTTCTTGATTACCTCGATCATCATCAAGCACGGCGGCGCTCCCGGCTTCCTCAAGGCGTTTTACGTCCGCCGCGGTCTCCGGATCTTGCCGATTTATTATCTCGCCGTCCTGGCCGTCGCCGGCGTACGATTGTTGATCCCCAGGCGAATCCGGTGGGCCGGCTTGCCGTACACGTTAACCTGTACGCAATTCATTGCCCTGCGCGCGTTCAAGGACATGCCGGAGTATTGCCCCTACCTCTGCCACACGTGGACCCTGGCAATCGAAGAACAGTTCTACCTGATCTGGCCGCTCGCGCTGATCGCCCTGGGACGCCGGCGCGTGATTCCGCTCGCGTTCGCGTGCATTTGAATCGCGGTTGTCGGACGCGCGGGGGGCTGGAACTGGAACATCCTCGGTTCGTGCTGCGATGCCCTTGCGATGGGCGGGATCCTCGCTGTTCTGTGCGGCCGGCTCACGACCGACGCGAGAAACTCGCGGGCCCTTCAATCGCTCTTCGGTGGGGCGATGCTGGCAGGGTTCGTCGTGGTGCTGGGCCTCTCGTGCAGCGTCGGGCTTAACCTTCCGTCAAACCCACCGCCCTGGCCCGCCCTCACGTTATTCGCCATCAACGGATTCTGGTTCGGCCTCATCGGCCTGATCGTGCTCCACGCCGGCAGCCCGTTGCTGCGCGTCCTGGTCTCGCGTCCGCTCGTGTATCTGGGTCGTATCAGCTATGGAATTTATCTCTATCATTTCGTCATACTCATGGCCACAGCAGAGCTCGCCCACGCCCTTGGCTACCGGCACAGCCTGCTCTCGAAGGCGGCCGCTATTGCGTTCTCGTTTCGCCTGGCGGCCCTTTCTTGGAAGTTCATTGAGCGGCCGATCTTGAAGTGGAAGGAGCGCTACGACTACGGCTCCGCCGGTGTCCGGCCGGAGACAAATTCTACTCCCACTGCCGAACATGTGCGTACATCTCTCGCATCGCCAAAACCAATCGCTTCTTCTCATTGAGCGCAACAAAGAGGATGAGCAAGATACCGAGCGCGAGCATGATGGCCCAGCGGGCGAGGGCATGCTCCGCCCCCAGGCGGCCGATCTCGTAGAGCACGTCGAGCACGAAACAGACCAACCCCAACCAGAGGAACGACTGGACCCGCAGCCCGATCCCCGCGAACACAGCGGCCAGCGACACCAGGAGCAGCGTAAGCCACGCGCCGAAGCTCGCGAACTGCCAGATCGGAACGGCCAGCGATAGGTAAATCGCGACCAGGCCGCTCCCTCTGATCGCGTTGACCGTGGCCCGACCCAGCTCGCCGCGGTTCACCTCGGCGAACAGGATTGCCGAGAAGCCCACTGGAACGAGGAAGAACGGCGCCTGGTCGGCCAGCCTGTATCCCGCGCGTGCCCAGAAGATCCAGAGAAACACGTTGTACAGGACGGCCGCCGCGTAGCCGAGGGTCTTCCATTGCATCCGGTAGCAGGCGACCCCGTAGAACGTCGCGGCCGTGAAGACGAACAGGAGGTTGAGATCGTCGAGCCGGCCGTCGGCGAGCGCGGTCCCGAGCGGAACGAGCGGCATGACGAGCGCGAAGTAGAGCGTCGGTCGCGCGTAGAGGTTCAGCCGCAAACGCTGCATGACCTCGGCGGCGGCGAGGTCGAGGTACCCGAAGAGCGTGAGTACCGCCGCGTCGGTTGAGGGGGTCAGCCCAAAGGCCGTTCGGTACGCGCAATACGCCGCGAGCATGAGCCCCTGCGCCGCGTAGACCAGCCACTCGGCTCGCCAACGTGCGGACAAAGCAAGCGCGAAGACAGAAAGGGCCATCAGGATCCCGACGCCGAGCAAGGCGCTCTCTTCACCGCAAGGGGCACCGGCCGTGCGCGCGGCGATCACGGCGAACAATGGCAAGGCCGCACTCAAGAGCGCGGATTGTTCGAGCGCGATCGCCAAACGCGTTTCGGAGCGTCTGAGGCCGGCTGCCACCGCGCCGAGCCAATAAGCGGCGACCGTACCCCCGAGCGCCACCGCGGTGAACCGCACGGCCGGCGAGTCGATCCCGAGGGATTCCGCGACCACAAGCGCTGCACACGCGCACGCCCCGACGCAATGCCCTGCCGCCGCGTACGCCGGCGCGGCCCGGCGCCGAGCGGCCGATTGGAGACCGAACGTCAGACTGCCGATGGCCAGTGCGCCGACGGTCGCGACGCGGACCTCGCACCGGGTAAGGCCCAAAGCCACGAGCGCGAGACCGACTGCGACACACTCCAAGTAATGACCGGCGAGACGGGCCTCGGGGGCTCGCATCGAGCCCGTGACTTCCTCCAGGTCGCAACGCGCCTCGACGTATGGCCGAAGGCTTATCCGCATCACGAGAAAGGCAGTGGTCGCCGTGGCGAACGGAAGATAGGCGCGGTAGTCGATCGCCGATACTGCCGCCACCGGCGAGGCCGGCGCCCCGAGCCACCAAACGATCAGGACCAAGCCGAGCCACCGGCCAACCAGGTCCGGGAGCCCACCGCGCCACGGGCCGACGACGATCAAGTAGAAGAGCGCAAGAAACTCCGTCAGCAATACGGCCCACCATGCCGCGCCGTCTGCGCGGAGCACGACGGGGTAGCCGCTTGTCGCGGCGGCAGTCGTCGCGATCACGAAAGCACCCACCAGCGTGGCCGAAACCGCGAACAGGCCAGCCGACCAGTGCTGCAGAACCTCATAGTAGCCGTTCCTGGCGATCTGCGATCGCTCCCGCAGTCGCGGCTCGACACGTCCTACCGCGCGACTCGTAACGAAGAAGACGTTCGCTACCGAAATCGCGGTCAAAAGCCAAAAGACAGGATGCACGATGTGAGGCGCGGCGAGCATCGCGAGGCCGACGGTGCAAAGACCGATCGATCCATGAACCCAGGCCCGACAAGGATAGGCCGCGAGCATCAGTAGGCACAGCAACCCCAGCGCAAACGCCAACGACGCCTGCTCACCCCATGCGCTGCCGCGCGTCATGCTCAGGGGGACGCGCAATGCCCCCGCGAGGAAACCGAGCGCAACGGCCGCGTGAAAGCACGGGAACTCCCCGAGCTCAGCGCTCGCGCCCAGAAGTGCATAGACCTGGCTTCGGTAACGTCGAAGCAAGACACCAAGACACCACACGGCATAGGCGGCTCCAACAACCACCATGATTTGTTGTGACGACCCAAGTCCTCGCATCCATCCGAAGTAGATCGCACATCCGAGAGCCCCCAGGACCGTGTACAGCCAATCGGCATGGGGGAAACTCTTCGCTGAGAGCAGGAAAGCAACGGCGACCAGCACCATCGCGACCGGCGAATTATACGCGGGAGGGATCGCCAGCAGCGTCAAGGCGAGGGCGACGTCCAGGAGCGGCGAGACGAAAACCCGCGCCCATACCGCGCTCAGGCGCCGGCGACAGGCCCAGCCGATCGACCAGAAGCCGATCGCCTGGACCACGGCGGCCAGTCCGAGGACGTAAACGAGCTTTGGGTCCGGCCGGCCAACACTGAGTAGGCTTATATACGTTGCCGTTACGAACGAAACGGCCGCGGCGAACGTCCACGCAGATACGCGGCCCAGGATCGCCAGCCAGACGCAAACGAAAACATTGACGAGCAGCCCGGCCGAAGCGACCGGAAACGCGGCCCGCGAGAGGCCACGGGCGCCCAGGGCCAAGGCGAAGACCGCCGCCGCAAGCACGGCCGCGCAGTTCACGCAGGGCACAACGTAAAGTTCGCCGCGGTTCGATCGTCGGCAGAACCGCTGCGTAGCTAGCAACACCACGGAGCAAACCGCTGCGCTCGTGGCAAGCCATCCAAGCCCAATCCCGCGTTCAACCTCGGCCGTCTGCCACCCGCAGAGCACCAGTGCCGACGCGACCGCGAGACCGAGACCGGCGTAGACGAGCACACGCTCGCGCAGCGTTCGTGTCTCCCACAGAACGGCCAACGACGCGAGCCCCAGTACGGCGGCGCCGGCCGCCGAGGGCATCCCGTCCCACGCGACGAGGCTCACCGAAACCGTGAGGATCGCCAACGCGAACGCCGGCATGGACTGGACAAATAACAGCCGGCGCACTGCAACACTCCCCGCGAATTCGTGGTCCGGGCTCGGGACCTTGCGCACGTGACGACCGGCGCCTTCGGTGACTACGAGGAGAAGCAGCGACAGGACGACGAGCCAAAGTGCGTAGGCCGTCGGCGGCGCCGTGGCATCGCCCGTCATGACCTCGAGCAGACAGAGCCAGGCCAGCGAAAGAGTGAGCAGCGCGCAGTGCGCGAGCACGGGCGAGCGGCATTCGCGCGTGGCCGCGACGAGCGTCAGGAAAGCCAGGCTCAGTGCGACCCCGACGAGCGCAAACTGGTTCCAAACCGGAATCGCGATTAACCACGTCGCCCCAACCGCGACGAGGGATGCGCGCCGGAGCGGTGCGCCGTAAAGGATCGATCCTCCACCGCCGGGCAAGCATCGGCTCGCCGCATAGAGAGAGAGGCCAAGGAGAGCCATGGCGATGGCCGCCCATCCTCCCAGCGGGCTGACCTGAAGCTGGATCAGTGCCGCCAGCGCCACGGCCACGTAAGCCGCAGAACCCATCGCGATCGCCGAATACGACACTGCTTTCGAACGGACGCCCCACGCCGAGACGATCACGAGCGCAACGCTCTCCAGAGCCAGCGCGAGACTGAGATTCGCAAGTAATGCGGGTGTCGGCCTCAGCACACACACAGACGCAGCGGCCAGACATGCCGTGGTGGCGATGATGACCTCGGCCAGAGCGATCGGCCAGAGTGGCAGAGAGACTGCTCCGGCTCGTCGCAGGCTCCGGCCCATGCCTGCGAGGCCCAGCGCTGCCGCGGAAAGCACGAGCGCATGCTGTCCGGGCATCAGCGACCATTGCCAGCGGCTCGCTCCGTAAACGGCCAGCGATCCATAGGCAAGGTTCGCGCTGAGCGCTCCCACGTAGGCGATGGGTGCGTATGGTTCCTGGACGTGCAGCGACGCGCACAGGACGGCAACTAGCGCGAAAGCCAGGACCGAGGCCGGCGTCCCGGCCGAGCCGATCCCCAGCACCATTACCAGCGCGGAGGCCGAGACCGCGGCGTGGAGCAACGGCTGCCGGTAGGGGGGACTGGCATTCGACAGGCCCAATACGATACGAACCGCCGAGAACAACAACCCACACCCCGCGACGACCGCCGCGAGCGTCCCCGTCGTCGCCTCGGGGACGAGCCCTGTACCGAAAAACGACGCCCCGATGAACGCCGCACAGGCCGGGTAGAGGAGCCGGGGCTCACAAAACAGCGGCGCCGCACACGTGTACAGAATCGTGTATCCGGACAGGCAGAGCACCCCGGCCTTCGGCTCGAAGCCGGACAGAATGCAAGCCGCCACCGACAACGGCAGGCCGAGCCAGTGGCAATGCCGGGCCAGCCGCAGGTCGCGCCAGCGGTTTGCGAACGCGAGCGAAAGGCCGGCGAGCACGGTATTGAAGACGAGCCCGTTGAGCGACTTGAACGGCAAGGGGAGCTTGTGCCGGTATCCGAGTGCGTTCGACACCACCTCCTCGACGGCGCGCAGGAGTTCGACCAGAAAGTCGTACGCTCCGAAGTAGCCCACAAAAAGCGACGCGAATCCGAGGTAGAGAAATGCCGGCTGCCGATACGCGCGGAGCATTGTCGCGAACAGCACCAGACCCAGCACCGCCGTTCCGAGCGTGTTGCCGCTCAGAAGGACCGATGCGCCCGGCGGCCGCGACAGCGCCAGGGCAAACGCCAGGATCGCGAGCAGCGTGCCTCCGAACCGCAGGAGCCGCGGATGCCGAACGTCTTTCTCGAATCGCCCGAGGTGATGCGCTGTGTGGACGCAGGCCATCGCGAGCAACATCACCGGCACCGCAAAGAGACAAGGAGCGACTGGTCGCAGCACATAAACGCCCGTTCGTATTGCGCCCGACAAGAACGCCAGCGAAAGCAGGATCAGGGCGACATACGTAAACTCGCGCTCCTGGTCGGCAGTCTCGGCCCGGTAGCGCGTATTGAGCCAGGAGACCGCAGCGACATAGCCCCAGGCGGGCACGAGCAGCCCCGCGAAGCCCCAGACAAAAGGGGTGCCGCGCGCAGTGACCGCATTGACAGCGCTCAGCGCGAACAGGGCCACCGCCAGGAACAGCCCGCCACGCCCGAGACCCAGCGTCGCGGTCACCACCCGCATGAGAGCAAATAGCGCGGCCGCGTCGAGCAGCGCAACGGCAAGACCAAAGGCCGTGGGCTCCAGGAGCAACCGGATCTGCCCCACGAGCATGAAATTTGCAGGCACGACGATCAGCGTGGCCAGCAGCATCATGCGTCCCGCGCGCTCGGCCCCCCAGCGCAACAAGCCGATCCCGAACCCCGCACAAAGAACGGTATAGACCAGAGCCAGCAGGCACTTGCCCTCCGAACGCCAAAGTTTGGGGCCAACGAGCTGGTACACCCCGACGTTCGAGCTGACGACGATCAGCAACACCCCGAGACCGAGGATCAGCTTCTGCCAGTGGTCGAGCAGGAACTCCCCCGTGACGCCCTTCCAGCTCAAGGCACGATCCGGAGTTCCCCAACTCTCAACGAGTTCGCGCACCGGCGGAGATGGCGATTCTTGTGGCAACATGGCTTCCGTCGCTTCGCCATTCAGCTCCGCGTCCGCGTTGGTCGCGGCCACGCGACGTTCGAGCTCGGCCACCCATCGGCCCCACGACGAGTTGTCCGGTTCTCGATACTGGAGCCGCCTGTAGATTTCGAGCGCTTCCTTTTCGTGGCCGAGCCGGCGCTGCGAGAAGGCGAGCAGCACAAGGGCATGCGCGTTGCCCGGAGCCAGGTCCAGGGCCTGCTCGCACAGCGTGACATTTTCGGCATACTGTTGCGCTTTGAGTGCAAGTCGTGCCCGAGCGAGCAGGTCCTCGACGGGCCGGTTCGCGCGTTCGCAACGGAGGTCCTCGAGCCGTTCCTGCAGGGCCGCGAACCGCTCCACCGCGTGCTCGCACAGCGCCAGGGCCTCGTCGTGTCGACCGAGCCGGCGGAGCAGCTCGACCGCCAGCGCAGGTGCCTCTGGACGCTCCGGATCGAGCCGCGCTGCCTGATCGGCCCAGTCCAGCGCCTCCGCCGGATGTGTCGCCGAAAACTGCGTCGCCCGCGCGAGCGCAGCGCGGAAAGTCCCGCCCCGCTCGATCGATGCGCGACGCCCCGCGTACTCCGTGGCGATGCTCGCGTGAACGTCCTCGCCGATGAGCCCCCGATCGCGCAGAGCGTCCCATTCGGTGAGAAAGTACGCGATATGCCCCAACTCCTCGCGCTCGCAGAACAGCAAGTCCGGTTTGAGGCTTCCGGTGGCTGGCACGGCGGTCGCTCCTCGGTGCACGCGCGGTAAGGACGGTGACGTCGCCGCCGCTTCCTCCACGGGAGACTGAGCAAACGAGGCTCTGGCGTGCCATATGCGAGGTTTTTCTCGCAACGCGAAAACGGGACAGGACCAATGCCGGGGCCACGAAGCGTTTACTTCGTGGAGAACGGCGACCCCGAGGCTTATGATGAATGCCCCCGGATTCACCCGGACACGAGTGCAAACCACATGCAGGTTCCTTGGGAGAGGCCGATGATCAGACAGCTCATCGCCGTCGGAATTCTTGCCATCGGTACCGCGTCGGCGTCCGCGGCGCCCCCCGGTACGTGGGAGGTTTCGGGGACCAGCGGCGTCGTGGTCGCCGGCGGAGAAGAGGCCGTCGCGGCGGGCATCGAGGTGCTCCGCGACGGCGGGAACGCCGTCGATGCGGCCGTCGCCACGATCCTCGCGCTCAGCGTCACCGACGCCACGTCGTTTTGCTTCGGCGGCGAGGTGCCGATCCTCATCTACGACGCCAGGCGCGGCGTCGTGGAGGTGATCGCCGGCCAAGGAGCCGCCCCTCGCCTCGCGACCCAGCGCTATTTCGAGCAGCGCGGGGGGATCCCGGGAACCGGGGTGGAGCCCGCCGCCGTCCCTGCGGTCGTCGATGCTTGCGTCACCGCCCTCGACCGCTCGGGCACGCGCACGTTCGCGCAGGTCGCTGCTCCGGCCCTCCGCCTTCTCGACCGGGGCGTGAAAGACTGGCACCTCGACCTCGCTCGTACGATTCGGCGGCTCACGGCGGCCGAAGGCGATTCGCCGGGCGAGCGCAGGCGCGGCCTCCGACTGGTGGCCGACGCCTTCTATCGTGGCGCGATCGCCCGCGAAATCGATGACTGGTCGCGCACCCACGGAGGATTGGTTCGCTATACCGACCTCGCCACCCATGTGACCCGCGTCGAGGAACCCGTATCCTCCTCTTACCGGGGCTTGACCGTCGTCAAGTGCGGCCCCTGGACGCAGGGGCCGTACCTGCTCGAAGCCCTGCAACTGCTCGAAGGCTACGACCTGAAGGCGATGGGGCATAACCGTCCTGACACGATTCACACCACCGTCGAGGCGCTCAAGCTCGCGCTCGCCGACCGCGACACGTACTATGCGGACCCGCTGTTCGCGGATGTGCCGCTCGCGGAGTTGCTCGCCCCTCAGTACGCTTCAAAACGGCGCGCGCTGATCGACCCCCGCCACGCGTCGCTCACTCAGCGGCCCGGTAACCCGCGCGCGGGGCACGCGTTACTCGACGAGACCGACGCTCGTCGCGGGGTAAACGGCCCCGCATCCGACACCACCACCTGCCTGACCGCCGACCGGTTCGGCAACGTCGTCGCGGCGACCCCCAGCGGCTGGTCCGGCGTCGTCGCGGGCAAGACCGGCGTTTGGCTCGGCACCCGGCTCCAAAGCTTCAACACATGGCCCGGTCATCCCAACTGCATCGAGCCCGGCAAGCGCCCGCGGATCACGCTCACGCCCACCCTCGTGCTCAAGGACGGCAAACCGCTTCTGGCCGTTAGCGTCGCGGGCGGCGACAACCAGGAACAGATGACCCTCCAGCTCCTGCTCGACCAGATCGACTTCGGCCTGCCGCCGGCCGATGCCGTCACAGCACCTCGGTTCATGAGCGATCATTTCCTCGGCTCGTTCCGCCAGGCGCCGCCGAAGCTGGGGCAGTTGCGCATCAATCCCGAGGTCGGGGAGACGACCCTCGCCGAGCTCTCGGCGCGGGGGCACAGGTTGGTCGTCCAGCAGACACCGCTCGGCGCAGCGGCAACAGCCGTGAGCATCGACCCGTCATCGAAGCTGCTGCGCGGGGCGGGAGATCCGCGAGCCGGGCGCCACGCGGGGGCTTATTGACCCGATCCGCGACCCATTCGGAGCGATCGAGGCCCTGCACGCCCTCATCATTCGCCCCGAAGCTGCGCAGGTCCTGATCGAAGTGGTTCCTCGCCCGGGCCGCGCGTTCGGCAACGCCGTTGTCTTCGGCCCGATGACGACGGAATCGCCCCTCAATCGCTCGTCTGGCGAGCCGGTGGCCGACGACCTGTCGCCCCCTGCCTCGCGTATTCCGTATCCCTTCGCAGCCAGAGCTGAGCTAACTCGGCGGCCTTCTCGGGATTGTGCGCGGCGAGGGTGTGCATCTCGGCGCGGTCGTTTGCCAGGTTGTAGAGCTCCCACGGGGCCTGCGGCCCGGAGGCGACGATCTTCCAGTCGCCCACGCGGAGGGCGCGGTTGTCGCTGTGCTTGAAAAAGAGAGCGTCTCGTTTGATCGAGACGTCGCCCGCGAACGTCGGGACCAAGCTTCGGCCCGGCAGAACGGGCCGAGGCTCGCCGTTCCAGGCGGCCGGGGGCGCGACCGCCGCCAACTCCAACAGCGTCGGTGCAATATCGATCAGGTGGCCCGGCGTATGCCGCAGGGCTCCCTTCGCCGCGATGCCCGCGGGCCAGTGCACGATCAAGGGCGTGGCGATGCCCCCCTCGTGGGTCCAGGACTTGTGCCGGCGGAACGGCGTGTTCGCGACAGTCGACCACCCCGGCCCCAGCCCCAAAAAGCTCCCGGCCGACCCGAGCGGGGCAGACCGGTCATGCCCTTCGCCCCGGATGATCTGCTCGGCGCTCGCGCCGTTGTCCGAGGCGAAAAGAATCAGCGTGTCGTCGAAAACTCCCATGCTTCGCAATTGATCGATCACGCGGCCGATCTCGCGGTCCATGCGGTCCACCATCGCCGCGTGGATCGCCATCTTCGTGGCCTGGAAGGACTGTTGTTCGGGCGTGAGCTCGTTCCAATGCATCGCGCGGCTGACCTCCCCGGGACCGACCCTGGCGTGCAGCTCCTGTTCCGAGAGGTTCCACGACGGAGCAATCCGTGGTTCCGGATCGGACAGCGCCCCGCTGGCAAGGCCCAACGACTGCACGCGCTGCCAACGTGCCGCGCGCAGCGCGTCCCAGCCCGCCTTGTAGCGCTCACGATAGCGCTCGATGTCCTCCGGCAGTGCCTGCAGCGGAAAATGGGGCGAGGTGAAGGCGAGGTACAGGAAAAACGGCTCGTTCCGATGCTCTGACGCGTGCTGTCCGAGCCATTGGCGCGCGTGGTCGGCAATCGCGACCGTCGCATAGTATCCATCGGCCGCCGTGGGCTGTGGCAAGCGTGTGTCATCAAGCTGGTGGTCCCGCGGCGCGAAAAAGCGGTCCTGGTCGACGACGAGGTACGACCGATCGAACCCGCCGTCGCGCACCTTGCCGTCCACGTGCCACTTCCCCGAGTGGTACGAACGGTAGCCGGCCCCCTTCAGCAGCTCAGGCAGCAGCGCCGCCCATTTCGGGCGCAATGCCGCCGGGTCGCGGTTGACCTGCTGGGCGTAATAGCCCGTGAGGAGCGCGGCACGCGACGGCCAGCACCGGGCCGTATTGTAAAATTGCGTAAACCGCAGCCCGTTCGCCGCAAGGCGATCGAGGTTCGGCGTGGCGATCTCGCCGCCGTAACAGCCGAGGTCCGAGTAGCCGAGGTCGTCCGCAAGAATAACGACCACATTCGGCTTGGTCGCCGCCGGCAAACACGTCGGCGACATTCCGGCCAGTACCACGAGCAGTATGAGTGCGAATCTTCGAATCACCAGAACACCCTCCTCCGCGAGTGTAGAGGGCGGTAACCTGTGAGTCCACGGGTTGCCCCATCCCCGAGGAGACGACGATGATCCAGTCCCAGACCCAGCGGGCCGGCGCCGACCGGTCGCCCCGAAGAGCGTTGTTTGTGCTCCTCGCGTGGGGACTGTCCGCGACGGTTCCCGTTGCGTTCACGGTCGCAGCGCCCGCGCGATTCGCGGCCCCCGGCCGGGACCGGCCGAACTTTCTTTTCCTCTTCGCCGACGACATGACGTTTCGTGCGCTCGGGGCGGCGGGCCAAACGGCCGTCAAGACCCCGAACCTCGACCGGCTCGCGCAGCGGGGCACACTATTCACTCACGCCTTCATCCAGGGAGGAACGAGCGGGGCCGTGTGCGTGGCCAGCCGAGCGATGCTGTTGACGGGCCGATACATCTGGGCAACTGGCGGGCGAAACGGCGACTGCGCGCGAGACGGGAAGACCCTCTATCCCCTCTGGGGCCAAACTCTCGCCAGCGCGGGCTACCAGACGTTCGTCGCCGGCAAGTGGCACAACGGCCAGGCCGTGCTGGACCAGGCGTTCCGGACCCGGTCCCCCGTGATCCTCAACGGGATGCTCGAATCCACCAAGCCCGGCGGCCCCGCGTACCACCGCCCCGCGCCCGACAACCTCTGGCAACCCGACGACCCGAAGTGGAAAGGCCACTGGCTGGAGGTCGGCGGCAAGGCCGTCCACAGCAGCGAGCGTTGGGCCGATGCCGCGATCGCCGACATCGAAACCGCCCGTAAATCGGACCGTCCATTTTTCATCTACATCGCCTTCAACGCGCCCCACGACCCGCGTCAGGCGCCCCGGGCGTACCTCGACATGTACCCGCCGGACTCGCTCGCCGTACCGCCGAACTTCCAGCCGAAACACCCGTTCGACCTGGGTGAGTTCGAATGCCGCGACGAAATCCTCGCACCCTACCCGCGCACGCCCGCGATCGTACGCACTCACCTGCAAGAATATTATGGCATCATCAGCCATCTCGACGCCCAGGTCGGCCGCATCCTCGACGCCCTCGAACGCTCCGGGCAGGCCCGCAACACCATCGTTGCGTTTGCGGCCGACAACGGGCTCGCCGTCGGCCAGCATGGGCTCCTTGGCAAGCAGTGCCTTTACGAGCACTCGATCCGTGTGCCGCTGATCGTCGTGGGCCCTGGCGTCCCCGAGGGCCGGCGCAACGACGCCATGGTCTACGTCCCGAGCCTGTTCGCAACCACCTGCGAGATGGCCGGCATCCCGGCCCCCGAGACCGTTCAGTTCCCGTCGCTCGTACCCCTGCTCACGGGTCAGACACCACGACTTTACGACGACATCTACGCCGCCTACGTCGACACCCAGCGCATGGTGCGAACCGAGCGCTGGAAGCTCGTGCTCACGCCCCGGGCGAGAATGGTCCAGTTGTTCGACATCAAGAACGATCCGTGGGAGCAGCAGAACCTGGCCCGTGAATCAGCAAACCGTGCGCTGATCGACGACCTGTACGGGCGCCTCAAGAGCTGGATGCGGAGGGTCGACGACCGACTCCCTGTGGCAACCCTGGACGCGACGATCGAGGCGTTTCGCGCCAATCCCTCCCCTCAGCCTTGACGAAAGATCGCAGATTTATCAAACCAAATTCACAACTCGTAGACATCTCAACCTATATCGCACGCGGAGTGTGAGAACGAGATTGTCATGATCACTAACCTTGGCCCTCGCTTCCGCCTGGGACCGCGTTCCCCAATTGCTCTCGTTGCGCATCGTGGTACGCCTTCCGGATCTGATCGAAGTCAACTGAAGGCTCAGGATATTTCATGTTCAATCCTTCAAGGCACTCGACGACGATCCGGCTGACCGCGAGGTTGCGAAACCACTTGTGGTTCGCCGGGATGATGAACCAGGGCGCGTGCTTCGTGCTACACCGCGAAAGGGCCGCCTCAAACGCGCCGATGTAGTCATCCCATCGCTCGCGCTCGGTGTAGTCCGAGGCGCTGATCTTCCAGTGCTTGGTCGGGTCGTCGAGCCGGTCCTTGAAGCGGCGGAGCTGTTCGTCCTTGCTGATGTACAGGAAAAACTTCAGGAGAAGGGTGCCGTTCTTGGCGAGCATTTTTTCAAAGTCGTTGATCTGATCGTAGCGTTTCGACCAGACCTTCTCGGGCACGAGGTCGTGAACGCGAGTGACGAGAACGTCCTCGTAATACGACCGATTGAAGACCCCGACCTCGCCTTTGCCCGGCGTCTGGAGGTGGACGCGCCAGAGGAAGTCGTGGTCTCGTTCGACGACGCTCGGCTGCTTGAACGAGACGACCTTGCAGCCCTGGGGATTCATGGCGCCGAGAACATGGTTGATCGTGCCGTCCTTACCCCCGGCGTCCATCGCCTGAAGGCAGATGAGCAGCGCTCGCTGGTGCTCGGCGTACAGCAATTCCTGGAGCGCTCGCAGTCGCTGCGCGTGATGTTCGATCTCTTCCTGAGCGTCCTCCGGTTTCGCATGGCCCCCCCGGTAGTCCGGGTCGACGTCGCGCAGTTTGACCTTCGAACGGGGCTCCACCAGGAAGCGCACGGAGTCTTTCATCAACTACCACCTCTACCGCTTATGTGCGGTGCTCGAGAATCGCCCCGCACCGCCGGAGGTGCTCGGCCCGTCCGGGATCGTAGAGCGCGTCACGGAGATCCACCAGGTAGAAATCGACCCCATCGATTCTCGCCCCGCGCAGATCGGCCCCCCGCAAGTTGGCCTTGCGAATCTCTTCGGGAGCTTTGAAATCGAGCTCATGGAAATCGTCGGTGTAGAAGCCGGTGCGCGACCCTTCGCACGCGATCGGACTGTTCACGAGTCCGCTGCGCGTCGAGCCAAGATGGAACGTCGCCCCGCGCAGATCGGCGCCGTTGAGGTTGGCGTTCTCCCATTCGATCTCGCCGAGTCCCGTGTTTCTAAGGTTGGCTGCGCGAAAGTCTGCACTGGGCATGTAGGAACCGGTCAGCAAGGCTCCGTCAAGATTTGCATCGCGGAACTGAGCGTGGGAGAGTTGCATTTCTTCGAGATCGCAACCGGTCAGGATCGCGTTTCGGAACCGAGCACCCTGAAAATTCGCGCGACTAAGCTTCAGCCGTCGCAACGACGCGTGGGCCAGCGACGCACCCCGAAAATCGGCTCCATCAATCGCGCCGCCTTGCAGATTTGCGCCGTTAAGCGAGGCATCGCGCAGGCACGCGCCCGACAGGTCGGCGTGGCTCAAGTCGGCACTTCCGAGTTGTGCGCGATGGAGGTTCGCACGGTTGAGTTTCGCACTTCGCAAGTTCACAGCAAAGGCATTGATGTTCATTAAATTTGCATAACTCAGATCGGCCAAGTCGCCGATCAGGCCGCTCAAATCGGCTTCGCAGAGCTGAGCGTGTTCGAGCCTTGCCCCACTGACGCAACCTCCGCGCAGATTCGTTCCCCGCAGGTTCGCGCCCGACAGGTCGGCCTTCTGAAGAAAAACCTGCGTCAGGTCAAGACCGGCCCAAGAGGCACCCGTGAGATCTGCACCCTCTAGGCAAAGCAACTGCCCGGGCTCGGGCTTCCAGTCGGTTCCCGTTGCGTGCAATAAGCTGGCAGCCATCGCGTGGCGAGTCCGATCACCCAGCACCAAGTTTGTGCGTAAACGAATGAGCGCAATGTCGTTGTTCGAAATGAGCGAGCCTGCTTCGGCAACAAGGTCCGTTGGCAGCCGCACGGCCAAGAAATCGCAAGCCTCGCCGCCGCTCAGTTCGGCGGCCATGAACTCAGCGCCAAGAATCCGCTGCACCGCGTGATGCCGAAGCCAACGCACCAGCGTCGCATCGAAGAGACTGTTTCTCGCCTCCACAACATCATTATCGAGGAGATTCTGCGGCGACGTCAGTGCCACCAAGCAGTAGGCACCCACGAGACGCCGCCGAGCGAGATCACCAAGACGGTCGTGCAAGGCCAGTCGGAGCGCTTGACGAGGCCCCTCGACCGCCTCGTCCTCGATCATCCGGTCGAGCACAATCCCCCAGAGCTCCGGTGGGGCGTCGGTGAATTCTTGCTCTCGGAGCGCGAGCCGTGCCATCACCGAAGCACATCGTTCCCGAGCAACCGACAAGAGATATTCGATCTGCTCATCCCGGCTCCAGGGCGCAAGCTGATAGGTCGCCAGATGCTTGGGACAGAGCGGTTTGTCGGACGCATAGACGGCAAGGCGAGTCGCGGCGGCACCGGCGAGCACCGATGCGTCGGGTTGATCTAGTAGAACGAGCTGACTCCACGAAGGCAATACAGCCGACAGGTGCCGGATCGCCGTTGATTTGCCCGAGCCATCCGGTCCCGCGATGTGGATTGCCCCGCACGCATTGGTCTTGATCAGCGGCAATAGCTCGTCTTCGAGGGGTAATGCGTCACCACTCTCGTGAAGCCGCACCCTCGGCCGTACCGGTGCCCTTGCCGGCATCGTCGTGATCGCATCGGGCTCCTCGCAAGGAGAGTCAGCCGGCTCCTCCGCCGGTTCGTCGAGCCACGCGTCCCAGAGGTCGCGCGGGTCGTCACCGGCGAATTGGACGCCGGGCGCTGCACTGGGAAAGCTCACCGCCCCGATCATGCCGACAAACGCACCCAGGATCGCACCAACGGCACCCCCCATTAGCGCGTGGAGGGATCGTGACGCCGACGCCGGACCCGACGCGAAGCTGAGAAAAAGCCCCGCCCCGATCGCCGCGCCGGCACCGACGGACGGGCCAATCCACGGAAGCACGCTGTCAGCCCTTGCAAGCAGACGGCCTCGCGGTGTTGCCAGAATGGCCCGAAGCAAGCTCGCCACCGCGCGAAGGGAGCGAAACGTCTGCGGCAGCGACCGGCTCCTTCGGCTGTCGCCTCCGGTCATGACCGTTGGCCTCAGCGAGTGGAACGGGAGTTCACGCTCAACTGATCATACCGCCGTAGACGGGCTTCGGCCAGGAGTTGAAATCTCTCAAGTGGCATGCCGGCGCGCGGCTCGGTCCACGTGCCGCGATGATTACGACATCCCCAGCAGCCCCGCGATCGTGCTTACCGACGCCGTACCAGTCGTCCCAAGCTGATGGATGACCAGCGAAGAGGCCGCCATGGCCAGCTCCATCGCCTCGCGCACGTTCGCGCCGGCGGCGAGTGCCGCGGCGAGGTTGGCGGTGACCGAGTCCCCTGCCCCCACAATATCGATCGGGCCGCGAACCGGGTGCGCGGGCACGTGCTCGGAGGGTAGCCCCGGCGCCGCGCCGATGATCCCTCGCTCTGCCAAGGTCACGAACACTGGCTGCCCATTCCGCCCCGCGACGTCCGCCGTCTCCTTCATGACGGAACCAATATCCTCCGACACGGCGGCGGACATGCGAGAGAGCTCGGCCGCGTTCATCTTGAAGCCCACCGGCGGATACTCGGCGAGGCCCCGGCGGCTGTCCGCCAGCACCAGGAGTTTGCCGTTCCGCCGGAGTGCAGCGAGCGCGGCGTTAGCGACCGACTGCGTGACGACGCCGGTCTCCGGAAGGTCCACTTGATCCATCAAGAGGAGCACATCCACGGACGGGGCCAGCTCACGCACCCGCGCGGCGAGGTCGCGCTGCAGGTCCGGAGGAGTCGGCGTCCAGTTCTTGGAATCCAACCGGTTGAGCTCGCGCGGCGGCGCGCCTTTCTCGCAAACCAAGGGCTTACAGTACACGGGCGTACGGCGTTCGGGAGTCGTCTGGAAATGCGTCAGGTCGACGCCGGGCCGCGCTGCGAGTTCCCGGCGCAGCTCGTAGCCCTCGCCGTCATCGCCGCAGAAACCCACCGCGTGGATGGTGCCGATCCCGAGCGCGACGAGGTTGTTCAAGATCGTGCCCGCCGCACCCGGCTGGCTCCGGACGCGGACGACGTTATACGCCGGCAGCCCCGTCTCGATCGAGGTCTCGGTCTTCGCCGGGTCGATCTCGAGGTAGCGGTCCAGGAAGAAGTCGCCCACGATCCCGATGCGCAAGCGCGGATAGCGGTCGACGATGGCGGCGAACCGTTCGGAATTCATGGCTTGGCCAGTTGACGATACAGGTGGTGGATGAACGTCGCGTTGTCGCACTGCACGTAATTCAAGGCCCCGCCCATCCGCGAGTAGCTCTTGCAAAATCGGAGATAATAGGCGGGGTTGGTCTTGGGGGGCTCGCCCCGGGTCCAGTCCCAGCCACCGCCGTCCTGAAGGTCGACCACGTAGAACGAATGTCCGCGAACGACGTCACCTCCGTCTTGAAGACGGAGGTTGTTCACGCAGCTCAACGCCTTCTCGAAGACCTGCGGCCCCATGATGGCCGAGCCGACCGAAAGGACGACACCCCCCTCCAGGTTGCGCAGGGAGCCCGCGAAGAGCTTGAAGTCCAGCTCCGCCGCCCGGCCGATCACCGCGCCGTTGAAAATCGGGTGGTTCGTGATGATGTCGTAGCCGATGCCCGGATGGACCGTGAACGGAACGCCCAGGCGAAACGCCTGCGCGAGGATGGATGCCTGTTTCCAGCGGTGCTCGATCGTGACCCGACCCGCGGGCCAGTGCTGAGCGAGCGTCGTCCGCAGCAGATCCGCGCGGGCCGACGTGAGAGGGTGCGAGGGCTCGTTGGCGATGGCCTGGGCGAGCGCTTCCGGACCCGGCAAAACCGCGCCGTCGTCGAGGATGTAGCGGCCCAACGACCGACCGTAACCGAGCCCTTCCAGCGCGCCGACCATCAAGGCGCGATGGATGTTCGTCGACGTCTCGTCCCACGTGCCGAAGGTGCCGGTCGCGACGTTCTGCTCGACGCTCTCCGTCGAGGCGCCGAACCAGGCGTACTCCCAGTCGTGGATCGTCCCGGCGCCGTTGGTCGCGAGGTGCGTGAGCCAGCCGCCGGCCATCATGCGTTCGAGGATCGTCGCCGCCCCATTGCGGAGCAGATGCGCGCCGTAGATCAAGACGACCGCCGCGCCACGCTCGCGAGCCGCCCGGACGTCTCGCACGCAGGCCGCGACGAGCGGCTCCACGCTCGCGGGGCACGGCTTCGGTTCGGATTCGGGGTCGACCAGGATCTCATCGGCCCGCGTGAGGCTACGACGCGCGGCGAGGGGGAGGACCCTCACCCGGCTCAGGTCCAGAGGCTGTACGTTCACCGTGGTTCCCTGGTCTTGACGAACCGTTCGATACAGACGGGACTAGCGTCCCAGCAAGTAATCCACGAATGCCGTTGCGTCGCGGTAATCCGGGATCACGGCATCAGCGCCGACGCCCAGCAGGCGCTTCCGCTTCCACTCGTCGACGCGTCCAGAACCGTTGTTGGCTTCGTCGCTCGCCACGGCCACGGCCAGACCGCCCACCTGCTTGGTGTTCTCGATTTCGACGTAACCATCGCCGAACGACAGCAAGTGCTGACCGGTGATGCCGTGTTCGAGCAGGATCCGGTCGATGACCATCTTCTTCGAGAAATTCTTGTAGTCGTCGAGCGCCCCATAGATGTTCGGGCCGAAGTAACGTGTGACGTCGAGCAGCTCGGCCTCGCGCTTCACTGCGTATTCGTCGGTGCCGCTGGCGAGGTAGAGGTGAAGTCCACGGGCCTTCAAGTGCTCGAGCAACGAGCGGACGCCGTGGACCAAGAGGTCGTCGGCCGGGATGGCGCCGCGGGCGAGCCCGTCGGTCCGAGCGCTGATATGCGCGTCCAGCCGCCGCAGGTACTCGTGTTTGTACCAGAGCGGCTCGCGAGGCTCGCCCCCGCGTTCCGTCACGCGCTCGGCCAACTGGATCATCTGGTAGATCGTCTGCTTGCCGTTGAGCCGCATGATGTCGTCGAGCACCAACTGGCGAAGGTCCTCGTCCGACTCACCATCCAGTCGCGGGAGCGCTTCGACGAACATCGGGACCATCACTTCGGGCCAACCCTGCCGGATCAGCGACAGTGTGCCGTCAAAGTCGAAGAGGACGTGGCTGATCTCGGGGCGCGACTCGAGCCGGCCGGGGAGCTCCACGCTCGCCCAGCGCGAGGGCGACGCGGCAGTCTCGGTGGGCGTGCTCATGAACGAACCTCCGCGCCGGCGGCCTGTTCCATGAAAGCATAGGCCAGCATGTGGCAGACGGTCATCTGGGCGTCCTCGACGCGTCCGTAGTGCGTGTCGGGAAAGACCACAACGTGCTCGGCAATCGTCGCGAGCGCGCCCCGCTTGCCGCCGACGAGCGCCACGGTCGCCAGCCCATTCTCACGCGCCCAGCGCATGGCGCGCACCAGGTTTGGAGAGTTGCCGCTCACGCTCATGCAGAGCGCCACATCGCCCGGACGGGCGTAGTTTTCAAGCTGCCGGAGGAACACGTCCTCGAACGAGTAGTCGTTGCCGAGGGCCGTCATCCAGGCGGAATTGTCGTTCAAGGACAGGACCTTGAACCGGGTGCCGCACACGTCCGAGGCCCCTTTCCCAAGGTCGGTCGCAAAATGCGACGCGTTGGCCGCGCTGCCGCCGTTGCCGAATACGAAGATCTGCGCCCCCCTGGCGTGTGCGTCGCGCAGGAGTTCCACGACGGGTTCGACTTCGGCAAGGGGCAGCGCCGCATAAAGTTCGCACTGCCGGTTTCGATAGTCCGACAGCCAGGAGGAGAGCTTCGCCATGGGTCTTGGTCCGGTTTGGCACCCGTCGAACCGTGCGACAGGTACGGTGGTTCTTGCCTCGGTGGATTCTGAAGGTAACGCACGCCGACTGGGGCGTAGGACCGAACGGAGGATACGGGGCGGTCCAGCGAGGCCAGGGGCAGAACTCGCCGGGGTGGGTCAAATTGAGCAGCGGTCCTTAGATCATAACGTCTCTCACGTTCGTGGACAATGGTGGGAGTTTACTCCTCCGGTTCAGCCGACTGCATCGTCCGCGACGGCACTGTCTGTATTCCCTTTCCACTCTTTCAGCACGACGTCCGTCCGCGGTCCCTGCTGGGGACGGCCGGCGACCCGGTCGAACTGCCGATACAGGGCACTTGCGAGGAAATACGCGGCGCCCCCGTAGAGCACCAGACCGCCGAAATACCAGACGACCGCGAGGGAAAAGGGGCCAAAGTTCCCCAGGACCGTCTCCAGTTTAGCGTTCCAGAGCTCGTTGATTTCGGCGTACGACCAGAGTGACACTCCGAGGAGCAATCCCGCCGACGGCAGCGGCAAAAGGCAGCAGACATGGGGCCCAACAAGGAGCCCTTGGGTCCAGAGCCGCGCCCGCCACGTCGACTGGCACTTGAACGAGGCATACGTGCCGAGCGCGATCATGAAGGCTGCGTAAAGACCCGCGACGACAAGCGCGTTCAGAAGTCCGAGGGGATGGACCGCGCCCGCCAGCAGCCCGATGATCCAGAGCGCAACGATGACGACCCCGAAATGGGCCGTCGCCCGCAACGGGCCCAGCATCTTGCCGCGCAGGATCTCCCCCGCCTCCAGCGGCGTCGACAGCAGGCTGATCCAGGTGTCCTGCTCGCGCTCCGACGAGATCCCCGCGGCCGTGACACCCCCGAGCCAGAGCATCCAGACGACGAAAAGGACCGGTGTGCCATACCGAAGCGCGAAGTTCAGCCCCATCCTGGATTGATATATATTGAAATCGCCGAAGCCGTACCCGTGCTGCCACAGTTCACGGAAAGCATCCGCAGAGCCGTAGAGCGCGCCCGCAAGGACCAACGCGAGGAGACCAAACACGCCCGCTCGAGCGAGGTTGCGGGAAAGTCCGCCGGCTCGCACCGCGAAGTACGCCTCTTTCCAGAAGACCGGGTCGTCGCCACAGGGCCGGAGGGGAAACCACGTCTGAGCAAACCGGGCGGCTTTTCCTCGTCGTTCCGCGCGTCCCTCGTGGCGCCGAAACGCGGGGCGCAATTGCCAGGCGGCCAGCAGCACGAACAGCGTGCCGTACACGACCTGCATTCCGGCCATCCAAGCGACGTGCGCTGCCAACTGCTGGGAGCCGCCGCCCAAGGTCGCGCTGGCGTCCGTGAGGAAGCCCAGCGGGGTCGGCGGACCGGCCCAGGCGCCGGCAAACAGAATCCAGTGTGCCACCTCGGTCCAAGGCGGCGAGGCTGCTTGCAGCAGCGCCTGGAGAAACGGGGGCACGAACAGCCAGGCCGCCGTCAGCATGTAGGCGATTCCCACGGCCTCGCGCGCTCGCCGCGTCAGCACCGAGACCAGTAGCGCCAGCCCGGCGAGGAAGTACGCCGTGGCGCCGAGCGCCGTGTAGCCCAGCACAAGCGCCGGCGGCGACACGCCCCCGAGGAGCGTCAACAGGCTCACGACCGGGAGGACGAGCACCGGAAAGACCCCGACGTTGATCAGCCGGGCGAAGAGTTTACCCAAAATGATCTCGGCACTGCTGAGGCGGCTCGCCAGCAGGTAATGCAGCGTCTTGCTTTGCCGCTCGGTCGCAATCGCGTCCGCCACCAGGCCGGGGGTCAGCCCCAGAACGAGCACCAAGAGAGTCGCCATGAACGAAAGGAAGAGCGCTTCGCTGAGCTCGGACATCTCGGATATTGTCAGGTCGCCGGGGCTATACCAGGGTCTCCCCGGCCCCGAATGCACGGAGTAGTTCAGGCCTACGGCGCCCAGCAAAAACAGCCCGAATGCGAACCTCACGGCGAACGTGCGACCGCGACGCGCGATGCGTACGAGCTCAAAGTGACAGACGGGCCCCGCGAACATGATCAATCCTCAAAGGTGCGGGTCGATAGGCTCAGCAAGCATACGGTGAACGGGCAGCAGCCGCCACCGACGTGAGCGACCTTCCTTGTAGGGTGCATGAAATGCACTATCCTCTCGGCGCGAACGGGGACGGTGCATTTCATGCACCCTACGGAGCCGCCCTGGGCACGGCGCAGCGGTCACGTGATCGGCCGGCGCTCGTAATACGAGCTCAGCGCGCAGATCCGCTTAACTTGGCGCGCGACGACGAAGCCGTTCACGGCGAGCGCGGCCAGGAAAATGTTCGGAAACTGGGCGGACCTCCAGGTGGGGTCGACCAGGAGTTTATCGAGCACGAGCATGCCGTACGCCGCCATGGCGAGCCCTGTCGTGAGCCAGACCAGCCGGACGCGATACCAGAGGCCCGACGCCGCGATCAGGAGCGGATAGCCGACGACGAGCGTCGACTCCATGGCGCCGAGGATCTTGAGCAGGGTCGTCAGCAGCACGATGTCAGTCGCCGCCCAACCAACGCGAACCGCCTCGGGCCGCAGACCCCGTCGTACCAGCACCTGGAAGACAAACGACGCGAGGGCCCAGGCGAGCAGAACGGCCAGCACGATCAGGTAGACCCGAGGGTTCGGCGCGGTCGAGACCGAATAGTTGTATTCGTTGAGCGCGACCATCAGCCCCAGGCCGCCCAGGCGCGACACCAGTTCCGGCTCTCTGCGCGTCCAGCGCCGAAGCCGAGCGGGAATGCTCGTCCCCTCGATGTCCTCGCCTCGCAGGTAGCGTTCGAGGTTTTCAGCCAGCTCCTCGGCCGTTGCGTAACGGTCGCGCGGGGCCTTCTCCAGGCAGCGAAGACAGATCCGCTCGAGCCCTTCAGGCACCCCCGTGCGCACCTGGCGCGGCGGGCGGGGCTCGCGTTCCATGACCTCGCCGACCGTTTCCATCAGGCTCGGACCGCGGAACGGCGGACGGCCCGTCAGCAGCTCATACAGGATGGCCCCAAGCCCGTAAACGTCAGTCGCGGGCGAAAGCTCCCCGCGCCGGCCGGATGCCTGTTCCGGAGCCATATAGCTCGGCGTGCCGAGCAGAACGCCGGTCGCGGTCAACGTGCTATCGCCCACGCGCTTGGCCAGACCGAAGTCCGTGACGTGTGGCTCCCCCTGGCCGTCGACCAGGATGTTCGCGGGCTTCAGGTCGCAGTGCAGGAATCCCCGCCCGTGGGCATAATGCACCGCGCGGGCGACGGTAACGAGCAGACGCGCTGCGGCCTCGGGGTCGCCGGCGAAGTGGCGGAGGCGCCGGGAGAGACTCTCGCCGTCGACCAGCTTCATGCTGAAATAGAGGCGTCCCTCCTGCTCGCCGATTTCGTAAATCGGCACGATGTGCGCGTGGTCCAGGTTCGCCGCCAGCTCGGCTTCCAGGAGGAAGCGGTCTCGCTCGGCCGCCGATGCGAACTGTCCCGCAAGGATCATTTTCAGGGCGACGTCCCGCTTCAGGCTCTTTTGCCGGGCGCGAAACACGACCCCCATCCCGCCGCGGGCGATCTCGTGGAGGAGCTCGTAGTCGCCGAAGCTGACGAAATGCGCATCGCCGCCCGGTTCGTTGACCCCGGACGGCTCGAGCGCAACGGTCTCATCGAGGTCCGAATCGGCTGCTTGGAAGCGACCCAGCAGGGTGCCGATCTCCGACGCGTTGTCGGCGACCCGCGTGCGCGGCTCCGAAATCTCCCCGGAGACGTCAGCCTCACGGCGTAGCTCCCGTTCCAGCGCGAGGAGCTCGACGAGCAACGCGTCGCGCTCGAGCGGGTCGAGGCCATCGCGGACGAATTCCTCGACTGCCCGCCGTTCGCCACGTCTCCAATCCGCTTCGAATTGCTCGCAAGCGGCGTTGACCCGGCGCGCTCGCGCCAGGCCCTCGGGGTCAGGCGTGCGCATCGGTCTCGGACCCCTCGGCCGACCAGATGGAGCGAATCAGGTCGAGCCGGCGCGCCACGGTGCGCCGGGCGCAGCCGAGACGCGCGGCGATCTCGTCATTCGTGTAGCCTTCCATCCGGTCGAGCGCCACGCGTCTCAAGGTATCGTCGTCGAGGATTTCCAGCAGCCGGCGGCACTCCTCGGCCACCATCGCGGCGAACTCGGGGGTCGGCTCCTCGCCGATCAGTTGGTCCAGCGCCCCCGGTGCATCTGCCCGCACGCCGGCAAGGTCGACCTCGCCCAGCACGTGCCCCGCCCCCCGCTTCTGCCGCGTGCGACGCTGCACCTGGGCGCATGCTTTGCGCGCGGTGATGACGACGAGCAGGCGCCAAAGGTCGCCTCGGTCCGAGAGCAACGGAAAGCGGCCGCGCGCGGCGCCGTCGCAAAAACTGTTGAACGCGCTGAGCGCGGCGTCTTCCTCGTCCTCGACGGGCGATCCCTTGCGGGTCGCGCGCAGCTTTCCCCGCGCCAGGCGCACCAGCCGCTCGAAGTAGCGCTCCCAAAGCGGCTGCGCCGCGGCGAAATCGCCCGCCTTCAGGTCGCCGATCCAGCGCGTCACGGACCCGTCCCGATTCTCCGTCATCGTCTCATCCCGGCGCTTTCGCCCGGAGCCCACAGGCTGCACGCGAGCCTCAACCCAACCGCAACGCCATTCTAACCGCCGCGGCCTGCCGGCACGCTCAAAATTCTCGCGCCATCGAAGGCCCGACGCGGCGGCCAAGCATCCGCAACAATCCCTTTGAAGACGGGTAATGACCTTCTATACTTGACAAGTTAGGCAGACCGAGCTATCGACGCGGGATAGGGCCATATCTCTTGGATGTTCGGCTGAGGAGCGCGCGATGAACCGAGCAGAGCCGCCACGAGGAAGGACCGGCCCAACACTCAGCCGGAGGACATGGCTGGCCGGCGCACTGGCCTCGGCCGCCGCCACGCGTGCGCAGGGGGCCGACGAGCGCGAGGCCGTCGAGGCCGAAGAGCGTGCGCGGGCCAAAGGGCTCAAGCCGTTCCGCACCCTGCGTTCGAAGCATTACGTTGCAGTGGGGAACGCCCCCGAAGAGTACTTGCGGATCACGTTGCTCGACTGCGAGGACGTTGCACGCGATTTCATCGAACAGTTCCAGGTCAACGGTTTCAAGGTTGCTTATCCGGCCAAGCGGATGACCGCCGTCGTCCTCGAGGACGAACGGGCCTACGCGCGGTTCGTCCCCGAGCGAACGCCCCATGGCGCGAACGGCATTTACGTGCCCAAGGCAAACTGGCTTGTCGTGCAGGACTTTCGCAGCGTTCCCCGCGCGCACAGCGACGTTCCCGTCTGGGCGGACAACCTGCGCACCCTGTCGCACGAGGCGACACACCAGCTCACCTACAACACCGGACTCCTCAACCGCGAGGGTGACGTGCCGCGGTGCGTCAGCGAGGGCCTCGGGCTCTACGGCGAGATACGGCGTCCCCGCACGCGTAGTCTCCCCGGCCAGCTCAACCGCACCCGTCTATCAGACCTCGCGCACTACCGTCGCGGTCTGGGGTGGATCCCCCTGTCTCGCCTGATCACGGACGAGAGCTGGTTCGGCGCCCCCGACGGCGGGAAAATCCTGCTCTCGTATGCCGAGAGCTGGCTCCTGGTCCACTACATGATGGCCGACACCGGTCGCGCTGCGGCGTTCCGTAAGTATCTCGAGGCCATCTACGGACGGCGTGCGGGCGACCTCCGGCTGAACGACGCGCGGACTCACCTCGGCGACCTGGAAAAACTGGACGGAGAGCTGAAGCAGTACTCGGTTCAGTTGCTCAAGTCGGGCTGACGAGTCGCCCCGACGATAGCAAAGTCGCGGACCGACCGTCGCCGCGACGGGTGGCGCGCCCGTCGCAGACTCCGTGCCTACCACCCAAGTACGCGAGGTCTCCTGACGGGCCCGTACGCAAAGCCCCTCGCCGCTACGCCGAGTGAACCGGCCCCGCAGAAGGGGACGGCAGCTCAACCGGCTCCGGCCGAAGGGCCAGGAACATCAGGATGATCGCCCCCGCGACGAGCATATTGTCGGCGAAGTTGAAGATCGCGCAGTCGAAATTGATCCGATCGACGTGAAAGTGCATGAAGTCCCGGACGTGCCCCAGGAACAGCCGGTCGTAGCAATTCCCCATCGCACCGGCCATGATCAGGCCGAGCGCGATCGTCAGCCGGCGGTCGGCCGAGGCACCCTTGACGAACAGCCAGTAGCAGATCGCCAGCGCCGCGACGACCGAGAGCCCGGCGAAGATCTGGCTGCTGTACGGCAAATTGCGCCCCATTCCCCAGAGCGCGCCGGGGTTGTAGCTGGTTTGCAGCTCCAACACGTTCGCGACCAAGGTCACGGGGCGCGAGTGGGGGGGGCCTACGTACGAGAAGATCAGCGACTTCGTCGCGAGGTCGAACACGGTCCCACCGAGCGCGATCGTCCAAAAGAGCACCCAACGAGCCCCGCGCACCTTTTCGCTCATCCCCGGGTCTCCAGGTCCCGCGCACACTGGATGCAGTGGCGCGTGTAGGGTAAGGCCTGCAACCTCGGCTTGGGAATCGCCGTGCTGCATTCGAGGCAGCGTCCGAACGTGCCCGCCTCGATCCGGCCCAGGGCTTCCTGGATCTCTTCCAGCGTCCCCCGCTCGTTCTCGATTAACCCCAGCGTGAATTCCTGGTCGTAGTTCTCCGTGCCCACGTCCGCCATGTGCAGGGGCACGTTCGAAAGGTTGCCCGACGATTGGGGCTGGTCGCGCCGGAGGGCCTCGTCCGTCATCTGGTCGAGGTCACCGCGCAGCCTCGCCCGCAAGCTCTGTAGGGTCTGCCGAAACGACTCCAGCTCATCATTCTTCATGACACTCGCCATGCGACTCCCACCCGTTCTTTCGGCATTTTCGTGGCGTGGAAGGGACCGGGAATGCTAGACCCATCGCCCATTCCTGTCAACCCAAGCGGCCGCCGCGCCCCCAAGGACTTACAGCGCCGTCCGAATCTATCCAGCGTACAGCGCTCGACCGTCGTAAAGCCACCCCGAACCGGCGTTTTGGCGAATTCCCAGATCCCCAAGCCGAGCCGGGCCGGGAAGCTTTCGCCTACCGAACCGTGGCCAGGAACTCGATGAGATCGCGCAGCTCGACCTTCGATAGCTGCTTGATCAAGTCCGCCGGCATCGCCGGCTCGCCCCGTTTGCGCTCCTCGACCTGGTCCTTCGCAACCGTCGCCATCTTTCCGTCCGCCAAGACCAGGTGAAGGCCCTTGCCGTCCTCCCGTTTGAGAATGCCCGAGACGACCTGGCCATCGCTCGTGGCCAGGACGAGCGTCTCGAACCCTTGCGCGATCTGCCGGTTCGGGGCAACAATCGATTCCAGGAGGCATCGCCGATCGTGACGCTGCCCGACGCCCGCGAGCTCAGGCCCCACCTCGCCACCCTGCCCGCGCACCTTGTGGCAACGGACGCAAGAAACCTCGGCCTCCTCTTTTAGCAGCTTCTCGCCGCGCTGGGCATCGCCGCCGGCCAGCGTCTCACGATACGGAGCGAGCGGATCGTCCGCGGGTCGTCCCTGCACCAGGCGGTCCCGTTTCGCGACCACCTCGGCCGACGCCTTGCGCCCCGCCGCCTCCAGCAAGTCGAGCTCGATCTCGGGCGGCGTCTTGCGGTCAAGCATCGCGTCGAGCCAGACCGCCAGGACCCGATTCGCCGCGTCACCGGCCATTCCGCCCAGGAGCGCAATGGCGTTCTGCCGCTGCGGGATCGTCCCGTCGCGCACGACCACTTCCAGAACGGGCAAGGCCTGCTCTGGCTGAGGCTGGGCAAGCAGCTTCTGCCCCGCAACCCGCACCTTCGAATCCCGGTCCGCCATCGCCCGTTTCACGGCCGACGCGAGCTGCGGGTCCCGCAATCGCTCCAGGGCAGCGAGCGCTTCGACGCGCGTCTCCCCGGACGCGCTCACCTGAGAGACGCAATCGAGAGGTCGGGGATGCACGCGAAATAGGCGTCCCCCTTGCGCATCAGCACGCCCGCTCCGAGACGGTCGGTCAGGTCGTTGTAGCCGTCGGTGAAGACCGTCGCGTGGTCCACCCTGCCGTCGTGGTCGCGATCCTCGAGCAGTCGGATCCGGTCGTGCGCTTTGCCGTACGACTCCACGTCGTTGCCGAGGTGCTCGCGCTACATCGCCACCCGGCCGGCGACCGTGCGGCACGCCATGTCGTCGTCGAGCCAGCCCATATGTCCGCGCGTGTCGGTCACCCCGTCGTGCCGCCGGAACGTCTCGACGACGAAGACCCGTCCGTTCTCGTCGAACCCGAACGCGACCGGGTTCGCCAGCATCGGCTCCGCCGCGAACAAGTCCAGCCTTAACCCCTTGGGAACGCGGATCGTCTTGAGCGCTCGCGCGGCATCGCCGGACTCTGCGACAACCTTCGGCTCATACCCGCGCCCCGCCGACGGCTCAGCGCCCGAGGCTTTGAGCGCACACAGGGCGAGCAGACCACCGGCAGGCCACAGCCTGCGAAAGCCTGCGAAGAAGGAGGACTCGGCTCATGACCGTGGGATGCCTTGAATCGAGAGAAAATGGCGGGTAGGACCAGGCGGGAAGGTTTACACAAAAGTGACAGCCATCGTTTGTAACAGAAACGGCTCGCCGTCGCAACGAAGCGAGGGCCAACCCCGGGACGATAGGACGAATGCAAAATCCCTCTTGGATCGATCAGGGCGGCACGCCCGCAGTCCGCGACGGGTGTGGCGCTGGACACACCGACGGCTCTCACGCTGGGGCTTCGCAATCGCCCTGGGGGGTTGTCGCTCGCGGCAACCGGCTTTAGACTATCGCGTTACCGCTTGAACTCCCCCTCGACCCATGTTTTCCCTTGAGGTTCGCGAGATCTACCGATGTCCGAATTTTTTCCCGAGATTCCGAAGATCGCGTTCGGGGGCCCGCTCTCCCGGAACCCCTTGGAATTCAAGCACTACAACGCGGACGAGGTGGTCGGCGATAAGACGATGAAGGAGCACCTTCGCTTCTCCGTCGTCTACTGGCACACGTTCAGTAATCCGCTGTCCGACCCATTTGGGGTAGGCACGGCCTTGCGTCCCTGGGATGACGGGAGTCACTCGGTCGCGAACGCTCAGACAAAAGCACGGGTCGCGTTTGAGTTCTTTGAAAAGCTAGGGGCCCCTTATTATGCGTTTCACGACCGCGACGTGGCGCCCGAAGGGAAAACGCTCAAAGAGAGTCACGCCAACCTCGACGAGGTCGTCAAAGTCCTGAAGGAAGAGCAGACGCGGACCGGGGTGAAGCTGCTGTGGGGGACTGCGAACCTGTTCTCGAACCCCCGCTACATGCACGGCGCGGCGACGAGCCCGAACCTTGACGCGTTCGCGTTCGCTGCCGCCCAGGTCAAGAAAGCGCTCGAGGTGACGCACGACCTGGGGGGCGCTGGTTATACGTTCTGGGGGGGACGCGAGGGCTACTCGACACTCCTCAACACCGACATGAAGCGGGAGATCGACCACCTCGCGCGCTTCCTGCACATGGCCGTCGACTACAAGAAGGAGATCGGCTTTGCGGGCCCGTTCTACATCGAGCCGAAGCCGAAAGAGCCGACAAAACACCAGTACGACTCCGACGCGGCCGCCTGCCTGAATTTCCTGCGCACCTACGACCTGCTGCCGTACTTCAAGCTGAACCTCGAGACGAACCACGCCACGCTCGCCGGGCACGAGATGATGCACGAGCTCGAGGTGGCCATCGGCGCCGGGGCGCTCGGCTCGATCGACGCCAACACGGGCGACCCCCTTCTCGGCTGGGACACCGACCAGTTCCCGACGAGCATCTACCTGACCGCGCAGTGCATGCTCTGCATCCTCGGCATGGGCGGGTTCACGACGGGCGGCGTCAACTTCGACGCCAAGGTGCGCCGGGAGAGCTTCGAGCCGGTCGACCTGTTCCACGCCCACATCGGCGGCATGGATGCGTTCGCCCGCGGCCTCAAGATCGCCCACGCGATCATCGCGGACGGACGGCTGGCCTCCTTCGTCAAGGACCGCTACAAGAGCTGGGACAGCGAGCTCGGCCGCCGGATCGAGACCGGCCACGCCTCGTTCGCCGACCTGGAGGAGTACATCATGCCCAAGGGCGAAGCGTCGCGCAACGCCAGCGGGCGGCAGGAGATGCTCGAGAACCTGATCAACGAGTTCATCTGAGACATCCGACGTCCAGCGCGCAAGCGAACGGCCGGCCCTGGTAGGGCCGGCCGTTCTCGTTGTGCCGGGACGTGTGTAGAGCGGCCATCAGCGCGTGACGGTGTCCTGGTTCGGCTTCGCGTTCCGCTTGGCGACTTTCACCGTCTTCAGGTGCTTCTCCCAGGCGTTGGCGACAGGCTTGCCGTCCACCGGCGAGGCCGTGAGGATCGTGGTGAAGCCGTAGCCGGCCTTGTCCTCACCCTTGAACATGTCGTGCTCGCGCTCCCAGGGGTCGAGTTCGGTGGGCTCCGGCGAGAAAATCGCCGTGGAGTGTCCGTCGAGGAAGCCGCACGCGTCCGCCTGGATGGAGAAGTTGGCCTGGATCACGTAGCGGCCCAGCGGCATCGGGGGGCTCGTGATGGACGACACCGGATCCTTGTTCAGGATGCCGACCGGCTCCCCATGGACCGGGGACGGCCCCGCCACGCAGAGCTGGGGGTGGGCCAAAGAGAGCGGCGTCGTCGACCAGCCCACCGGAGCGATGGTCACGCTGGCCACCTGCACGCACGCCGACCCCTTGTGCTTCGCGCGAACGAACCCGACCAGCCCGCTATCCAGCGTCAGCACGACCTGACTCACCGCCGGGTCCGTCGACGTGATATCGAACTCCTGGTTGACCGAGAACGTCTGCACGGCCGTCGACTCGATGCCGAAGAAAACGTTGGCCCCGACGCCGCCGGTGAGAACCAGCTTGAGCACGTTCGGCTCCGTGGTGACGTCGATCTTCCCTTCCTCGGTCTTCGCCGAGCCGTGGGTATACGGCGCCACGCCGTTCTGGGCTCCGCCGAGGACGAACTCGAAGCCCGATGCCGATGCCGCGGGGGCGGGAGCCGCGGGAGCGGGGGTCGGCGCGGGCACGGGCGTAGCAGGAGCCGTCGTGGGGGGCGGCGGCGGCACGAACGCCGGGGGCGTGGGCGGCGTCGGGGCCGGATTCACCGCCGGGGCCGCGGGCGTCGCAGCCGGGACGGGGACGGGAACCGCGGGCGGGGCAGGTGCCGCTTGGGCCGCGGCGAGCGCGGGGAACCCTAAGCTAGATCCCAGGACAATCGCGGCGCAGATCCTCATGGACGGACCCTCCAGGTCGTTAGCGTTTGGTTATCCTTCCTGTGTCGTCCGGCAGGACCGCAAAATCCGCCCGGGCCGCCGTAACGGCCGCACGGCAGATCGCAGTCAACGAGTCGGCAAGGCCAAGACCATCCGCCGACGTGAGAGAGCCGCGGCCGGGACGATCGCCTTGGGAGAGAGCACTTACGTATCGACGACGGTCCGCCGGCGCCCGTGCGAAAAACAGCGGTATTCTCGCCGTCGTCGCTCCACCTGCGCGGGTTCTTCCCCCTGGGAAAACTGTACCGTGCGGCCCACGCCTCGACTCGCCGCGCGGTTCGCTCGATTATGCCGATTCTTCTCACCGTGACGACGATGTTCGAGCCTCACATCGCCTTCACCACTTGACGCTCAGCGGGCCGGACCATTATAAAAGCTCGTGCAGCCGAAGTGGCGGAATTGGCAGACGCGCTAGGTTCAGGTCCTAGTGGGCTAACCATGCCCGTGGAGGTTCAAGTCCTCTCTTCGGCATACAGCAAAAGGGCTTACGTCGAGAGGCGTGAGCCCTTTTGCTGTTATGGACATGTATTTTTCCGCCATCTTTACGCAGGACGAGGTGGTTCGAGGGCGTTTTCGTAGGACGACGCCGGCATGGTACGGGCGCTGGACTCAACGCTGTTGCGCATCATTGGGGTGAGGATCATAGACGCACTGGGTGGATGCATTCCCCATCCGGCACTAATTGGCTCATTGTAAGGTTCGGGCAAAGAAGCATACGATGAAGTGGCCCGAACGGGACAAATCCGCGGAAAATAAGCTACGTCCCCGTTTCGTTCCCCTACGTCGCATCCTGCTTGCCTCTGGTGTTGCGTAGCAGATTGTCGCGCAGCCTGACGACGTTCTTCTGCACGGCGGAGAACTCGTCACCTAAGCCGCAGGACTCGACCAGCGCCCTACCGAGATCGTTCTTGAGCAGGCTCCGGCCGGCTGCGGTCAGGCTCACCCTCACCTGCCGCTCGTCGGCGGGATCGCGGATGCGGCTGATATTGCCAGTCTGCTCCAGCTTCTTGAGGATTGGCGTCAGCGTGTTGGATTCCAGAAACAGCTTCTCTCCGAGCTCGCTCACGGTCTGCTCGTCCTGCTCCGACAGGGCCACCATCGCGATGTACTGGGTGTAGGTCAGGCCGACCGCATCCAGGATCGGCTTGTAGGCGCGGCCAAACGCCAGATTGGCCGAATAGACCGCAAAGCACAGGAACTTCGAGAGTTTTGGGCCTTTGGCTTCGCCCTTTGGGGAACGGGTCACGGATTCCTCCAGGGCTTGTGACGTCGCGGCCACCATGAGTCGTACCCGATTATATCGGATGCTCTTGACTTGCACCAGTCGGACGCTAGCATTGAATCGCATTCGATTAAATCGGACACGATCAAAACGACCGGCTGGAAGGGGAGAATACGAACATGAGCATCATCAGCATCATCGGATCGGGCGGCATGGCCGCCGCGATTGGCGGCCTAGCAGCCAGGGCCGGACACACCGTTGAGTTGATGAATCGCGACGCCGCGAAGGCGCGGGCGCTAGCCGAGCGGGTCGGAGCTGGCGCGACGACGGGCACGTTCGGCGCCGCCCCGGCCGGGGACATTGTCATCCTAGCGGTCCCTTACCCAGCCGTTCTCGACGTGGTGAAGCAGTACGGTGAAGGGTTGGCGGGCAAGCTCCTCGTAGACATCACCAACCCCGTCGCCTCCGACCACATGAGCTTTGTCACCCCTGAGGGCAGTTTCGGCGCGCAGGAGATCACCAAAGCCGCCCCTGCCGATGCGGATGTCGTCAAGGCGTTCAACACCCAGTTCTCCCACGTCCTGGCTGCCGGTCCCTCCGAAGGCCACCCGTTGGACGTATTCATCGCCGGGGACGACGCGGAGGCGAAGGCACGCGTCTCGGCGTTCATCAAGAGCCTCGGACTACGCCCGATGGATACCGGGCCGCTGCCCATGGCGCGGACGCTGGAGCACGTCTGCCTTCTGTCGCTGGGCCTCGTCGCCCACTCCATCAACCACACACACTTCTCGATCGGCGTCAGCCTTCTCGGCTGAGCGCGCCCGGCGCACCACTTCTCACATCACTCACGAGGAGCAGGAAATGCATGTTTTCGTCACCGGCGGGACAGGCCATATTGGTTCGTACATCATCCCCGAGCTCATCGCCGCCGGCCACGATGTCACAGGCCTGGCCCGATCCGACGAGTCCGCGGCGGCGGTGTCCTCGCTCGGCGCCAAGGTGCGTCGCGGGGATATTTCCGACCTCGATGGGCTCAAGGCGGCGGCGGCGGAGTCCGACGGCGTCATCCATGTCGCGCACAGGCAAGACCTACTTCCCTCCGGAGGGATTGACGCAGTGGCCGCCGCGGAGCACCAGATCATGCTCGCGTACGGCGAGGCACTGGCGGGGACCGGAAAGCCGTTGGTCGTGTCGGGGAGCATTGGCTCGCCCACAAACATAGGCTGGCCAGCCCCTGGGGCCCACTTCTTGGGACGACCGGCGACAGAGGAGCATCCGGCCCTTCCCCCCGGTGGCGATCAGTACAAGGGTTCCCTGCGTGTTCGTAACATCGTGGAGCTCACCGTGGTCGGCCTCGCGGAGCGGGGCGTGCGGTCGTCGATCGTCCGGATTCCTACCATCGCGCACAGCACCACCGATCGTGCCGGCTTCCTACCGCTGCTGATCGGGCTCGCGAAGGAGAAGGGTTTCATCGGCTACCCCGGTGACGGCGCGAACCTGT
>JARLIH010000365.1 GCA_031291845.1 Isosphaeraceae bacterium | reverse complement strand
GGTGTTCGCACCCCAGCAGTTCGAAACCTTTTTCGACCAGCCCCTCCGGCGCCAACAGTTGTTTGTGGCGGTGGGTAAGCCGGCGCCCGCGCTCAACACCCTGCGTTTGGCCCAGTCCGTGGTGCGCAGCGCCCCGCAGGTCCCACAGGCTTCGCTCGACGCGCTGGACCGGCGCATCCAGGCCCAGATCCTCTCCACCGTCCGGGCCGAGGAACGCATTGACGCCGAGCGCGCCGAGGCGCTCCGCCGCGAAGCGCTGGCCGAACAGCAGGCGCGTGCCCTGGATCTGGTGGCCCGCAACCAGGACACCGTCAACACGATGATGGTTCAGTTCGACAGCCTGATGGCCCTGGGCCAATACAACGCGCTGTACAACGGTGGTCTCGGCGACATCGTCGCCAGCACCGCCCCGTTCGGCGACGCCCGCCTGCTGGCCCAGAAGGCCCGCGCGCTCGCACCGCAGAGTACGGCCCCCCGCGCCGGCATGTTCGTCGCGCAGACGACCGGGTTCCTGGCGCAGGCGCTGGCGTTCGAGCAGATCAAAGAGTACCGGTTCATGCTCTCGCTCCAGGACGTGGACCGCGGCGCGATCCCGTTCCCGGACACGCTGACGATCGAGTATCCGGACGCGGAGGTGTGGCGGGCGCTCTCGGAGCGTCGGATCAAGCGTTACGGCAAGGCGGTGGACCTGCTGGACCGGGACCCGAAGACCAAGAGCATCATTGCGAAGCTGGACGAGCCGATCTCGATGTCGTTCGCCAACGAAACGCCGCTCGAAGACGTGCTGAAGTACATCAAGAGCGCGACGCAGGGCCCGAACGACTCGGGGATCCCGATCTACGTGGACCCGGTAGGTTTGCAAGAGGCTGAGAAGACGATGCAGTCGCCCGTGCAGTTGGACCTGGAGGGCGTGCCGCTGAAGACGACGCTACGGCTGCTGCTGAAGCAGTTGGGTCTGACGTACACGGTGAAGGACGGGATGCTGACGATCACGTCGGAGTCGTCGGACGACCAGCCGACGGAGATCCGGGTGTACCCGGTTGCGGACCTGGCGATCATCCCGATGTCGCTGATGGGCGGCGGTATGGGCGGTGGCATGGGTGGCCGCGGCGGCATGATGGGCGGCGGTATGGGCGGCGGCATGATGGGCGGTGGCATGGGTGGTATGGGAGGCGGCGGCATGGGCGGCATGGGCATGGGCGGCATGGGCATGATGTCCGTTCCGCCGGAAGACCCAAGCGCGCCGAGCAGCTTCACGGAAAAAAAAAGCAGCTAGAGGGTGCTAATCGCCCTTCCGGGGGCGCCGCGTCAACCCAACCTACCGTACCGGGGGGGGGCCGCACTCCGCAGCCCGCCCCCGGTGCCATTTCCGGACCATCGTCGAAACGGGCAAAGCCTGACCGCGATGGCATGCCCGCCATCCACGGGGCCGCGCCGACCGCGCCACGGGAGGGGTTGATCCCGATCCTGCCCGGCGCGGCCAATGCGGCCCCCGCACGGCCCCAGCACGTCGACCCTTGGAAATTCTGGGAAGACTACTACAAGTCGGGTCGTTACCGCCCGAGTCCCAAGAAGTACAAAGACCCGGACCACCAGGAGTTGAAGGACCTCTGCGAGACGCTGAGGCTCCTGAACGTGAACCGCAAGCACGCCGACGTTCAGGCCGCCCTCTCCGCCTACATGATCTACCGGCCAAAGATGATCGAGCCGTGGATGTACGAGGCCCTCGCACAATCCCTCAAACTCAACGGCGGCCGGCCGGACGAGGTCAGGAAATACCTGGGCTACGCCGCCGACATGGCTCTGAAGGATGACAACCCCAACAACATCGTGAGCGCGGCCGACATGCTGATGCTCAACGGCAACTACGAGCGGGTCGGGGCGTTGCTGGACAAGGCCTATAAGCTGGTCCCCCACCAGGCCCCGCCGATGCTGATGTCGCTCAACCTGGCGCTCAAGACCAAGGACCCGCAACGCATGTCCGACGCGGTTGAGAAAGTGCTGGGGCTGGGTTGGCCCGGTCTGGACGAACGGTTTCGCGGCCAGGCTCATCAAGGGGCCGAGTCGCTCGCGAGAACGCTGCGAGAGGATGGCCGGAGCGCAGAGGCCAGCGAGCTATTGAACCGCTTGACCGCGTCGGAGGCGCGCGACCTGTTCATCCGGCTGACTTGGCTCGGGGATGCCGACCTCGACCTGGTCGTCGAGGAGCCCGAAGGGGTCTCGACGGCCCGCTATCGCACGCCGAGGACGGTCTTTGGGGGCTCGATCATTCGTAACGGCTACGGCAAACACCCCCTGGAAGTTTACGTGTGCCCTCGGGCGTTCGACGGCGACTACTCGGTCCGCATCGAGACCATCTACAGCAACGACGAAAAGCCCGCTTCGAACGTCAAGCTCGAAGTCATCACGCACGAGGGGACAGCCCAGGAGCACAAAGAGACACACATGATCAAGCTGGGAGGGGGCAAGCTCACCGACCCGGTTGTGGTCAAGCTCAAGGGAGGCCGCCGGAAAGAGACGCTGCCGTTCTTGGCGCCCAGAGTCGATATTCCCGATTCGGTCACGAAGCCCAAGTCCGCATCGAACAAGCCGCCGGCCGATACCCCCAACAAGCCGGACGCCGCGAGACCGGGCAGCCGCTGATCGGTCGCCTTCAGCCGAGCCAGCCGAGCAGCGCGAAGGTCACGCCGACCAAGCCGCCGAGGTGGCTCAACCAGAGCAACCCCCGGTAGCGGACGAGAATCGTGATCGACGCCAGAACGATGCTGACCTGGAGCGACGCGATGCCCGAAGCGAACCGGTGGTGCTTGTGGAACATCCGTTCGCTTTCGGCCTCGAGCTTCTCGGCCTGGCGGCCGATCTCCTCTTTCTCCCGGTGATAGCGCTCGACTTCCTGCCGCAGCCGTTCCACCTGATCCTGGACCCGCCGCGGCTCGGCACCGAGCAGTTCGGCGGTCGACGTGATCACCGTCCTGCCGGTGTCCGCAACCTGCTCTTTGGTGCTCTTCGCCTGGTAGTAGGCCCACTGATCCGCCGCGCGGGTCTGGAGCACCAGCGCCTGGTTGGCGGCGTTTCCCGAGAGCAACGACGCGAGCGCTGCCAGCACCGCCAAGATCGCCGCCGTGAGGGCCGGCACGAGCGCCTCCGAGCGCGCGTGCCCGGCCTCCGCCGCATGTTCGTGTCCGTGCTCGACCGACCGTTCGACCCACTCCTGAGGTTCCGGGCCTTCTTCCACGACGATCTCCTTTCGAGCACCCACCCCGATCGATCGCGCCGCATGCCTCGCGTGCTGCGGCCCCGATCCTAATCTCCGGGGAACCTCGAGAGAAAGACACTTACCGGGCTCCATCGTAGCCGGTCGGATTTCATGGCACGTTGGAACCGCAATCGCACAGGAAGCGGTTCGAGGCTGTCGGGTTCTTGACAGTGTGATTCTGAATCCCATAGGATGACCCGCGCTCGGGAGCCGGGTCCGGGACCAGCCCCGGTGCCCCACCGAGACACCTAATATGAGCAAGGGCTCGCTGTGCTGCCGGTGTGCGCGGGGACTCCCTGACACGACCCTGGCGCGGTGATCGCTGCGGGATGCGAAAAGTCGGGGAGCCGTCCCGCTTTTCGGCATCCCGCCTTCGTCTGAACCGACCGACTTGTTCGCTTTCGCCCGACTCGGAGGCCGTCTCCATGCGGATTGCCCTGGACGCGATGGGGGGCGACCATGCCCCCGGACCGATAGTCACCGGCGCCGTCGAGGCCGTCCGCGACGAGCCGGAGATGACCGTCGTGCTGGTCGGCGAGCGCGCGCGTGTCGAGGCTGAGTTGGCGAAGCACCCCGACGCGCCCCGCGACCGCCTGCCGATCGTCCACGCGAGCGAAGTCATCGGCATGGAGGACAAACCGGTCGAGGCCCTGCGGAAAAAGCGGGACAACTCGATCTCGAAGTGCTGGGGCCTGATGGCCGGGGGCGACGTCAAGGCGGTCGTCTCCGCCGGCAACACCGGCGCGATGGTCGCCTCCGCGCTGTTCAACGCCAAGATGTTCCTCCCCGGCGTGCGCCGGCCGGGCATCGCAGCGATCTTCCCGTCGCACCAGGGGCCGATCGTGATCATCGACGTCGGCGCCAACATGAACGCCAAGGCTGAGGACCTGTACCAGTACGGGGTGATGGGGGCGATTTACGCCGAGACGATCCTCGGCGTCACGAACCCGCGGATCGGGCTCCTAAACGTCGGGACCGAGGAGGAGAAGGGAACCGACCTAACGAAGGCGACGCGCGCCCTGTACCAGAACAGTCCGCTCGCGAGCCAGTTCGTCGGCAACGTCGAAGGGCGCGATATCTACGAAGGGCATGCTCGCGTGATCGTCTGCGAAGGTTTCGTCGGCAACGTGCTCTTGAAGGCCGGCGAAGGGGCGGTCGAGTTCTTGTTCGCCACGCTCAAGCAGGAAGTGGCCCGGCTGTTACCGGAGTTGCCTGCCGAGGTTGGGCAGAAGGTCGGCGGCAGCTTGAAGGGCCTGAAGACGCGGTTCGAGTACCAGGAGTTCGGCGGCGGACCGTTGCTCGGCATCCGGGGCGCATGCATTATTTGCCATGGTTCGTCCGGATCGCGGGCGATCAAGAACGCGCTGCGGGTCGCGGGAGCGATGTCGGACGATACACTCACGGCGTTGATCACCGAGCGCCTGGCCGCCGGGCCCAAGAGTTGAGCGTCATCGCGACCAGCGTTTTTTGCGTGAGAAGGGACGAAACCGATGGCAAAGACCGCGTTCCTGTTCCCCGGCCAAGGTGCGCAGGCCGTCGGCATGGGCCGCACGCTCGAGCACGAACTCCCGGCCGTCCGCGCGCTGTTCGACCGGGCGAACGAGATCCTGGGCATCGACCTGCGCATGCTCTGCTTCGAGGGCCCGGCCGAGGCCCTGGAAGCGACCGACATGAGCCAGCCCGCGATCTTCGTCGCGAGCCTCGCAGCGCTCGAGGACCTGAAGACCAAGCAGCCGGAGGTCGTGGAAGCCTGTGCGGGCGCAGCCGGCTTGAGCCTGGGCGAGTACACGGCCCTCGTGTTCGCCGGCGCGCTCGACTTTGAGAGCGGCCTGCGGATCGTTCGGCGCCGCGGCGAGGCCATGCAGGCGGCGGCGCTGGCGACGCCCAGCGGCATGACGAGCGTGCTCGGCCTGGATGAGGCGGCCGTTGACGAACTGTGCCGTCGCCTGGCACCGCACGGGAGGGCGTGGAAGGCAAACCTCCTCGGGCCGGGCAATATCGTCGTCTCGGGCGAGAAGTCGGCCCTCGAGCAGCTCGAACCGATCGCGACGGAGTTGGGGGCCTCGCGGTCGATCTCCTTGGCCGTCGCCGGTGCCTTCCATACCCCGCTCATGAAGCCGGCCGACGAACGATTGTCCGAGGTCCTCGGCAGCGCGGATATTCAGCCACCGCGAATTCCCGTCTACTCGAACGTGAGCGCCACACCTCATCCGGACGACCCGGACCAGATCCGCGCGGCCCTGGCCGGCCAAGTCACGCAGTCGGTCCGGTGGGACGATTCCATGCGCCGGATGCTGGCAGACGGGTTCGATACTTTTTACGAGATCGGCCCCGGCCGCGTGTTGACCGGCCTGCTCAAGCGGATCGATCGGAAGGTGCCTTGCACGAGCATCCCGGCACGTTGAATCTCGCACCGCGGGTGGTTTAGAGTGAGAAGTTGAGATTCAACTCCGCCTCCCGCCTCGCGAGGCTCCATCATGAGCACGTCGCGCGTCCGGAGCATCCCCCGGATTGGTCGCCACTCCAACGGTATGTTGATGACGCCGGAGGAGTTCGACGCGATCACGGCCTACGACGAGCTCTACGACTACGAGCTGATCCACGGAGTCCTCGTCGTGAATCCGATTCCGTCGGAAGCGGAAAGCGATCCCAACGAGGAGTTGGGACACCTCCTCCGTACCTACCAGGAGTTGAACCCTGAAGGCACGGTGCTCGACAAGACATTGCCGGAGCGTTATCTCCAACTTGCCGATAGCCGCCGCAAGGCCGACCGCGTGATCTGGGCCGGACTTGGCCGTCCGCCGGACCCCAAGACCGACGTCCCGGCCATTGCGGTTGAGTTCGTCTCGAAGCGAAAGCGAGACCGCATTCGGGACCACGAGGAGAAGCGCCGCGAGTACCTGGCTCTCGGAATCCGCGAGTACTGGATCATCGACCGGTTCCGCCGGATCATGACGGTGTTCTGCGCCCCGCCCGCCGAGCCGTCGGAACGGGTGATCGAGGCGAATGGTGTTTACCGGACCCCGCTCCTGCCGGGGTTCGAGCTAGCGCTGGCCCGTTTGCTCGACCTGGCCGACGACTGGAAGCAGCCGCGCTCGCGTCCGAGCGTTCGGCGGCGCGTGGGATTGGGGTTGATCGCCGGCGCCGGAGCCGATTATAACGTTCCGAACCCGTGTTGCCGGTGAACATTCCGGCGATCCAGCCGCTCGCGGACGAGGACGCTCCCGAACATGGCCGATGGCGCAGCCGCTTCCCCAGGATGTCGTGTGGACTTGACCGGACAGGTGGCGCTCGTCACGGGGGCCTCCCGCGGCATCGGCCGGGCGATCGCGCTGAGGCTCGCCTCGTGTGGCGCGACGGTCGCGGGCGTCGCCCGCACGGCCGAGGCCCTCGCGGGGACGCTCCAGGCGATCCGTGAAGCGGGCGGCACGGCCGAAGGGTGGGCGGCGAACGTCGCCGACTCGGCCGACGTTCAGCGCGTGGTCGACGAGGTCGAAGCGAAATTCCAGAAGATCCACGTCCTGGTCAATAACGCGGGCGTCACGCGCGACGGGCTGATGCTGCGGATGGACGACTCGGCCTGGGATGACGTGATCAACACAAACCTGAAGGGCACCTTCCTCTTCGCCCGCGCGGTCGGCGCGATCATGATGCGAGGGCGCTACGGGCGGATCATCAACATCAGCAGTGTTTCCGGATTGATGGGCAACCCGGGGCAAGCGAACTACTCGGCGAGCAAGGCCGGCGTCATTGGCTTCAGCCGTACGATCGCTCGCGAGCTCGCGTCCCGGAACATCACGGTCAACGTCGTCGCCCCAGGCTTCATCACGACCGATATGACCGAAGTCCTTCCCGAGAAGATCAAGACCGAGGTGAAGGAGCGGATTCCGGTCCGGCGGCTCGGCACCCCCGACGACATCGCCGACCTGGTCTGCTACCTGGCCGGCCCCGGCGCGAGTTACGTCACCGGTCAAGTCATTGCGGTCGACGGCGGCATGACGGCTTGACCGTGGGGGTCGTCCCTACGCGGGCAGGAGCCTCCTGGAAAAAATGAGTTGGCCCTACCGGGCCGCGCTCTTCAAGCAAACCGATGCAGGCCGGCCCTGGCGTCGGCAAACGGTGGACAAGGGGGCCGGGGGTTGATAAGTTAAGTCGTTTTGCGGTGGAACCCCCTTCTGGCGAAGGTAGGACCGCCGCTTCCCAAGAGGCAGACAGGTAGATCCACGACCCGAAAGCGGTGGCGTCCCTGCCCCGGTCCGGGTTGCGGGTCTTTTTCAACGGCTTGAGTTGCGCTGACGGGGGCTTGGCGCCGGAACCCGGGCCGCCGATGTGGTCGGGGGCGCCCCATCCTCAAGCCACTATTATTTAGTAGACCAGGAGGTTCGCCCGTGTCCGTGGAAGAACGTGTGATCGAGATCGTCAGCGAGCAGATGGGTGTCGCCAAGGATCAGGTGACCAGGGAGACCTCCTTCGTCAACGACCTCGGGGCCGACTCGCTCGACACCGTGGAGCTCGTGATGGAGTTCGAGGAGGAGTTCGACATCACGATCCCCGACGAAGAGGCCGAGAAGATCCAGACGGTCGGCCAAGCGATCGATTACATTCAGGAACACACGAAGTAACATGATGGGAACGCCACGCCGGGTCGTTATCACCGGAATGGGGGTGGTCACGGCCCTGGGCGATACGCTCGACGAGTTCTGGTCATCGCTTTGCGCGGGCCGGAGCGGGGTTGGGCCGCTGACGCTGTTCGACACGACCGAGTTCAAGGTCCACTTCGGCGGCCAGGTGCGCGACTGGGACCCGGCGACCCGGTTCGGTGTGAAGGAAGCGAGGCACCTCGACCGCTTCGCGCAGTTCGCGATGGCCGCCAGTATCGCGGCCGTCGCCGACTCGGGCGTCGACTTCACCACCCTGCCGGCATACGCCTCCGGCGTGATCATCGGCTCGGGGATCGGTGGACTCAACGAGTTCGAGTCGCAGCACTCGGTGATGATGCAAAAGGGGCCCTCGCGGATCAGCCCCTTCACCATTCCGAAGCTGATGGTCAATGCCGCCAGCGGCCAGGTCTCGATCCGCTGGGGCCTGCGTGGGCCGAACTCGGCCATCGCGACCGCGTGCGCATCGGCCGCCAACGCGATCGGCGATGCCTTCAAGATCATCCAGAACAACCAGGCCGAAATCATGGTCACCGGCGGCAGCGAAGCCGCCATCACCCACATGGGCCTCGGCGGGTTCGCCGCCATGCGCGCCTTGTCGACCCGCAACGACGATCCTCAGCGCGCCAGCCGTCCGTTCGATCGCGACCGGGACGGTTTCGTCCTGGCCGAAGGGGCGGGCATCTTGATCCTCGAAGAAGAGTCGTACGCCCGTAAGCGCGGGGCACGGATCTACGCCGAGGTACTCGGCTACGGCATGTCGGCCGACGGGTCACACATTACCGCTCCCGACGAGGAAGGCCGGGGCGCCGCCCGCGCCATGAAGCTTTGCCTCGAAGACGCCGGCCTCGGCCCCGAGTCGATCGACTACATCAATGCCCACGGCACGAGCACCGGGCTGGGTGACCTGGCCGAGACCAAGGCCATGAAGCTCGTGTTCGGGCCGCACGCCAAGAAGCTCCAGATCTCCAGCACCAAGAGCGAGCTGGGGCACCTGCTCGGGGCCTCCGGCGGCGTCGAAGCCGTGATCTCGGCGCTCGCGATTGAACGCGGCGTGCTTCCCCCCACCATCAACCTCGAGAACCCGGGCGAGGGCTGCGACCTCGACTACATCCCCAACGTCGCCCGCGAGGCCCGTGTCGATCGCGTCATGTCCAACAGCTTCGGCTTTGGCGGACACAACGCGAGCCTGTTGATTGGACGGTATCAGCCTCGCGCGTGAAGCGCGAAAGGACTGGACCGTGAAGGACACGCCGACCGAGGCTTTCTTCCCGGGCTTCGTCCTCCCGGCGGCCCTCGCCCTGCTCGTGGCGTTCAACCTGATCACAGGGAAGGCGATCTACCCGGCCCGTGGTACGCTCCTGACCGTCTACACCCACACCTGCCGCGTCGCAGGGGCCGTCCTCGTCGAAGTTGTGTTCGCCACGGGCCGTTTTTCTTGGTACGTCCTGGCAAACAACGAGCGCTCCGAGCACCTCGCGCTGCCGATCGTCGGCGTGTCGGTGGTCGTCGCGCTTGTGGGGCTCGTGCTCGTCGTCCTGGGGTTCTTCGAGTAGAATAGCGACGAGTTCGGATTTGAATCCAGGACCGCCCACGGGTACAAACCGATGGCCGCGATCGCCCTTCCCTCCATCTCCCGCGAAGAGTACCTCCGGCGCGAGCGTCTCGCCCAAGAGCGGAGCGAGTACCACAAAGGGCACGTCGTCACGATGGCGGGCGCGAGTCGCAAGCACAACCGGATCGTGTCTAACATCACAGGCTCGCTCGTCGCGCAACTCAAGGGGCGCCGCTGCAATAACTACGCGAATGACATGCGAGTCGCCGTTCGCGGAGGAGAGTTTTACCTCTATCCCGACGTCGTCGTGACCTGCGGCCCCGAGCTCTACGAGGACGACGAAGACGACATCCTCCTGAACCCCATTCTGATCCTCGAAGTCCTTTCCGAGTCGACCGAAGCCTACGACCGCGGAGAGAAGTTCCTGAGCTATCCGTCGATCCCGACGCTCCGCGAATATGTCATGGTGAGCCAAACGCCGCCGCGCTTCGAGTTCTATCACAAGCAGGAAGATGGCTCGTGGGTCTACCGGTCCTGGTCCGAAGCGATCCCCCCGCTCAGCCTTCAGTCCATTGGTTGCACCTTGCTCGCCGTCGAGGTCTACGACAAGCTGGAAGACGTTCCGCGATCGGATCCCGCCATTTGACCGGGCTCGCCCGGGCGCAGGGTCAAGTTGTCTGCCGCGCTCGCTGGTCGACACGATCCGATCGCGCGACGCAACTGGCCGGGAAGCCGCCACCAAGCACGTATTCGACCTCCTTGTGCAGATTTACCCCCTGCTTCCTCAAGAGCCTACGTCTTAGAGCCATGAATCCAGACGCAATCGACCTCCTCGGCGACCGCCCCGCCGCCGCTCCCCTCTCGCCGCCGGAAATCCAGCGTTACGCGCGCCACCTGATCATGCCCGAGGTGGCGATGGAGGGGCAGCAGCGGCTGAAAGCCTCGAGGGTGCTTTGCATCGGCACGGGCGGGCTCGGCTCGCCGTTGACGCTCTACCTCGCCGCGGCGGGAGTGGGCACGATCGGACTGGTCGACTTCGATGTCGTCGACGTCTCGAACCTCCAGCGCCAGATCATCCACTTCACCTCCGACGTGGGCCGGCCCAAGGTCACGAGCGCCCAGGAAAAGCTCCAGGCGATCAACCCCGAGTTGACGATCATCCGGCACGAGCGTGCCCTGAACAGCACCAACGCCCTCGAGACGTTCGCCGGCTACGACGTAATCGTGGACGGGACCGACAACTTTCCCACGCGTTACCTCGTCAACGACGCGTGCGTGCTGCTGGGCAAGCCGAATGTTTACGGTTCGATCTTCCGCTTCGACGGCCAGGCGTCAGTGTTCTTTCCGCCGCACGGGCCGTGCTATCGCTGTCTCTACCCCGAACCGCCGCCGCCGGGGCTCGTGCCGAGCTGTGCCGAGGGGGGCGTGTTGGGAATCTTGCCCGGCCTGATCGGTGTCGTGCAGGCGACCGAAACGGTCAAGCTGCTGCTGGGCCAGGGCAAGCCGCTTGTCGGCCGGCTCCTGCTTTACGACGCGCTCGACATGTCGTTCCGCGAGCTGAAGGTCCGTAAAAACCCGAAGTGCCCGATCTGCGGACCGAACCGCACGATCCACGCCCTGATCGACTATGACGAGTTCTGCGGCGTCCGGGGCGCTGAGCCCGCCGCGAGCCCCACGTCCGCCGCCGGCGCAATCACGCCGCTCGAGCTCAAAGCGCTTCTCGACCGCGGCGAGCGCCCGTTCATCCTGGACGTCCGCAACCCGGAGGAGATCGCGATCTGCCGCATTGCCGGCTCTACGGTCATCCCCCTGCCGGAGTTGCCGCAACGCCTCGGTGAGCTCGACCGCAACGCCCCGATGGTCGTGCACTGTAAGAGCGGCATGCGGAGCGCGAAGGCCATCAAGCTCCTGGAGGCGGAAGGTTTCCGCGGCATGCGAGATTTGACGGGTGGCATCCTCGCCTGGATCAAGGACGTCGATCCGAGCCAGCCGGTCTATTAGCCGGATCGCGGCCGGCAACGGCCGGGGTTGGCGTTTCGGCCTGATTTCGCCATACTACCGTCTCCTGCGAGGGCGGCCGAGCGTCCGAGCCGGTCGCGGGGTGCAGACAACTTGTGCGTTGGGAGAGCCCATGGTGGGTCAACGGCAACTCATTGACAAGCTCCGCGAGCTGGCTCGGAACCTCTGGTGGACCTGGCAGCCGAACGCGATCAGCCTCTTTCGCGAGCTCGATCCCGCGCTCTGGCGCAAGCTGGACCATAACCCGGTCGAGTTCCTCAAGCAGATCGACCTCGAAAAGCTCGAGCTGCGAGCCAGCGAGCTGGCGATCCACTCGCGGATTGACTATGCCTTCCGCCGCCTGGCCGAGTACCTGAAAAACACGGATTCCTGGGGCTCAGTTTACGCCTCGACCCTGCGGTCGCGTCCCGTCGCGTATTTCTCGGCCGAGTTCGGCCTGCACGAGAGCCTGCCCATCTATTCCGGCGGCCTGGGCGTGCTGGCGGGCGACCACCTCAAGAGCGCGAGCGACCTGGGAATTCCCCTGGTCGGCGTCGGCCTGGCGTACGCCCAGGGCTACTTCCGGCAGTCCCTCGACACGAATGGCTGGCAGCAGGAGCACTACCTCAACGCCGACCCCGAGAAGCTGCCAATTGAGCAGGTGCTCGGCCCCGACGATAAGCCGCTCATGATCACGATCGACACCCACAGCGGCGTGCTGCACGCGCGCGTCTGGCGGGTCGAGGTCGGACGCACCACGCTGTTCCTGCTTGATTCGTTCGTTCCCGAGAACTCCGAGTGGGACCGCTCGCTCACGGCCCGGCTGTACGGCGGCGACGCCCGCGTGCGCATCCGGCAGGAGCTGCTGCTCGGAGTCGGCGGGATCCGGGTGCTCCACGCCCTCGGCATCTCACCGTCGGTCCTGCACCTCAACGAAGGTCACAGCGCCTTCGCGGTGCTCGAGATGATCCGTGCGGACATGGAGTCGAACGGCGTCCCGTTCGGTGAGGCCTCGCGCGACGTCGCCGCGATGACCGTCTTCACCACGCACACGCCCGTCGCCGCGGGCCACGACCGCTTCCCCGCTGCGCTCGTCGAGGAGAATCTTGGGAAGCTGCGCGAAGCGCTTCACCTGTCGTTCGACGATTTCATGGGTCTCGGCCGAGTGAACATCGCCGACCCGAACGAGCTCTACTGCATGACCGTGCTGGCGCTCAAGCTCTCGCGCCACGCCAATGGAGTGAGCGCGCTGCACGGCCGCGTGTCGCGCCGGATGTGGCAGCCGCTCTATCCGACCCGCTCGGAAGAGGAAGTGCCGATCGGGCACATCACGAACGGCGTGCACGTCCTGACCTGGGTCGCCCCGCAGATGCACCTGCTCTACGACCGGCACCTGGGGACCGACTGGCCGAAGCGCCAGCGGTTCCCGGAGGCGTGGGATGGGATCCGCAATATCGACGACGCCGAGCTCTGGGAAACACAGCAGGTCCTGAAGGCCCGGCTGATCGACTTCGTGCGCCGGCGACTCGTCGCCCAGTACCAAAGGCGCAACGAGAGCGACGCCACGATCGACCGTGTGTCGCAGGCACTCGACCTGAACGCGCTGACGATTGGCTTTGCCCGCCGCTTCGCAACCTACAAGCGGGCCGGTCTCGTGATGCGCGATGTCGAGCGGCTGGCCGCGATCCTCGAGGCGGTTGATCGCCCGGTCCAGTTCATCTTCGCGGGCAAGGCGCACCCGGAAGACCACCTGGGCAAGGAGCTGATCCAGAACATCGTCCGCATGGCGCGGCAGGAACGGTTCGCGCACCAGTTGGTCTTCGTCGAAGACTACGACATGAACGTCGCCCGCCAGCTCGTGCAGGGCGTCGACGTCTGGCTGAACAATCCGCGCCGGCCGCAGGAAGCGAGCGGCACCTCGGGAGAGAAGGCGCTCTTGAACGGCGCGCTCAACTTTTCCATCCTCGACGGCTGGTGGGCCGAGGCCTACGACGGCACCAACGGCTTCGCGATCGGCCGCGGCGAGTCCCACTCGGTTCCATCGATCCAGGACGAGCGCGACCACCAGGCCCTGCTGGACACCCTGGTCAACCAGGTGATCCCGACGTATTACAACCGCGACGCCTCCGGCCTGCCGCGCGGCTGGATCACGCGCCAGAAGAACGCGTTGCGCTCGCTGGCCTGGCGGTTCAACGCCGACCGGATGGTAATGGACTATGTTCAAAACAGTTACCTGCCGGCCGCCGGCGCGCAGTGGTGCGCCATGCCGAAGTCGTAAGTTGCGGTCCGACACAACGAGAAGTCGTCAAAAAGTGCGTGAATCGGCGGTCCGGAAGGCTACAATGGTGAAGCCTCGGAAAGAGGAGGCCTGAATGCGACTCCCTCCCCCCCGTACCTGACAGACCACCCCTCCCTCCAGTCCGGAGCCGAGAGCGATGAAGGTGGCTCGCCTGGTCTGCTCTGCCCTCACGCTTGTTGCAATTGGCGGCGCCTTGCCGGTGTGGGGCGCCCCCCCCTCCGCGGGAGCCGAACCGGTCTGGACGGCCGAACAGCGCAGGCATTGGGCCTACGTCGCCCCGAAACGCGCGTTGCCACCTGCGGTTCGGGAGCGATCCTGGGTGCGGAACCCGATCGACGCGTTCATCCTGGGCGCGATCGAGGAAAACGAGCTTACGCATGCCGCCGAAGCGGATCGTACCACGCTGATCCGCCGCCTGCGGTTCGACCTGACGGGACTTCCCCCCACGCCGGAGGAGGTGGACGCGTTCGTGGCCGATCCGCGTCCGGACGCTTACGAGCAGCTCGTCGACCGGCTGCTGGAAAGTCCGGCCTTTGGCGAGCGCTGGGCGCGATCCTGGCTGGATTTGGCCCGTTTCGCCGAGAGCGACGGCTTCAAGAGCGATAAGACGCGTCCGATGGCCTGGCGCTACCGAGACTGGGTCGTGGCGGCCCTCAACGCCGACCTCCCCTACGATCAATTCATTCGGCTTCAGCTCGCCGGAGACGAGGTCGCGCCGTTCGACCAGGCGGCGTTCATCGCGACGGGCTTCAACCGCAACTGGCCGTTCGAGGACAACAACAAGGTTCCCGGCCTCTCGCGGCAGTTGATGCTGGACGACATGACCGACACGACGGGGGCCGTCTTCCTGGGCCTGACAATCGGCTGTGCCCGCTGTCACGACCACAAATACGACCCGATCAGCCAGAAGGACTACTACCGGCTCCAGGCCCTCTTCGCGGCGAGCACCCCGAAGGACGACTTCGCCCTCGCCCCCCCGTTCGAGCAGGCGCTCCGGGCCGCCGTCGAAGCCGAGCAGAACGCGCGGATCCGCGAGGTCAAACACGCGATGGAGGCGATCGAGCGGCCGTTCGTGACGCCGCTCCTGGCCGAGAAGCTCGCGCTCCTGCCGCCCGAAGTTCGCAAGGCCTATGAGACCGCGCCTGAAGAGCGCACGGTGGTTCAGGAAGACCTGGTGCAGCAGTACGCCCCACAGATGACGCTGCCGGCCGCAAAAATCGAGGGAGCGATGCCGCCGCCGGAACGCCGGGTGTGGTCCGCGCTCGGGCAAGACATGAAGGCGCTTGGCAAGGCCGTGCCGCCGCGCGAGCGGACCGCGAGCGGCATGACCGACGCCGGCCGGGAAGCGCCGGCGGTTCACATGTTCCACAAGGGAAACTTCGCGAGCCCGGGCGAGGAAGTGGGGCCTGGGTTCCTTTCGGTCCTGGCGGAGCCTGTCACCGGCGTACGATTTCCGGCGTCGGCGTCGGGCACCACGGGGAGACGTAAGGCCCTGGCGGACTGGTTGACCGGACCCGACCATCCGCTTACGGCCCGCGTGATCGTGAACCGCCTGTGGCAGAACCACTTCGGCCGGGGGATCGTCGCCACGCCGAGCGACTTCGGCGCTCAAGGATCGGAATCGACCCATCCGGAGCTGCTGGACTGGCTCGCAACGGAACTCGTCGCACGCGGTTGGAGCCTCAAGGCCATGCACCGGCTGATGGTCACGAGCGCAACGTACCGCCAGTCGAGCGTCCCCTCGGCCAAGTCACTGGCGGACGATCCGGAAAACGCGCTCGTGACTCGCATGTTCCGCCGCCGGCTGGAAGGGGAAGCGGTGCGCGACGCGCTCCTCGCAGTCTCCGGCGAGCTCGATCGCCGCGTCGGTGGCCCGAGCGTCTTCCCCGACTTGCCACCCGGAGTTGAGACGCGCGGCGGGTGGGACCGTTCGGCGTCTGCCGCCGACCGGAACCGGCGGAGCGTGTACGTCTTCCTGCGCAGGAACCTCAAGTACCCGCTCTTCGACTCGTTCGACGCCCCCGACACGAACGTGACGTGCCCCGAACGCAACGTGAGCGTGAACGCCCCGCAGGCTTTGATGCTGCTCAACTCATCGCTCGTGCTGGACCACGCGCGAGCACTGGCCGGACGCGTGCTGGAGGAAGTCCAGGAACGCCACGAACCCGCGCAGCTCGTCGCCCGCGCCTATCGGCTGGCATTCGGCCGGCAGCCGGACGATGGCGAGCGCCAGCGCGGCGTACGCTTCCTCGAAGAGCAATCGGGGCTGGTCAGCGAGCGTGCGGGGCACCCCGGCGCGTCGGCCCTGCCCCGCCCTTCTCCCGACGGTTACGATCGCGCGCAAGGGACCGCGCTCGTCGATTTTTGCCACGCGCTGCTCAACCTCAACGAGTTCGTCTTCATCGACTGACTTCGGCCGGAGCCACCCCGTGAGCCACCCCGCCTGCGCGCAGTGCGGTGCCTTGCTGTTCGCGAGTGATCGCGGGATATGCCCCCATTGCCAGTGGACGGTCCCCACCGAAACGGGGCCCTCAGACACCCTGATCATGCTCGACGAAGGGCCCGACGAACTGGGTGATGACAACGACCCCGAGCTGGCGTTCGAGCCATCCGAGGAAGCACTCTACCAGGCAGCGCGGAGCGAACTGCTGGCTCCCACGGCTCAGCAGCGGAACGGGCTTGCCCTTCTCGGTCTCTCGCTGGCGGCGTTCGTGATCTTCCAGGGGGAGAACTCCGTCAAGACGGTCGCCATCCTGATCGGAGTGATCTTTTTTCACGAGCTGGGCCACTGGGCCGGGATGCGCTGGTTCGGCTACAACGACTTGAAAATGTTCTTCATCCCGTTCTTCGGCGGCGCGGTGTCGGGCAAAAAAGAAGGGGCACCGCTCTGGCAGCAGAGTATTGTCCTGTTGCTCGGGCCGTTGCCCGGCATCGTAATCGGTTGCGGCTTGCTCTGGTCGAACCTGGCACTGCGCAGTCCCCTGGCACTCTCGATCGGCGCCTGGCTCGTCGGCATCAACGCGTTCAACCTCTTACCGCTGGTGCCGCTCGACGGCGGCCGTCTCTTGAACTTGCTGGTCTTCTCGCGTCATCGGGTGCTCGAAGCCTTTTTCCTGGCGGCGACATCGCTCGGCCTCATCGGCTTGGGCGCGCTGCTGGGGGGGACCAAGCTGTTGATGGGGATCGGCCTGGTTGGGCTGCTCGTGACGCCGGCTCAGTACCGCGCCGCACGGGCATCGCTCGCGCTGAGGCGGCGGTGGTCCGAGCTACCGGAACGGGTGTCCGAAGCAGGCGACCCGGTGCTCCGTGACCTTTTCCGCGAGGTGCGCGGCTACGCACGGTTCCAGGCCAAGAACGCTGGCAAGCTTTACGCCAACACGATGAAGTCGGTCTACGAACGGGCGGCCGTGCGGCCGGTCTCGGTCGCAATGGTGTTTGGACTGCTCGCCGTCTACGGGGCAGGTTTCGTGCTCACGTTCGCCGCGTTCGTGGCGGTGTGGTTAACCCTACCCGGCCGCCAGGTCTTGCTCCACTGACGGGAGACGCGATCGCATGACCCCGCATCGGATCTGGGTGAACTCTCGCCGTAATTTCCTCGCGAAGGCCGGCCTCGGCTTCGGCGGCCTCGCATTCTCGGCCATGATGGCCGACGAAGCGCTGGCCGAGCCCGTCGCGATCGACCCGCTCCAACCGCTGGCACCACGGCCGAGCCACGTCCCCGCGCGCGCCAAAAGCTGCATCTTCCTGTTCATGGAAGGGGGGCCGAGCCATATCGACCTGTTCGACCCCAAGCCCGAGCTGACCAGGCGGCATGGCCAACCCCTGCCGGAGAGCTTCGGCAAGGTGTTCACGCCGATGGGTGTCGGCGGTAACTCGCTGCTCGCCAGCAAACGAACGTTTGCCCAGCATGGCCAGAGTGGCCTGTGGGTCTCGGACTGGTATCCGCACATCGCCAAGCTCGCCGACGACATCGCGCTCGTCCGCTCGATGTGGGCCGACGGGGTGAACCACGTGGGCAGCGTCTGCCAGATGAATACGGGGAGCATTCTTGCGGGCCGGCCCAGCCTGGGCGCGTGGGTGACCTACGGCCTGGGGACCGTGAACCAGGACCTGCCCGCGTTCGTCGTGATGGCCGATTCCGCTGAGCCGGTCGGCGGGCCGCGGAACTGGGGGAACGCCTGGCTCCCCGCCACATACCAGG
>JARLIH010000364.1 GCA_031291845.1 Isosphaeraceae bacterium | reverse complement strand
TCCGGCACGGGATACTCTGCACCAATGCGCACGTGATCGACGACGAGTTCGTGTCGAGCCTGGAAGTTCGCTTCCCGTCCGCCCCGGCGGGCAAGCAAGGACCGCACCCGGCCGAGGTGCTCTACGAAGACACCGAGCGCGACCTGGCGCTCCTGGCGGTCGAGACGGACCTGCCGCCGCTTCGCGTCGCCGTCGCGTATGCGTTCCGCAAGGGGGAAGACGTCACGGTCATCGGCAACCCGGGCGCCGGCGGGGACGCAGTGCTCGAGAACGCGATCACCCGCGGAGTCATGAGCACGAAGGCCAAGCTCGACGGGCGGAGCTTCTACCAGCTCAGCATCGCGATCAACCCGGGCAACTCCGGAGGACCGGTGTTCGACTCGACCGGCCAGGTCGTCGGTGTCGCGACCCTCAAGACACACGATCAGGAGGCGCTCGCGTTCTGCGTCCCGGTCGAGGACCTTCAGACCGCGCTCGGCAAGCTGGCGGGGCAGTCGGCGTCGCAGCGTGACCGCGCGCGAAGCCGACACCGGCTCGTCACGGCCGTTCACGCGCTCGGCCGCGCCGGGGCAATGTACTGCCTGGGCATCGACTTCCGCCGCGCGGCGGCCGATGCGCTGCCGGTGGCGGCCGGCAACTTCAAGGCGACGTCCCAGCGGATCGACGCGGCGATCACCGAGTTCCACAAGGACTACGGCACCTTGCTGGCCGCCGAGGTCGAGGGCGTGCGCGCCGACCTGTCGCTGACCGCCGCGGAGCGCGACAAGTTCGGCCGCCTCGCCCAGCTCTTCGGCCAGATCAAGACCGGTTACCGGGAGCCGCCCGCCAAGCTGGCCGAGGACGCGCTCCGGATCCTGAAGGCCGACTTCCGGCGGCTGCTGGTCGACCTGTGCAAGATCTTGAAGATCGACGAGCCGCCGCCGCACCTGCTGGCCGCGTTCGACGGCCGCTCCGCGGCCAAGGGCACGTTCTTCTTCATGATCCCGTCGCCCCGCGGGCAGAAGTGAGCAGAGCCGAAAAAGGGGGACCGGCTCCGAGTCTTGAAGGTGCCCTGTCGTCTTCTTGGCCTGGCTGCGCAAGACGTCGCGGTTGGTCTTGCGATGGGCACTGCAGTAGGAGAACAAGGTCCCGTCGAGGACAAGGTCCTCAAGTCGCTGCCATTGACCGGGGTCCAGACGCTTCGGATTCTCCTCGACCGGTGTGAAGTCGGCGGGCAAGCATTACCCATACCGATGTGCGCGCACCCGAAGAATTGGCCGGCTTAAGCGGCCGGGCTTCTTGAACATCGACTCCCCCATGCCGCGAGCCAGGTAACAGAAGTAGCTGAAGCTGCTCACGCTTTCCCCGGCCGCCTGACTACGGCATCGAGACGAACGGATCCATAAGGTGACCTACCCTATACCCTTGCTTGTTAAAGAAAAAGTAAATCGTGATCCTGCCGGGGAGGATCAGGTCCACGTTGGCCGCTGCTCCGTGGATGTCGCCAGACGACATACCGCTCAAATCTTCGCCGAGGAGCTCGGCTAACCGGGACATGATCTGGTTGCCACGCATGGCTCCCGTCGTGGGCATGGCACCCAACACCGTTTCTACTCAGCGGTGGGAGCCAACTCCGCCGGTCGTGGTGGAGATCAACGAGAGGTCTCCGTTTTTCCGGCGAAATTGGGCCGCAGAGCGGCAAAGCATGCGTTCCCACGCAAAGTGTGGGAACGAGGGCTCCCGCCTCATTTGGCGAAAGACCCTTTGTGTCGATACCAATGCCCGCATGGGGAGAGATGTCAAGAGCGCCCGATGCGCAATAAAAGCCCGTCCGTCCCGCGGCTCGAGAGCCACGCGAGCGGACGGGGCTTCTGTTGCGCCAATCGGGGCTGAGAATAGCGGACAATCCTTCCGGTTCCAGAGACAATCGCGATCGATCAGCGTCCGCCGCTTGTGGCCGGCTGCACGGGGCGCCACTTGCTCGAAGGCCGCTCCCGCGGCGCTTCCTCATCGTCTTTGTCGTCAGCCGTCGCTTTGCGATCGTTCGGCAGCGAGGCGAATCGGTCGTTGTCGGCGCTGGGGGGCAGCTTGAGGTCCGTCAGCTCGGTGTCCTCGGTCGCTGCCGGCTCGGGTTTCGGGGTCGGAACCCAACCGGTCTTCCGGCCCTTTGCGTGTGGCGCGCTCTGGGCGATCCGCGGTGAGGAAATCCCGAGCAGCTCTGGGGACGGGATCGTCACGAGGTCGGCCTCGTCGTGTTCGGCATCAGGCGACTGAGCGCGGGTTCGCGGCGCCTGGGTGCGGGGCTTGGGCGCGTTGTTGGCCAGCAAGCGGCCTGGCTTGGCGTTCGGCGCGTAAAGGGCCATGAGGTCGTTGCGGTCGAGGATGGCGTAAATCGACCGGGGCGTGGCATACAGCCCGTGGTTACCGCGCGGTTCGGCGAAGTCGCAGACGCCCGCGACGTAACCGTCCTCGGTGTACAGTCCACCCCCCGAACGGCCCTGTTTCGGAGCGTACCAGCACTCGATCGCCTCGTAGGCGTTGTGCCCCTGGATCTGGCCCTTCATGCCCGGGTTGAGGATCGTCGTGCTCCAGGCGGTGGCGTCGTGCCCCTCCGAGCAGCCGACCGTGATCATCTTCATGCGGGCCGCCGGGTGCCAGTTGGCCGGAACGATACGCGATGAAGGGAGGCGCCGACCGGGTCGGATACGGATCAGCCCGACGTCGAGGTCGAAGTCGTAGTCCATCGCTTCGCCCTGGTACGACTCGTGAGCATAGTGGACCTGCTGGCCCTGGAGGTGCCCGTCGAAGAGGTCGATGACGATCTTGTTCGGGAACTCGGTGGGGCGCGCCTGGCGTCGGCCTTCGAGTTTGAAAATATGGGCGCAGGTCAGGATGATCGCTTCTTTGGGCGTGCTATGGACGATCGTACCGGAGCCGAATCCGACGGAGCCTTGCCCATAAATCTTGATACGGACGACCGTTTCCCACGGGTTGGGATTACTGCGTGCCGGCTGCCGGGGCGCTTCCGCCTCCGTCTCCGGTCCCTCTTCGGCCTCGGCCTTGGGCTCGACGCGCGGTCTGGCGGGGCGCGAGGGGAGCTTGGCCTTCGCCTCGCGGTAGAGGCTGACCAGGTCCGAGGCCGGCCGTGCGCCTTCCATTCGGGCGAGAGCGCGGCCATTGGCGGGGTCGATCACAACGAAGGTCGGTACGTGCTCGACCTGATAATGCGCCGCGAGTTGCGGCGACTGGTCAACGTCAACTTCTTTGACGGGATAGCCTTGTTCGATCAACTGCTCGACGACGGGGCGCATCTGGCGGCAGGGGCCGCACCAGGTGGCCTGGAAGTCGAGTAAAACCGGCTCGCTTCTGGGCGCGACTCCGTTGGCAGCGACCAGTGCGAACAGCAGGGTTGCGATCTTCATGCCGCGCGGACTCCTTTCCCCCGGGATGGCCCTTCATCGAGGACGGACGCTGAGTCGACGAAAGACCAGGCAAGGTCGGCGGCTCGCCCCGCAAGGTGCGGCGAGAGGCACACCGAGTTTCGGACCTGTCTGCACGAGGGGAGACGGCGGACCGGCGCGGCAATCCGCACGCGGGGACGCGCCCCGGGCACGGACGTGCGACGATCATCGCCCGCGTGTGCGGACGTACCGGCCGAAAGAAGAGGGTGCAATGCGCGGGGGTGAGAGACGTGCCGGGGACAGCCCCCAGCCCTTCCTTGGGCGAGCCTCGCGTGGAAGGCCCCACGGCCCGTCGTCGTGACGGACCGAGTCCCGGCAAGGCGTCCCGTCTTCGGTCCACCCGCCGGTACCGTGTTGTTCGCGACCTCCTGGATCCGAGACGGCCACCAGCCTCCGGCCGGGGCATATCTGCGAGCAGAGGGGATCGCGTCCACCGCGGTGAGCCCCTTTTACTAGGAGTGGGCGTGGAGTACCAGATCAGTTATCGGTATTCCGCGGTGGGCCCTTGAGTTTTCTCCAAACCGTTTTTAAAGGATGGAGAAAGCGCGTGAAACGAACCGTGGCGTTTCACGCGCGCCGATGCCGTCTCGAATCGGATTTGCCGAATTTAATGAATTGAACAAATGTTCCGATGTCAAAAAAGCGGCCGGGCCGGAAACTGTGGCGACAGTCTCCAGCCCGGCCGGCGTGGCTTTGTAGGGTGCATGAAATGCACCGTCCTCGCTTGCTCCTGTTCGCTCAGTCGAGCGTGTTGATTTCCAGGTCCTTGTACCGCACTTCCATGGCCGGTCCGACGTGGACCTGGAGGGCGATGATGCCCGACTTGGGAAACTTCTCGTCCGTGCGGTCGATCACGCGCGTGCCGTTGAGATCGATCGTCACGTGGTCTCCCTTGGCCGTGATCACAAAATCGTTCCAGTCGCCGTCTTTGACGATCTCCTTCGCCTTGTCTTCGGGATAGCGTTCGAGGATCCCACGGCCGCGCTCTTCGTACAGCAGTCCCCAGAAACCGGCGGCGACGTCGGCCTGCGCTCCGCTGACCGCGCCGTCGTCCGCGCGCTTGCTGCGGAACTGGATGCCGGAGTTGCCGTTGCGGATCTTGACTTTGGCCTTCAACACGAAGTCGCCGTAGGGCTTGTCGGTGACGAGAAACTCGTTCTTCTTGAGGTCCCCCTTCGTCCGCCCGACGATGACTCCGTCCTCGACCGTGAACAGCTCCTTGTCGTCGGGAGTGACCCAGCCGTCGAGGTTCTTGCCGTTGAAGAGCGGCTTGAAGTTGCCCCTGTCCTTGTCATCGGCGGCGGCCTGGGTCCCCACCGCGAGCGCGGCGAACGCAAGGCAAAACGTCAGTCCGATTGTGTGGCGCGTCATCGTGGAATCTCCCCTGGATGCGTTCTCGAAAAGCGTCCGGACCCGCAAGGAAAGGTGTGGTCCGGGCGACGGTCGCACGATTCTGACCCGCGCGGATCGTCGGGTCAATTGCGTAGCGTTCGGGGGGGAACGGCGGGACGTTCGTCCTCGCTGCGCTTCGGACCTGGGCGCCGATCCTCGGGCGGCACGAACGTCGGCCTATTCGTTGTTGGAGCCGGCAAGCTCGCGGACGATCGCCCCGACGAACGAGCGCGCGTCGCCGAAGAGCATGAGGGTGTGGTCGAGGTAATAGAGGGGGTTGTCGATGCCGGCGAAGCCGGGGCTCATTCCTCGTTTGATGACCATGACCGTACGGGCCTTATCCACGTCGAGGATGGGCATGCCATAGATCGGGCTGGAGGGGTCGTTCCGCGCCGCGGGGTTCGTCACGTCGTTGGCGCCGATGATCAGGGCGACGTCCGTCTGGGGCAGGTCGCCGTTGACGTCGTCCATGTCGAGGAGCTTATCGTACGGGATGTCGGCCTCGGCCAGCAGGACGTTCATGTGGCCGGGCATCCGGCCGGCGACGGGATGGATGCCGAACGTGACTTCGACGCCGCGCTTCGTGAGCGCGTCGTACAGTTCGCGCACCTTGTGCTGTGCCTGCGCGACGGCCATCCCATAGCCCGGCACGATCACCACTTTGTTCGCCGCGGCGAGGATCGCCCCTGCCTCCTCGGCGGTCGCGCTTTTGACGGACTGGGCCTCCCCCGCGCCTCCGGCCGTGGTCTGCTCCTGGCCGAACGCGCCGAAGAGGACGTTGGTGAACGAGCGGTTCATGGCCTTCGACATGTTCACCGAGAGAATGAAGCCGCTGGCGCCGTCGAGCGCGCCGGCCACGATGAGCAGCTTGCTGTCGAGCACGAAGCCCATGGCGGCGGCGGAGATTCCGGCGTAGGAGTTCAACAGTGAAATGACGGTGGGCATGTCGGCACCGCCGATGGGCACGATGAGCATCACGCCGAAGATGAGCGCGATGAGGACCATCGGGGGATAGAGTTCGGCGCGGCTGGGGTTCTGCACCAGCAGAACGGCCATCATGACGGCAGCGCCGAGGATGGCGAAGTTGACGAAGTTCTGTCCTTTATAGGTGATGGGGCGCTGGGGCAAGACTTCCATCAGCTTGCCCGCGGCCATGAGACTGCCGGTGAAGGTGAGTCCACCGAGGATGACCTCAAGCGAGAGCACACTCATGGTGAACTTGGCGACGTGCGGCTCCTGCAGGTAGTACTCGGCGGTGCCGACGAGGGTGACGCAGAGCGCACCGAAGGCGTGGCTGAGGGCGGTCCGCTGGGGGACGGCGGTCATGGCGACGTTGCCGAGAGGGACGCCGATGATGGTGCCGAGGACGAGGCCGATGGCGATCCAGCGGTAGTCAACGATGCCGTGGTGGAAGAGCGTGCCGATGATAGCCAGCCCCATGCCGATTTCGCCGGCGAAGACGCCGC
>JARLIH010000363.1 GCA_031291845.1 Isosphaeraceae bacterium | reverse complement strand
CTTGAGGCTTTCCAACTTGGCGCCGGGCATCGGGTGTTACCTCAGATCTGTAGGGCCGGCCATTGCCGGCCGAAACCCGGCCGGCAATGGCCGGCCCTACATGGGGGTTCGCGGAAGCGAACCGCACCGGACGAGTTTACGCCAGAATACCCTTCACCACTTCTCCATGCACGTCCGTGAGGCGGAAGTCCCGCCCCTGAAAGCGGTACGTGAGGCGCTTGTGGTCGATGCCCAGCAAGTGGAGCACCGTGGCCTGGAAATCGTGGACGTGGACCGGATTCTCGACCGCGTTCATGGCCAGCTCGTCCGATGCGCCGAACGTCAGGCCGGGTCTCACACCGCCCCCGGCCATCCAGGTGGTGAAGGCGTACGGGTGGTGATCGCGGCCCCAGCGCTTGCGGTCGTCGAAGTTTCCCTGGATAAACGGCGTCCGGCCGAATTCGCCGCCCCAGATTATGAGGGTGTCGTCGAGCAGCCCGCGTTGTTTCAGGTCCTTGACGAGCGCGGCGGAGGGCTGGTCGGTGTCGCGGCACTGCGTGTAGAGCTCGGTCGTGAGGCTGCCGTGCTGGTCCCAGCCGGCGTGCATGACCTGCACGAACCGCACCCCGCGCTCGATCAAGCGGCGGGCCATGAGGCAGTTGTAGGCGTAGGTCCCTTGCTCGTGGACCTGCGGGCCGTACATGGCGAGCACTGCGGGGGGCTCGGTCGAAAAGTCGGTCAGCTCGGGTACGCTGGCTTGCATCTTGAACGCCATCTCGTACTGCGCGATGCGCGTGGCGATCTCGGGGTCGGCGAACTCGCGGAGCTTGAGCTCGTTGAGCGCGGCGACGTCGTCGAGCAGCCCGCGCCGCATCGTGCGCGACATCCCTTCGGGGTTCGAGAGGTAAAGCACCGGGTCGCCGCTGCCCCGGAACTTCACGCCCTGAAAGCGGGACGGGAGGAACCCCGAGCCCCAGTAGAAGTCGTAGAAGATCTGGCCGCACGTCGTGCCCTTGCTTACCGAGGTCATGACGACGAACGCGGGCAACTGGTCGGTCTCGGTGCCGAGCCCGTACGCGAGCCATGCGCCCGCCGTGGGTCGACCCGGAATCTGGGCGCCGCTCAGGATCAACGAGATCGCCGGCGCGTGGTTCACGGCGTCGGTGTGCAGGCTCTTGATGAAGCAGAGGTCGTCAGCCACCGAGGCGATGTGCGGCAGGAACGCGCTGACCCATGCCCCGCTCTCCCCATGCCGGCGGAACGGCTCGACGGGGCCGAGCACGCGCTTCCCCTTGGGGTCGCCCGTCATCGTGCTGAATCGCTTACCGGCGGAGAACGAGTCGGGCATCGGCTGGCCGTGTAGAGCGCTGAGCTTGGGCTTGTAGTCGAACAGCTCCACATGCGTGGGCGCGCCGTTTTGAAAAAGATAAATGACGTGCTTCGCCTTCGGCGCGAAGTGCGGCACGCCTGCGAGCCCGCCGACCCGGTCCTCGATGGCGCGCCCTTCGCGGCCGAGCAGCGTCGCGAGGGCCGCGGTACCGAGGCCGCAGGCGGTCCGGCCGAAGAACTCACGGCGGGTGACGTGGCGGTGGTTGGCGTCGAGCGGGTCCACGGGCTACTCCTTCGTGCACGCTTCGTCGAGGTTGAACAACGCGCCACAGACCGCGGCGTACGTCGCGTGCTCGGTGAGGTCGAGCGACCCGTCGCGCGGCGACTCGCCGACGCTGAGCAGCTTGCGGGCTGCTTCCGAGTCCGACGCAAATTCGCGCCGGACGCGGGCGACGCTTGCGAGCAGGACCCGTAGCTCTTCGCGCGACGGCTTGCGGGCGACGACGAGCCGGTAGGCCAGCTCGAGACGATCGGCGTCGGCCGGCCCCGCGCTCTTGAGCACGCGCTCTCCGAGCGCACGTCCCGCCTCGACGTACGTGATGTCGTTCAGGGTCGTGAGCGCGTGCAGCGGGCTGTTGGTGCGGGTCGGCTTCACGACGCAGGTCTGGCGCGGGGCGCTGTCGAAGAACTCGGTCGGGCCGACGATGCGCCTCCAGAACGTATAGACGCTCCGGCGGTAGAGCCCTTCGCCCCGGTCCTGCTGGTAGTGCTTGTTCCCGAACGTCGCCTCCTCCCACACCCCGGCCGGCTGGTACGGGTTGACCGGTGTTCCCCCGATGCGCGGTGACAGCAGCCCGCTCGCGGCCAACGCCTGGTCGCGGATCATCCACGAGGGGAGCCGGAACCGGGGTCCGCGCGCGAGCAGCCGGTTCTGCGGGTCGCGCTCCACGAGCGCAGGCGTCGCTCGCGAAGCTTGCCGATACGTGGCGCTCGTCACGATCGATCGGTGCAGCGCCTTCATGTCCCAGCCCGAGCGGACGAGCTCGGTCGCGAGCCAGTCGAGCAGCTCGGGGTGGCTCGGGTTCTGCCCTTGCACGCCGAAGTCCTCGGGCGTCTTCACCAAGCCCGCGCCGAAGAACTGCTGCCAGACGCGGTTGACCGTCACGCGCGCTGTGAGGGGGTTCTCGGGCGAGACGAGCCAGCGGGCCAGCGCCAGGCGGGTGCGGGGTGAGCCGGCGGGAAGCGGGGGCAACGAGGCCGGCACGGCGGCCTCGACTTTCGCCCCTGGTTTCTCGTACGAGCCGCGGTCGAGGATGAACGTCGGGCGTGCTTGGGCCAAGTCTTCCATGACCATGACCCGCGGGAGCCCGCGGTTGAACCCGTCCCGGGCGTCGATCGCCTCGCGGAGCGTCTTGAGAAGCGCTGAGTATGCCGGCTCGCTCGACTGCCAGTGTTTTTCGAGCTGGCCGACCTGTTTGCTGTTACGACTCCCCGGTTCCGCCTTGAGGGCCGACGCGACCTCCGCGGGAACGCCCGCCGCGCGCGGCGCATCCGTGGCGGGCTTCCCCTCCGAGCGCGGGAAGAGCTGACGCTCGCTTGCGTCGACGGCTTTCGCCGCCGCATCGACGGCGTGATTCCAGCGCGAGAGTGTTGCCGACTGCGCGTTCGTCACATACGGGATCACCGGCGGCGTCTGCGGGTCACCCCCACCGCCGTTGACGGGCGTCTGGTTGAAGAAGGCGAACAGGCTGTAATAATCGCGCTGGGTGAGCGGGTCGAACTTGTGGTCGTGGCAGCGGCAGCAGTTGAACGTGAGGCCGAGCCAGACGGTGCCGGTGGTCTCGGCCATATCCATGACGTAATCGACGCGGTTCTCCTCGGCGATGCGCCCTCCTTCGCCGTTGATCATGTGGTTCCGGCAGAAACCGGTGGCAAGCTTCTGTTCGCTCGTGGCTCCGGGGAGCAGGTCGCCCGCGAGCTGCCAGACCGTGAACTCATCGAACGGCATGTTGCGGTTGAGCGCGGCGATGGCCCAGTCGCGCCAGGGCCACATCGTGCGCTCGCCGTCCCCCTGGTAGCCGTTCGAGTCGGCGTAGCGCGCGGCGTCGAGCCACTCCCAGACCATCCGCTCGCCGTAATGGGGCGAGGCGAGGAGGCGGTCCACCAGCCGGTCGTAGGCGTCGGGCGCCTTGTCAGCGACAAACGCATCGATGTCCGAGAGGGTCGGGGGCAGTCCCGTCAGGTCGAGCGTCAACCGCCGAATCAGCGTCGTGCGGTCGGCTTCGGGCGACGGATTCAGCCCTTCCGATTGCAGGCGAGCCAGCACGAACCGGTCGATGGGATTGGCCGACCAGCGCTTGTCTCGGACCGGCGGCAGACCTGGTCGCTCCGGCCGCTCGAAGGCCCAGTGCTTGCCCCACTTCGCCCCCCCGTCGATCCAGCGTTTGAGTGTCTCGACCTGCCCCCCGGTGAGCGTTCGCCCCGATTTCGGCGGTGGCATCTGCTCGTCGGGCTCGTTGGTGGTCACGCGCAAGAACACCTCGCTCTCGGCGCTCCGCCCGGGAGCGATCACAGCGTCCTTGGCCCGGAGTGCTTCGTCCTTGAGGTCGAGCCGCAGGTCCGCCTTGCGCGTCTTTGCGTCGGGGCCGTGGCACAGGAAGCATTTGTCGGAGAGGATCGGCAGCACGTCCCGGCTGAAGTCCACGGGCTCGGCGGCGGCAACCGGCCGGCCCAGCCCCGCCAGTGCGAGCACGAGGACGACACAGCCGGTCCGCCGGAGTCGCGGCGAGCGGTTGCAGCGGCAAGTCGGGGGGATGAGTTGCGGTTGCATGCGTCCCTTCGGCTCGCTGGCAGGGCAGGGGTGTGAGGCGGGGCGATAGTCTGCATTATCGTTCCACGCGGCACACGGAACAACGGCAAAACGACTCTTCGCTCGCGCCCTTCGTGGTGCTCGAAGTGGCGAGTTTCCGCTGAGGACACCTGCTCTTGGTGTGGCGATGATGCAAGAGAACGCCGTGGTGCGAGCGCCTGACGGACCGGTATCATGAATGATACGGCGAGTGAGGACCAATCGCGGTCGGGAGCCGAGGTCACGCCCGTGCCGATCCATGACTGGACTCGCGTTGACGCGGGCTTGTTTCATGCATTTCATCAGCGCTGGATTAGCGCTTTGTCTGATTCGCTGAATGCCGGCGCTCTGCCGCCCGATTGCTTTGCCCGCGCTGAGCAATCGATCCGAGGACCCGTCCCGGATGTCCTGGCGTTACAGCTCTCGCCGGAAGAAAGTGAGCCGTCGACAAGCGCTCCGAGCTTGGCTGTCGCGGAGGTTCCCCCTCGAGTCCGTGTCGTCTCGCGCAGCCAGGAGGTCATCTACGCGCGGAAGGCGGACCGACTCACTGCGCGGCACAGACATGGTGACGTCGTGAGCGTCATTGAAATCGTGTCCCCCGGCAGCAAGGGAAGCAAAAGCGAGTTGCGCGCCTTGATCGCAACGACGTCGGCGTTGATTCAAAAGGGCATTCACACGCTCGTGATCGATCTGTTTCCTCCCAGCGCACGCGACCCGTTCGGTATCCACAAAGCCATTTGGGATGAGTTTGTGGAGGAGGACTTCCGCGTGCTATCGGAGAAACCGCTCTGTGTCGCGGCGTACGACGCGGGACCGCCACAGATGGCGTAGGTCGAATCGGTAGGAGTGGGAGATACTTTGCCCTCTGCGCCGTTGTTGTTGAGGCCGGAGTTTTACGTCCCCGTGCCCCTGGAAGCGACCTACTAAGTCGCTTGGAGGATGTTTCCTCACGCGCTTAAGGGTCTGCTCGAAGGACCAGGCGATCGTTCCGCGCAGAATTCGTAATCGGTCGCGTATAGGTGTAAGTTGACGCGGGACAGCTTAACCGAAACCGTAGCGGCGAACGTATCAACCCTGCTTTTCGAGCAGCCGGTCCATCTCGTCGTGGCTCATCGTTTCGAGCAGATTGGGGACCGCGGGTGCGGTGAACGGTTGAGCAGGCGTCGGTGCCTGCGCAGAGAACGCGACCGTCGGTGAGGCGGCCGGCGTGACGAGAATCACCTGCGGACGACCCGGCAAAGTCGTCAACAGGGCGACCGTTCGTTGCAGCAGCGCGTTCAGTCCCCTGCCGAGCTCGAACAGCACGCGGCTCGCGAGGACTGCGACCGCCATCCAGAACAGGACACCATAGCGTTCGATCATCATAGGAGTCTTGAGTGACTGGCCCGCACGGGCCTCTGGGGGGCGTGGCGTGTTCTGAGCCCCGAAGTTGGAAAATCGCGGGTCAGCGGCGGCTCTGCTTGCGCTCACGGCCGAGGGCGGCGGCATAGCTGTCGGTCGGGGGCGGGAGCTCGTCAAGCGACGCGGCCCAGCGGACGGAGGAGTACCGGTCCCCGAGGCGTTGCTGTAGGTCTTCCTCGCGGTGTCCCCGGCTCTTCAGCGAGCGGTACTGTTCGATGTCGTGCTTCCAGCTCTTGGTGACCGAGGCGGGGTCCAGGTTGCCGAATGCGCGAGGGGCGGGCTCGGGGCGGTCGTCGAACGCGAACGCACGGGCACGGCCGGCGTCTCCCCGGTTGTTGAAGCCGAGGTTTGCGGGGTCGGACCAGGGGTTACGAAAGACGCGGAGCGGGCCGCTGAACCGGCCGCGACGGTAGATCAAGGGGGGGCCGGTGCGGGCGGCGGCAGGTTCCGGCTCGGGCGGAACGAATGGGAATGCCCCCGGTTCGGCTTTCCCCGTCACGCCAGCCACGGCCGCGGCAACCGGCTCGAAGTCGAAGTGGCCCTCCGGGATGTTGACGCCGATCGCCGCTTTCGGGCGTGAGGGCTCCTTGGGGGCTTCGCGTTCCGGCTCTCGAAGCGCTTCGGCTTTCGGCTCGGTTACCGCAACGGGCTCCGGGGCCGTTGGCGCAAGGGCGTCCGCGACCGGCTCCGGCAAGGCGTCCGGGCCCGTCGCCAACTGCGGGGCAGCGGGAGCCGGAAGAGCCAGGGCCGCAAGAACATACAGGGCGGACGCCGCCTGCAGCCCCTGGTAGAAACGTCGCAACAAGGCGCGCATTGAGGTATCCCTTCCGTCGCAGGACGAGGAGGCTACCCCAACCCTATGCCTGGCCAGCGCGCGGTGTCACGCGTGCTGCCCATTTTCAACGTGCCCGCGTGGCCTCGCGGCCTCACCGGGCCTCGTGTCGCTCGGGTTCGATCGGGTCTTCGGGCGGCCGGAACGCGAAGCGGTGGGGAGGGGGGGGGGGGGACCGGGCCCCCCCCCGCCCCACAGGCCCAAAACTTAAATTCCCGGTTTTTAGGG
>JARLIH010000362.1 GCA_031291845.1 Isosphaeraceae bacterium | reverse complement strand
CGCAATTTCGTCCCTCGACGCCGGGAGCGCGGGGCAGTGATCGAGGCACATCGCCACGTCCGCCCCCAGCTTCTGCTGGATTGCCACCGCGCGCTCAGGCGTCAGCTCGAGCAGGCTGCCGTCCAGGTGCGAGCGAAAGGTCACGCCGGTATCGGTAATCTTCGACCGGGCCGCCAGGCTGAAGACCTGGAAGCCCCCCGAGTCCGTCAGGATCGGTCCGTCCCACCCCATGAACGCGTGCAGCCCGCCGAGCGCAGCGACAACGTCCTCCCCCGGCCGCAGGGCGAGGTGGTACGTATTCGCGAGGACCATCCGGGTCCCGGTGTCGCGAAGCTGGTCGGGCGTAAGCCCCTTGACGGTCGCTTGCGTCCCCACCGGCATGAACGCAGGCGTCTCGAGGCTGCCGTGCGGCGTGACCAGCCGGCCCACGCGCGCGGCGGAAGCCGCGTCGCGGGCCAGCAAATCCCAGCGCACCGGGCGAAAAGACGGTCGAGCCGAGACCGGTTGAGGTTCGTTCACTCGTTCTTGAGCTTCAGGCCCAACTCGCCGAGCTTCTCACGCACTTCGTTGAGCGAAGTCACGCCGAAGTTCTTGCACTCCATGAGCTCGTCGCCCGTGTGCACGATCAACTCGCCCACGGTCTGAATGCCGAGCTTCGTCATGCACTTCCGCGCCCGGACCGACAGGTTGAGGTCGGCGATCGGCTTGGCAAGAAGCGCCTTCTCCTCCTGACTTAGCTCCTCGACCGGCTCGTGCCCCGGTGCGCCGCCGCCCGTGCTCCCCCCCTCCAGGGCCATACCCAGGCGCAGGCCCTTGGAGGTCATCATCTCCTTGATCTCGGACAGCGACGTCTCGCCGAAGTTCTTGCTCGCCAGGAGCGCGGCCTCGGTGGTTCGGGTCAGGTCGCCAAGCGTCCGGATATTCATCTTCCGCAAGCAGTTGCGGCTACGGACCGAGAGTTCGAAGTCGGTGACGGGGATCTCCAGGAGCTGCCGCAGCACGCTGAAGCGGTGGATCTCGTCCTCGTCGTAGTACATGTCCTTGCTGGCGCGGCAATCGCGGAAGAAGAGGCGAGCCCGCGCGTGCGTCGGGTCGAACGCCAGAACCTGGCGGTAGCAGTTCTCGGCCTCGCGGAAGCGCATCTCGTCTTCGTAGAGCACGCCGAGGTTGATCAGCGCGGCCAGCGGCACCGGCGGACGCTGCGTGCAGCGCTTGTAGTACTCGACGGCCGTGTCATCGTTGCCGTAGAGGTCGTTGATGTAGGCTAATTCGAAGAGCGCACCGGTGTGATCGCGGTCGAGCGCGAGCGCTTTCTCGAACTCACTGGATGCCGCAGTGAGCTCACCGTCCGCGGCCAGGAGGCTGCCGCGCTGATAGTGGTACTCGGCCGATCCCCCCGCGAGCTTTTCGAGCCCGTCGATGAGGGCCTGGGCTTCAGCGATCTTACCGGCCCGCCGCAACACCCCTGCGCGGTGCAGCTCGGCCCCCTTGGCGTCGTAGCCCGACTTGCCGGCCGCCGCAAACGCGTCGGCCGCTTCATTCCAGCGCTGTAGGTTCTGGAGTGCGAGCCCCCGGTGGTAATGCGCCAGACCGATGTCGCCCGCTTTCCCCAAGTGGTCGAGGCCGGACGGATAGCGGCCGAGGAGCACTTCGCCGACCCCGAGGCGCAGGTGCGTCTCGGGCTTCAATTGCCCCTTCTCCCGGTCACGCATGGCAGCGACGGCATCGCGCAGCGTGCGGTAGCGCGACGGGTCGCGCCCGAGCACCTCGCGCAGGTCGGCCACGGCCGAAGCGTCAAACGGTGTGCGGTCCAGAAGCGCCCGCACGTCGGTGGTCATCGCAATCTCGGGCATCCGTCTGTCACTCCTCAAACCAGGGCTGGCTACACACCTACAAATCCTCGCGCGCTACGGCTCTTCGACCGCGCCGCGGGTCAAGGGCCGCACGAGAAACCTTGACCCGATCGGCCTCGACCGGATCCGAGGGGAAACTCTAATCTTAGCGAAAGGCGCGAAGTTTGCAACTGCCCCGTCGGCCGCACGACTTGCCAGACGTACAGGAAGCCGCCGTTTCACCCCCCGGGTTGAAGCCGGGGCGCCGCTCGCACATAATCGTTCTTCCTTCTGTCCCGCCCGCGAGCACACCATGAAACTTGCCTTCAGCACGAACGCTTACCTGCGCTTTCCCTTCGACGAAGCCGCGGCACGCATCGCCGCGATCGGTTATGAGGGACTCGAGCTTTTGGCCGACGTCCCCCACGCCTGGCCGGCCGGTCTTCTCCCGGATACCAAACGGGCGATCGCGCACTCGATGGAGAAGCGCGGGTTGGCCTTTTCGAACGTCAACGCGTTCATGATGAACGCGATCAACGACTACCGCCAGCCGTACTGGTATCCGTCGTTCATCGAGCCGGACCCTCACTACCGGAGGGTGCGGATCGATCACACCCTGCGCGCCTTGACCCTCTGCGCCGAGCTCGGTGCGCCTCACATCACGACCGAGCCGGGGGGCCCGCTGGCGCCTGGGCAGTCGCGGCAGGAGGCGATCGACCTGTTCGTCGAGGTGCTCAAACCGCTCGCCGAACACGCCGAGAAGGAGGGCGTGCTGCTCCTGATCGAGCCCGAACCCGACCTGCTGCTCGAGACGACCGACCAGTACCTGGAAGTCGCCGATCGGGTGAACGCGCCCTCCATCGGCTTGAACTTCGACGTTGGCCACGCGTTCTGCGTCCGCGAAGACCTGACGAGCGCCATCGCGAAGCTGGCGCCCCAGATCCGCCACTACCACCTCGAGGACATCGCGGCGACGCGTGTCCATCACCACCTGGTTCCGGGCACCGGCGCCATCGACTTCGCCGCAGTCGTCGCCGCCATCCAGCGGACGGGCTACGACGGCTGGCTCACCGTCGAGCTGTATCCGTTCCAGGAGGATCCGGACGCCGCCGCGCAAGGCGCGCTCGATGTTCTCAAGCCCCTCCTCCGCGAGCCGGCCCGGTAAGATGGCGATCAAGCCCTATTTGCAGCTCGTGCGCCTGCCCAACGTCTTCACGGCCGCCGCCGACAGCCTGGCGGGCTGGCTGCTCGTCGGTGGTGCCCTCTCGGACGCCAGGCACTGGTTGCCGCTCGCGTTCTCGTCGATGGCGATTTACGCAGCAGGCATCGCGCTAAACGATGTGTTCGACTACGAGGTCGACCGGCTCGAACGACCCGGCAGACCGCTCCCTTCCGGGCGCGTGTCGCGCCGATTTGCGTGGTGGCTCGGTGCAACCCTGCTCGCAGCCGGCCCGTTGGTGGCGCTCGCGAGCGGCTCGCTCACCAGCGCGGCGGTCGCCGCGTTGCTCGCGGGGTGCGTGCTGGCTTACGACGCCGGGGCCAAGCGCACGTGGCTCGGTCCCTCGGTCATGGGAGCCTGCCGAGGCCTCAACGTGCTGCTCGGTATGAGCCAGGCTCCGGCTCTGGGAGGGCCGACCGCCTGGCTCGTGGCCGGCTCCATGTCCGTTTTCGTCATGGGAGTGACGTGGATCAGCCGCGGCGAAACCGGATTCGGGCGCACTCGGGGACTCTACGTCGGTATGGTGCTCGAGAACCTGGCGATCCTCGGCCTCGTAGGCGCTGCGCTGCGGCCGAGGGACTTCCCGTCTCCCGCGATCGACCGGCCGATCCTCAACCTCGAAGGACTTCTCGTGCTCCTCGTCGTCGCCTGGCTGGTCGCGCTCGCCGGGTCCAGGGCGATCCGGGAACCGCGACCCGAACACTTTCAGAAGGCCGTAAAAACGGGAGTCCTCTCCCTGGTCTGGTTGAATTGCGGCGTGGTTGCCGCCGTCCGGGGCGTCGAGCCCGGGCTGGCCATCGCGGCGTTCTGGGTCCCTGCGTACGTGCTCGGTCGCTGGATCTACTCGACCTGACTCGTAAGATCGGGTCGAATGGCTGCGGCCGGACCGAGTTTCCGGCGCCACACTTCGATGACGCCAAACCGCGCCTCGGGCTCGTAGAGCCGCTCGATCGCGGCGAACAGGGAAGGCACCAGCGGCTTTTCGCCGTTGCCTGCTTCTCGCGGCGACCAGACGACGACGGAATCGGTCGCCCTCTCGAGCGACTCCACGAAGCGCGGTTCGTCCGCCGGGTTGACCAGGCGGAGCCAGGCGAGCGACTCGGCGGAGAAGGCCGGTACTCGGCCGGCCGGACCCGTGATCGCCGGGTCGTGCTTCAACGCGTTCGCCACGCGCGTCGCTTGGCCGGTATGGGAGCGCAGGTACGCTAATACTTTGCGGTAGTCGCTCCAGGGATAGGGTGAGCGCAGATAGCTGTGGGTATACCCGGCCGGGGTCTGTTCGGGCTCGCCCTGGGAACGAAGGTCGCGCACCGCCTGTAAGGCGCGGCTCGCCTCGCAGAACCGCGGCTGCGTCGTGATGCCGAGCGGCAGGATCGCGAGTACGGTCGCGAGACGCAGGGCCGGTACCAGCGGCTCCAGGCTCATGACCATCGCGACGATCAGGGCGAGGTTGAGCGACCAGATCAGCCGCAACGGTGTGTCCAGATAGGGAGCCGGGATCGGGCTGAGGGGCTTGTAGAGCGCAACGAAGAGATAGGCCGTCAGCACAGTCGCGACGATACGACGGGTCCTGCGCTCGCCCCGCGACGCGAGCAGCAGAACGAGCGCCGGGATGCAGAAGGAAGACAGCGGCATGAACTCCTGGAGCAGACGCTTGGCGATCGAGACGGGCCCGTTCCGGTTGTACGAGCCGCCGTAGGCCAGGTGATGCAACGACGTCAGGAAGTCACCCATCAATCCGGCTAGTGCCAGCGGGACGAAAGCGAGTACCAGTCCGACGACGACGGCCCCGCCCCACTCGAACATCGCGGGCAGCGTGCGCAGCAAGTTGGCCGTTTCACCCCGTTCCTCTTCGCACCGGCGACGCCCGTCGTCGATCGCCAGCAGGAACGCCGGTCCCAGCAGGACCACCTGCGGCCGGATCGCAAACGCAAACGCGAGCCCGAACGCGGAGAGCCATCGGGTGGCATGACCTGGCCAGCCGTCGAGGATGAGCAGCGCGGCGACCGCGATGCACGGCCCTTGCCAGTCGCGCTGGGCGACGAGACTGTAATCCAGCCCGAAATAGTAGCTCGCGAACGAAGCGAAACCAACCACCCCCGGCAGGAAGCCGCCAAGCCGCCGGTGGCTCCAGGCGAGAACGACGACACCGAGACCGACCAGCAGCCCGGCGTCGAACGTGTTGATCGCGGGATTCCAGCCCCAGCCGAACAGGCGGCCGACCACCCAGTAGACGTAGACCGTGCCGGGGAAGTTGTTGCAGGTCAGGTCTCGGTAGGGCAAAACCCCCCGGTGCCAGCCCAGCGCCAGCGACGCGAAGACGTCACAATCGGGCCACCATGGCCATGTCAGATAGTGGGGGAGCCAGCCGGCAAACTGGACAAGAAACATCACGGACAACGCCGCGGCCAGCCAGCCGCGGAGAAGCTCGTCGGCGAGTCGATCGGCGAACGTGACCAGGGTGACTGACGTGCCCGGCTGATCACGCCGGCCCGAACGCGTGTGAATCCTGATCGTCACCGTTCCATCTCCGGCACAGACGGCGTGCGAAGAGATTCTGTCCTCCATGACACTTCGGTCACACGAAGCGCAGCGCGATCCGCAACCGGTCGCGCGGCACACTACCAGGACATGGTTATTCCGCCTAGCCCAGCTAGCGCAGGCCGTCACGCATCGGCCAGGGATGCCGTTTCACCCCGGGGGACGAAATCGAACCGCGCGCACTGGCCGAAGAACGCCAGCGGATTCTCGAGTACGACCTTACGGATCGTGGCCTCGTCGTGTCCCCTGGAGCGCATCTCGAAAATGAACTCGGGCACAGCCAGAGGGTCGCTATGCCCCCAGTCGCCGGCGGAGTTGACCATCATTCGGTCGCCGCCGTACTGCTCGACCATATCCGCCGCGCGGGCCGGCGTGCACTTGGTCGTTGGGTAGAGCGTCATCCCGACCCAGTGCCCCGCGTCCAGGGCTTGACGGATCGTGTGCTCCTCGACGTGGTCGATACAGACCCGCTCCGGAGCAAGCCGCGACTCGCCCCGTACCATGTCCAGGATCATCCTGGTGCCGGGATATTTGTCGGCGAGGTGCGGCGTGTGGACGAGAACCAGCTCACCGGTCCGAGCGGCGAGCTCCAGGTGCTCGAGAAACACCGTCGCCTCGTTCCGCGTGTTCTTGTTCAACCCGATCTCGCCGATCCCCAGCACGTTTGGCCGGTCGAGGAACTCGGGGATCATCTTGATGACCTCGCGGGACAGCGCGACGTTCTCGGCCTCCTTGGCGTTGATGCAAAGCCAGCAATAGTGGGCGATCCCATACTGCGCCGCGCGGCTGCGCTCAAACCCCGTGAGCTGGCGGAAGTAATCGCGGAACCCTTCGGGGCCCGAGCGGTCGAATCCCGCCCAGAACGCGGGCTCGCTCAAAAGCACGCAACCGGCAAGGGCCATCCGTTTGTAGTCGTCGGTGGTGCGCGAGACCATGTGGATGTGCGGATCGATATATTGCATTGTCGCGCAAGCTCCGAAGTTTAGCCGTGGCGGGGACGGGTCACCCCGAGGTTCTGTTGCCAATTTGGGTCGTAGTCGAGTGAGAACAGGTGTTGCACCGTCTCGGCGCGGCCAGGGCCCGGCTCGAGCAGCGCCTCGATCGCCTGGCGAAGTTGCGCGACGCGGCGGTCTGGGTGCTCGCCCGCTTTGCCCGGGGCGCGGTCGAGGCGGTCGAGGGCCGAGGCGATCTCGAGGATGCGGCTGCGCGTTTCCAGGAAATCGCGGTTGAGAACTTCGGCGGCACCACGCGTCCTGTACATCGGGTGGGTCTCCCTCTTCGTGGCAGGGGGCCGCTGGCATGTTTTTTCAGCGTCTCCCCGATCATCGCAAAACACCGGGCGGCATGCAATTTGTTCGTCTCTCACGCATGCGGAGCGCGACGTGCCGGGTGCCGGTCCCTTGGTCGGGCGTCGCGCATCTGTTATCTTGAGCGTTCTATGAGTCCTACGCTTTGTGAGGGCGGAACGACGACCGCGCAGGCTCACCTATCGAACGACGGGAGCAGACGATGAAGAACGCACGAGTGTTTCGCCTCCTGGCGTTATCGCTATCGGTTTCGGCCGGTGCCGGAACGCATAGCCGGGCGCTCGGCAACGATCACCTGGCTCGCCAGACCGTCTACACGTCGCCGGTCGCGACCGGATGGGTCGTGCCGACCGCGTATGTGTACCCGACGTCCTTCTATTACCCGAGCTCGTCCGTGTGGACGACGTCGTACGTGGTGCCGACGGTCTACGCGACCTCGTACACCGTCGCACCAACTTCTTACGTTGTGCCGACCTATTACGCCGCCACCTCATACACCGTCGCGGCGAGCTCCTACTACACGCCGACGACCCTCTCGTATTACTGGCCCACGGCATGGTACGAGCCCACGGTCGCGTACCTGCCCGCGGCGGTTGAGTACCAGGTCGCCAGCGCGGCGTCACCCTGCGAGCCAGCGCCGACGCGGGTCGTTCGGGCCCCGTCGGCCCCGGCCCCGG
>JARLIH010000361.1 GCA_031291845.1 Isosphaeraceae bacterium | reverse complement strand
GTCCCGGCCGACGCGCCGCCGCGGCCCCGGCGGGCGCGAAAGGTTGCGCTGGGACTTTTGGCCCTGCTCCTGGTCGCGGGCGTCGGGGTGCTGGTCGCCTGGCCGACGATCAACGGCTGGCTGCACCCGGTTCCGCCCGACCCGGCCGAAGTCGCCGCCGCGAACTACCTGAAGGCGATCGCCGAGGGGGACCTCGAGGCCCAGAAGCGTCTGAGCACGGTGGACGAACCCCCCGCGATCCGCTCTTACGGCAATGTCAAGCGCGACCCGGTGCGGTCCGTGCGGCGCAAGGGCTCGTTCGCGCCGATCGCCGCCCTGCACGGGCAGATCGACAAGAAGTACGCCTACGACCCCGAGATCGGCCGGTTCACTCCGCGCAACGCCCTGGGGCCGGCCGCCGAGACCCTCGACACCCTGCACGAGGCGAAGGCCAAGGCCGAGCAGGACAAGCTCTACGAGAAAATGAAGAGCGGCAACCCCGACGACCTCTTCGACGCTGCCGAAGGGATGGCCAAGAGCATGGCCAAGCTGGCCGAAGGCGCGCTCGCCCCGCGCAAGCTGTTGCCGACCTACCGGCAGCTCATCGAGGACGGCAAGCCCCAGCTTCCCCCGGAGGAGCAGGCGCTCGCGTTCGATTTCGCCGACCATCGCGAGACCTGGGACGCCCTGCTGAAGCGGCCGTTCCCGACTCTGAAGGCCGACGGTCCCTACATCCTGAACCGGGCCGAAGTGAGCGCAACCGCGCGCGACAAGCTCGCTTCGCTGGGCGACCCGCCGACCAAGCTCCGGCTGGAGTTGATGCGGTTCCGTCTCGAGGGGATCGACACCGGCTGGAAGGTCGTCTCCGCGCGCCGCGAGTCGGCGGCCGTTCCCCCCGAGCCGGTTTCGAGCCCGCCATCGACCGAGCCCGCGAGCGACTCGCGGCATTGAATTGGTAGGGCCGGCCATGGCCGGCCCTACAAGGCGTGGGTTCCCTCGTTGTGGGCCGCGCGTTACGCCATCACTCGCTCCAGCATCGCCACGAAATCCTCCGGCGGCCGGAATTCGAGCGTGTTCCCTTCCACTTCGGCGGGCAAGAGCGTGAAATGCCCGTCGCGCCACCAGTACAGATGGGGGCTGACGGAGCCCGGGCCCTCCTGGAACATCCCGCGGGCCATCGGCAACATCGTGTTGATCGCGACGAGAACGGTCTGGTCGACGATCGGATGGTAGATCACGGCGTGCCGGTGCGGGACCGCGACCAAGGCGCCGCGCTCGGGGGGCGGCTGGACGTAGTGGCTCAGCATCAAGGCGTGCGTCGCCGTGAAAAAGCTGTTGTCCCCCAGCACTTGGATCGAGCCCCCCGCGCCGAGCTCGTACGTCTGCGGCTGGACCGGGTCGCCCGTCCGCACGTTCTCCAGGCCGATGGCGAATAGTTCGTCGACCGGCCGGCCCCAGGCGGCGATCTGGTCCTCGTGGACCGAGTCGACCGTCTCGGGCAGGTCGAGCACGAGCGCGGCGATCACGTCGTTCATGGCCGCGCGGTAGGTGTAGAGCCCGTGTTCGGCGACGTCCGCCGGGTACAGCCGCACCTTGAGCAGCGGACGGGCGGCGGCGAAGTCGGACGAAAGGCGGTCGTGCAGCGCCTCCTTGCCGTCGAGCGCGTGCATCATCCGGTCGAAGTGCTGCGACACGATCCCGGGCCACTCGTGGAACGCGCACTGGTGGCAGACCTGCGAGAGGTTGCCAAGGCCCATAAAACGCATGCCGTTGGCGTCGCCGAGCAGGCGGACCTTCCCCTCCTGAGCATCGAGAGTGGCCTGCAACCCATGGCGGGCGAACTCGGCCCGCACCAGGTCCAGCAGCGCGAGGAACTCGCTCGGCTTCAGGAAGCTCGCCCACTCCGGGACCGAGCCGCCGGTACTCAGGGGATCGTCGAACCGGCTCATGACGTTTCCTTCGCAATGGAGACGAGGCTTGGCCCGATCGGCTCAGTGTACCGCCGGGGCTCGGACTCCACGAGCACCTAGCGACTTCGTCGTGCGCAGGTGGGGTGGCTAGGGTCGAGCCTGCCAGAGCGCCGGGGGCATCGCCCTGGCGGGCTCGACCCCAGCCACGCAGTTCGGCAGGGTGTCTGTTCAGCTTATTCCGACTCGCCCAGCGTCCACGGCTGGCCGAAATGTTCCTCGAAGCAGACCTCGGCCAGCCCGAAACGCCCGGGGAACGGCTTCTCCTCGGCGGCGAACCCGAGCGCGATCAGGCAGCAGACGGAATGGTCGTTGGGGACGCCGAACGCCTCCTTGACCTTCTCGGGCTCGAACCCTTCCATCGGGGCCGACGCCAGGCCGAGCGACTCAGCGGCGACCATCAGCGTGGCGGCCGCGAGCATCGTCGAACGCGTGGCCCAGAGGGCCGGGTCGGGGACACGCTCCATCGTGCGCGTGGCCCTGGCCCGCAGCTCCGCCACCCCCGATTCGGGGATCGCGCCGAGCGTTTTCTGCTGTTCGATCATCGCGTCCAGGTGGCTACGGTGCGGGTGGTGGTAGCCGAGCACGATGACGACGACGGGTGCCTCGGCGACCTTCGGCTGCCGGAACGCGCACTCATAGAGCTTTTGGCGATTGCGGTCCGTGCGAACGACGAGGAACCGCCAGGGCTGGAGGTTGAACCCCGAGGGGGCGAGCGTTGCCAGGTGGAGGACCTGCTCGAGAGCGCCGTCGGGTACGGGGCGCGCCGGGTCGAACCGGCGTGTCGCCCTGCGGTGGGCGATCGCTTCGGGGGCCGAGAGGGCGGGCCCGCCGTCGACTCGGCGGTCGGGGATCGTGGGCATAGGGCCTCCGGTCGGGTGGGTCGGGGTCTCACCGACCTTACCACCCGGGTGAGCACGCGGGCAACTCGGGACGCGCAAGGGCTGGCGTCACGCCCCGGCATGACATAAGATTTCGCCCAGCCGGGGGGACGCCGCGGTCGCGACCGAGCGCCGGGATCCCTTTGTTCCCATACCTTCTTGATGAACGAACAAGGAACGCGACGCATGAACCGACTGCTGACGAACATCACCTTCGCGCTGCTGGGCCTGGCCGCAACCGGGACGGCGTGCGCTGACGAGAGTGGATGGGTGTCGCTCTTCGACGGCAAGACGCTGAGCGGTTGGGAGATGCTCGAGCTCGGCGAAAAGGGCTCCAGCAACTGGGAAGTCAAGAACGGTGCCTTGACCGGATCGGGCAAGCCTTCGATGCTCTACAGCCCGAAGGGGGACTACAAGAACTTCCGCTTCCGCGCTGAGATCAAGATCAACGACCGCGGCAACTCGGGCATGTACTTCCGCGCCGCGAAGAAGAACTCGTTCACCGTCGGCTACGAGTGCCAGATCAACAGCACGCACGGCGACCCGATCAAGACCGGCTCGATCTATACGATGGTGCACATCTACAAGCAGCTCGTTCCGCCCGACACCTGGTTCACGCAGGAGGTCGAGTGCGTGACCAAGAACTACCGGGGTAAGATCCTGCCGCACATCAAGGTCTGGGTCAACGGCGACCTGCTCTACGAGCTGATCGACCACACGAACACGGCGCAGTCGGGGCACTTCGCGTTCCAGCAGCACGACCCGGGCAGCGTCGTGCAGATCCGCAAGGTCGAGGTGATGGAGCTGCCTGACGCGAAGTGAAGCGAACGCTTCGAGCGACTTTCTGGGGCGGTCGGAGCGCTCCCCTCGCTCCGGCCGCCCATTCTACGTAGTGATTTCCCCTTTTACGTCCCGCCGGGAGCCTTGTTGCATGGCGAACCACTTCTTCGCAAGAAAACCCTTGGAGATGCTTCTCGACGAGATGAAGGGGGAGGATCGGCTGCGCCGAGTGCTTGGGGCGGCCGGTCTGACGAGCCTGGGCGTCGGGGCGATCATCGGCACCGGCATCTTCGTACTCACGGGCGTGGCTGCGCACGACAAGGCGGGGCCCGCGCTTATGGTCTCGTTCGTCGTGGCGGGTCTCGCCTGCGTCTTCGCCGCGCTTTGCTACGCCGAGTTCGCGTCGATGGTGCCGGTCGCGGGATCGGCCTACACCTACGCGTACGCCACGCTCGGTGAGCTGTTCGCGTGGATCATCGGCTGGGACCTGGTGCTCGAGTACGCCGTTGGCGCGGCCACGGTGGCCCACGGCTGGTCGCACTATTTTCAGGACTTTATCGGCATCAAATGGATCGGCTTGAGGTTACCCGAGATCCTCACCAAAGCGCCCATCGACTACGACCCGGCGACCGGCCAACTGCTCGGTACGGGCGCTTTTATCGACCTGCCGGCCCTCGTGATCGCGGGGATCGTCACGGTCGTCCTGGTGGTCGGCATCAAGGAAAGCGCCCGTTTCAACACGCTCATGGTGCTCGTCAAGCTGGCGGTCGTCCTGTTCGTGATCGTCGTCGGCTCCTTCTACGTCGACCCGGCGAACTGGAAGCCGTTCGCCCCGTACGGATTCGGTGGCCTGAGCTTCTTCGGCAAGAACGTCTGGGGAATGACCAACGCGGCGGGTGAGTCGCTCGGCGTGCTCGCCGGCGCAGCGACGATCTTCTTCGCCTACATCGGGTTTGACTCGGTCTCCACGCACTCGGAAGAAGCGAAGAACCCCCAGCGCGACGTGCCGATCGGCATCATCGCGTCGCTCATTCTCTGCACGATCCTGTATATCGCCGTGGCCGCGGTGCTGACCGGCATGGTCCCCTCGCACAAGATCCACATCGACGCCCCGGTGTCGGACGCCTTCGCGCAGAAGGGGCTGCCGTGGGCCCAGGCCCTGATCTCGCTCGGGGCGCTTACGGGCATCACGTCGGTCTTGCTCGTGATGATGCTCAGCCAGCCCCGTGTCCTGCTGGCGATGGCCCGCGACGGGCTCGTTCCCCCCAGCTTCTTTGGCGCGATCCACGAAAAGTTTCGCACGCCTTGGAAATCAACCATCCTGACCGGCATCTTCGTCGGGCTCATGGGGGCGTTCCTGCCGCTGCGCATCCTGGCCGAGCTGGTCAACATCGGCACGCTCCTCGCCTTCGTGATCGTCTGCGCGGCAGTCTTGATCATGCGCAAGAAGTACCCCGACGCCCCCCGACCGTTCCGCGCGCCGCTGGTGCCGCTGACGCCGATCCTCGGTATCCTCACGTGCCTCGTCTTGATGTTCTCACTGCCCCCCGAGAACTGGCTGCGGCTGGTCATCTGGCTGATGATCGGCTTCGCGATCTACTTCGGCTACGGCGCGAGGCACAGCGTGATGTCCAAGTACCTCAAGCACGAGATCGCCACGCACGGCGTCTCGCCCGCGGGATCGATCGATACGGAGCCGTGATGCCGGTTCGCGTGTGCCGACGCGCAATGACACGGCACGAGGCGCCGCGGCGAAACTCTATAGGGTGCATGAAATGCACCGGTGCATTCATGCGCCCTACAACAACGGACCCGTTAGGTGTCCTCTTCGTCGGAGAAGACTCTCTCGTAGATCTCGCGCGGCGGTACCTGGCACCCGATCGAGTCAAGCCGTAAGACGTCGTCGAGCCGGCTCAACTCCGTGAGGAGCCAATCTTCTTCCCCTTGCCGGGTGTAACGCTCAACGAGCACCTTGTCCTGGGCAATGAGGACATACTCTTGGAGGGAGCGCATCCGGCGGTAATGTGCGAACTTGCGGCCTCGGTCATACACCTCGGTCGAAGGGGAGAGGACCTCGACGATCACAGTCGGGTTGAGCAGCGTGTCCACCTCCTTGTCCAGAAAACGCGGTTCGCCGCAAACCACGGCCAGGTCGGGATAGGAAAAGAGCCCCGTCGCGTTCGCTCGGACGCGCATGTCGCTCATAAAGCTTTCACACGGGCGGCCTCGGAGTTGAGTGCTGATTTCGCGATAGAGATTGCCTGCGACGAGGTTGTGCTTCCGACTCGCCCCGGACATCGCGTAAACGTAGCCGTTATCATATTCACTCTTGAACTCCGCTTTGCGCTCCAAGACGAGGTATTCTTCCGGCGTAAGGCGTGGGTTGAGGGGTGCGGTGGCCATGACGCGTTCTCCTGAAGAATCTCCCACCGATCATACCGCTCCACGGGTGTCGACCATAGTCCAGGAGCGTACCTCACGGCCACGGAGCTCCGCGTTTCAATCCGCTAGCTTACCTCTCATTGCCGCCGCCGCCTCCCGCGGCGAATCAGCGCGCACGACGGCCGAGCTCACCGCCACGCGCGTCGCCCCCGCCTCGAGGACCTGATCGACGTTCTCCTCGGTGATCCCGCCGATGGCGAACCACGGTAGGTTCGTCGTCTCGGCGGCGAGCCCGACGTAGGCCAAGCCGGCCAGGTCCGAAAAGTCCTTCGTCGCGCTGGGGAACACCGGACCGACGCCCAGGTAGCTCGCCCCGGAGACGATGGCCTGATCGAGCTGGGCACGGTCGTGGGTCGAGAGGCCGATGAGCGTGCTCGGACCGACGATCCGGCGGGCGTCGCGCAGGGCCAGGTCTTCCTGGCCGAGGTGCACGCCGTCGGCGCCGGCGAGCCGGGCGAGGTCGGGGCGGTCGTTCAGGATGAAGCGGGCGTGGGCCTGGGCCGTCAGGATACGGACCTCTCGGGCACGGCGCAGGAGCTCGCGGTCGGGGAGGCCCTTTTCGCGGAGCTGGATCACGTCGGCGCCGCCGGCAAGGGCTTCGCCGACGATCCAGGTCAGGTCGCCCAGGGTCGGCAGGCCGCCGACCAGGACCATCAACCGGGCGTCTTGCAGACTGCGATAGGCGGCGACGGCCGTCAGGACCAGCTTCTCCAGCGTGTAGACATCGTAGCGCAGTACCTCGAAGCGGCCGGCAAGCCAGACGTCGGCGAGCTTGCTGTACTCCTCGAGCGAGCGGAGCGCCTCGCCGGTGCGCTTGAAGTTGGCGGTCAGCACGGCGCGGGGGTTCTCGCGCGCCTGCTCGGACGCGGTCATGATATGCGTGCCGACGTCGCCGCGCGTGTCGCGGGCGCCCATCAACAGGTCGAGGTCGAGCCCGCGCACGGCCTCGGCCAGCCGGTGGCGCACTTCCTTGAGGCGGCGGGTCAGACCGGGGTCATCGAGCACGAATCGGACGTAGTCCTCGACCACGCGCAGGCCCTCTCTCGCGCGGTTGGCCGAGGCGTCGAGCATGCGGCCGAGGTCGACTTCCTGGCCCGGATCGGCCAGCTCCAGCGGCGGGACTTCGCCGGCCAGGGCGATCGGCAACGCCTCGGCGGCGACGCTCTCGCCGAGGTACTCCCGCAGCGCGTCGAGCGCAAGGCCCTCGGCCGCAAGCAGCTCGGCCAACGGTCCGGGGGCGCTGAGCAAGGCGGCAAGCAAGTGCTCGGTGGCGACCGCCCGCGACCGGCCCACCGCACGTGCCTGGAGCTCGGCTTCGGCGAGGGCAGCGCGGAAGTCGGCCGAGTACGGCACGTGAGGGGTGCCGGGGGGCGATTCGAGACCGGCGAGCGGGGTGACGCCGAGAGCCGCCCGGACCAAGTCGGGTGCGAGCCCAAACTCGGTTAGAAGCGCCGCCGCGCGGCTCTCCGCCTCATCGGCCAGGGCCGCGAGCAGGTCCGCCGGCTCGACCGACTCCGCATCCCGGTGCCGCGCCCGCGCCTGGGCCTGGTTCACGGCCCGCACGGCCCCGGCGGTATACGATTCCAGCATCGACGCGATCCTCAGTGTCCGAACGTGGCCGCAAGCGGGTGGTCTCGCCGTTGCGGGTTCCGCAAGACCGGCCGGCCCCCTTGGGGTTTGGGCCTACATGCCCCACGCCGCCGCTTGATTTCCCCTTGCGGTGCCGTCATGATAATGGCGTAGTCCACTGGACTCCGCCGCGCGCGGGGCGTTCTCCACCCAACCCTTTGCGTCAGGAACCCACCGTGATTGACCGCGTCCTCGCCCTGTCGCTGGCCGCCGTTGCCGTGCTCGCCGTTTCGCGGGTTGCTCCCGCCGCCGAGCCCGGTAAAAAGCCGGCCTCGGTGCTCGATTTCAAGGTCCAAGACATCGACGGCAAAGAGGTCGATCTCTCCAAGTATCAGGGCAAGGTGCTCCTGATCGTCAACACTGCCAGCCAGTGCGGTTATACCCCGCAGTACCAGGGGCTGGAAGCGATCTATCAGAAGTACAAGGAGCAGGGCTTCGAGGTCCTGGCCTTCCCCGCGAACGAGTTCGGCCGCCAGGAGCCGGGCACGAACTCCGAGATCAAGACGTTTTGCAGCTCGACCTACCACACATCCTTCCCGCTGTTCTCGAAGATCGTGGTCAAGGGGAGCGGCATCCACCCACTCTACCAGTTCCTGACGAGCAAGGAGACCGATCCCAAGTTCGGCGGCGACATTCCCTGGAACTTCGCCAAGTTCCTCGTGAATCGTAAGGGCGAGGTGATCGCGCGGTTCGAGCCGAAGGACAAGCCCGAGTCCGAGACCGTGACCAAGGTGGTCGAGTCGGCCCTCGCTCAGCCGAAGTAAGCCGGCAGGCGGTGTCGCCGTTCTGCCGCGATTCTCCATACCATCTTCCGGCCCGCCGCGTCCCTCGCGGCGGGCCGTTCCCATTGGCGCGTCCCTCCGAAGCGCGACGACTGGCCAGGCCTTCCCGGCTTAACTTCGTGCCTGCGCGCGTTTTCCGGGGCCAGGGGCGTCGCCGTTGGCGCTATCATAGGGGATGCGCGTGGTGTCTCACCAAGCACCGGTGTGGCATTCTGGATAAGGGTTCGCCCTGGGCCGAAGTGGTTTGACCGACCGGGGCGTCTGCCGATAATAGGTTGTCCGGACCTCACACTTCCGCCGCCCGGCCCGTCCGCAATCGAGGGGTTGCTGGTATGTCGCTCGACTTCAACGCCAGCCCGGTGAACCTGGTTATCCCCGAGCGCCGGAAGGGCCACGGGGGCCTTTGGGCGCTCATCGTGTTCGCCCTGACGATCGGCGCTGGGGTCTGGCTGTGGCAATCGGGCATCGTTTCCAGCCGGCTCTGGGCGTCGCAAGGCCCGCTTGACACGCTGGTGGTGGATCAGGGGGAGCTGGACATCTACGTGATCGAGAACGGCTCGCTCGAGAGTGCCAACAACGCCACGGTCCGTTGTGAGGTCGAAGCCCTGATGGGCCAGGTCGGCGGCGCAGCGGGAGGGGCCGGCCAGGCCGGCGCGCGGGGGCAGCAGGGCGGCCAGGGGCAGCCTGCGGGCGTTGGAGGTGGGGCGGCAGGCGGCCAAGGGGGACAACAGGGTCAGGGCGGAGCCGGTGGCCAGGGCCAGGGCGCTCCGCAGAAAGCCGCCGCGCCCAAGGGCCGTCCCGGCACTCGCAAGATGACGGCGGCGCAGGCCAAGAAAGCCGCCAGCCCCACGGCGAACTCGCAGACGAGCGGCTCGGGCGCCCAGGCCACGGCCGCTGCGCCGGCGAACAGTGGTGGCGGAGGCGGTGGTGGTGGCATGGGTGGTGGTGGTGGCATGGGTGGTGGCGGCGGAGGCGCCG
>JARLIH010000360.1 GCA_031291845.1 Isosphaeraceae bacterium | reverse complement strand
TGTTGATCCACTTCTTAACCGCATGACGTACGCTTATGATCGCGCGGGCCGAAAGGTGCGTACGACCAACGCCCTCGGCTACACGTCAACGCTAATTCACGATCCGATTGGCCGAGTGATTGCAGCTATTGATCCACTTCTTAACCGCACGACGTACAACTATAACGCCATAGGTTCAAAGGTCCGCGTAATCAATCCGCTCGGTGCAATCACCACTTCACTTTACGATGAAACGGCACGTTTTATAGCTGTTATTGATCCGCTACTTAATCGAGCCACTTCTAATTACGATCCTATAGGCCGTCGCATTAGTCTTACGGACGCTAATACGAACACGACAACTTTCGTATATGATTCGGGCGGGCGCCTCGTCGCCGACGTGTCCGCTACGGGCTCTCGCACGACGACTCTTTATGATGCCTCTGGCAAGCGCTTGGGCATCATTGACGGAAACGGCAGTCGCACGACCTTTATCTTAGATGGCGCCGGCAACCAAACTGCAACAATTGACGCCAAAGCGCGCCGCACGACCTTCGTATACGATCTTGGCAACAGGCGTATTAGTCGAGATGATGCCAGGGGAGTTGTTACGTCCTACAGCTACACATCGACTGATCTCATCGCGTCTCGGCGTTATTCTGACGGCAAGCTGGTGACGATCATCTACGATGGCGCGTATCAGCGTACAGCCGTCCGGGATTCGACAGGTATCACTAGCACGTCGTATGATCCTGCCGGACGAATTGCTTTTCAAGTAACGCCGATAGGCGTCCGGCTTACCTATGCATACGATTCCGCCAGTCAGCGTCGTGCACTGTTTGGCCCCAGCAACATAGCGTTTACGTATACCTATGATGCTAACGCCAAATTAGTCGGTCTTCTGAACTATGCGAGTGAACGGACGACTTGGGCTTACGATGGCAGCAATCGCGTCTCGCGTCAAAGTCTTGCTAATGCGACGTGGGTGTCGTATACATATGATGGCTCCAATCGCGTTATTGGCATCAGTAATCTAAAACATGGAGGACCGACGTTAACGAGCTGCCGCTATGCACATGATCGCACTGGGAACCGCGTACAGATGGTCGACCAAAGCGGTAGCGTCACAACCTGGGCTTATGACAAAAGCTATCAGCTCCTCAATGAGCATCGGACAGGGCTCGACAGTCGTAACACTACATATGGTTACGATCAAGCCGGTAATCGGCTTGTCATGATCACTGATGGTATAATTACGACAAGCGCATATGACACTACGAACCAGCTCACACGCACCGTTAGCTCTTCTGGCATTACGACTTACGTCTTCGACAAGGCCGGTAACGAATCGGTAATCACAGGCCCTTTCGGGGAAATGACCACGTATGCATGGGATGGCGAGAATCGGCTGATCAGCGCTCTTCTTCCTGCTAGCGTCGCGGTTACGTATGCGTATAACGGCGATGGCCAACGCTCGATGGCACAACAACTAGGAGACGGCGGTACAGTAACGAATTACATCAACGATGGGGAGTATGTGTTGTTACAAACCGATCGAGCCGGTACCATTCAAGTTGTTCATACGTCGAACCCCGCTGAATTCGGACGCGAGATCTCTCAGCGCAATAATGGTCAGTCATACTATTATCATTTTGATGGTCTAGGATCTACACTCGCATTGAGTAATAGCGCAGGTGTGATCAAGACCAGTTATAGTTATCGAGCATTCGGGGAAATCGGCGGCATCGCTGGCTCTGTCGTCAATCCTCTCACCTTCGTCGGCCAGCAAGGCTACTGGGCGGACCAAGACACTGAGCTTTATTACGTACGAGCGCGATGGTATGATTCAACGTCGGGAAGGTTTTTAAGCGCAGATCCCGCGCAGCCCATTGGCGATGTTAATCTTTATAGGTACGTTCGTAACAATCCAGCTAACCATATCGACCCAAGTGGGCTTAAAGACTGGTGGGATTGTATGGAGGAACTCAGTGCCGACCTGGAAGCGTGCCTCCTGGCCGGGGCCGCGGAGGCAGAGGCATTAGAGCAGGTGAAAGAGGCTTGTTACAGGAGTTTTAGCGCAAGGTCTGGAATATGGAGAGTGCTATGGTGTGATGATCCTTACGCTGTAGCGATGGGGCTCGTTGAAGCGAAGCTTGCTCTGTGCACAGCGGCCGCGTTTGCAAAAAACGCACTGTGCCTTGCAGAACATCCACTTGATGACTTTGTGAAGGAATGCAAAAAGGTGATCAACTTCGGGTTGGTCGTTGCCGTTGTCGTACTCAGCGGTGTAGTGTATTTCGTTATTTTGCTCTCCGGGGGAGGAAGAATTATGGTCCCGGCGGGTGCAGGAGGGGGGGGCGGCTTGATAGGTGGTGGTGGCGGTGGTATTCTTGCTTAATTCCATTCCAAGGACGCAATGGGAATACCCTGTGCAGCGTGGACCCGGTGAATCCTGCTTGACTACCGTAACTTGGGTGCAACCGTGAACTGGGGGAATCGAACCGCGAGACCCTCGTAGTTCTGGGTGTTACCCACATCTGTGGGCGCAAGCACGGGAGTGGCGGGGTCGTGGTAATGCGGGAGGATGGCGACCAAGCGGCTCCGAGCCAAGGCCCAAGAGGCGAAGGGCGAACTGAGGTTCGGTCCTCACGTGCTGAGGCTCGGGCAGGAAGAGTGACTGCGCAGCGTGGTGCAAGTGTACTTCAAATACGGCGGATCCCCGGGCAATGTGGCCGCGCTGAGAGCATTCGGTACTGAAACTGCGCAGAGTTAGCTACAGGCATTGCGGAGGACGGAGCCGACGTCGCCGATTGAGGCGGGCGCGCTTTGAGCGGCACGTCGAAAGTGCACGCACTTTCGGTTGCTTGAGGTACTGCGAACCGTTCTAGGCCGTAAGTCGTCTCCGACAGACCGTGTTCACGAGGAAAACGACAATGGCGGCTAGCTTTGGTGATTTTCTTGAGCGATTGTACAGCTCTCGTGCTCGTTTTGATTCACTCTGGGCGGAGTTGCGCCATTCGTATGATGCCAATTTGCACAAGGATGTTTTGTTTCGCAATTCCTTGGCTTTGGGCGATCGAAAGCCTTTATATTTGTCGTCGTCCGGCCCTTTTTCGCCCGGACTTGTGGCTGAGTCGTTGTCGCAGATTTGGATGGGTAGTGGAGAACGATTACGGGTAGAGGAAGCTCGAAGATCAAGAGGCGATAATGAGCACATACTAACCATTAGCGACGGCTGCGTCGCGTGGACCAGAACGTCGAAGGCGCCGACGGTGGTAGTTGAGGAAGACGCGAGAACTTCGGTAGGGCTTTTGGGGGCTAAGCGACTTTTCGACGTTCCCACGCTACGTCTAATGCTCGAGCAGGTGGTCGCCGAGCCGGTGGCAACAATATCCACTGCCGGCGGCGATTGTGTTCGCCTTCGCGCCACGCCTCGTCGCGATGAAGTGCTCTGGCCGCACTTGCTGCCTTTCGGCGCAGACGAGTATGAATTCGTTGCAGATTGCGAACGAGGTGTGCTAGTCTCGATCATCGGATATAGCGAGAAAAAGCCGTTTGAAGCCTACACGGTTCAGCATGTTCTCTTCGATCAAGTGTTTGACGAAGCTCTGTTCAGCCGATCTCTTGGACAAGATGAGTTAGTCGATCGAAGATTAGGCGCATTTGTGAACAAACACGAAATCGCTACTAAGTCTCAAAACGGAGTCGGCATTTACGTGTTGGATGCCGGCATGGAGTCAAAGCTTGGTATCGTCGCCGGGCATACAAAAAGAGACATTACTATGATTAATGTTTATGGCGCAAAGACAATTGCCAAGCTGACGTATGTTGCACCTGCATTTAATGAGTCCATTTGGCTTTTTGAACAGAGCGAGACTGCGACAGATTTGAAGGAAATGGACGAGTATTTCTGGAGGGAGATCTCACGGGAGGGTGTTGGCCTTGCCATTTCAGATCCTGGTGAAGGCAGAGGATGGCGGATTATCCGGCTGGTGAAAGACGCAACCAAGATCGCACTTATTTCCCGTGTGAGCCTAGACGTTTTGACTGAGGTGAGCCTTTCTCTCGTACCTTTGGCTGAGAATCCATGGCTATAGACTACCTTGGAGGATTAGGTAGTGTCCGCTGCAACTTGAACGACTCGGAAGCTGACCCATTCACGAGTACACCAAACATGATCGGTCAGCTCGGCAGCCATCACGGGTGTCCGTTGCTGCCACCGGTCCTGTTCGGCCCGGTGCCGTGACGTCTGGACCGCCCAACAGAAGCTGTAATGGAACTGCGTGTGATAAGTCATCGGCTCATACGCGCGCCAATCCTTACGGATCGGGTATGCCTTCCGCGCGTGCTGGCCGCGGTCGGTGCCGTGCTGCCGCTCCACGAACAACGTGTTGACCGTCCTGCTCACCGACGACGCGACCAGCGCCGTCTTCCGCCTGGCTTCGGTCCCGAAACTGAGGCGGCGTTCGACCGCGATGATGAGAGCAGAAAAGACGAGAACAGAGAGGAACAGAAAATAGAGAAAAGGAGAGTGAGGGATGAGGGGAAATGCGTATATTTGGTGGTAGGTTGCACAGATTAAGGGGTTATTCGCTATGCCACGAACGGCGCGGGCCTCAGCCGCGAACTATTGATTGCTACCACGTGTTGAATCGCGGCAATGCGCGCGCCCCTGTCTTTCATAAGGAGGGCGATTACCAGGCGTTCGTCGATCTATTCGTCGAAGCCCGACTCCGCTTTCCGACGATGCGACTGCTCGCCTTCGTCCTGATACCCGATCATTTCCGGCTTGCGCTGTGGGCCAGTGCCGACGGCGAACTCGACCGTTGGATGCACTCGGTCCAGACGGCCCACGTGCGGCGCTACCTGCGGCACTATCATTCGAGCAGTCACGTCTGGCAGGGGCGTCTCAAGGCGTTCCCGGTTCAGGAGGACGAGCGCCTGCTGACGGCGCTGCGATACATCGAGCGCAATCCGCTCCGTACCGACTTGGTTCCCCGTGCTGAGGACTGGCCCTGGTCGAGCCTGCACAGCCTGGCGCGCGGTCGTGTGTTATATTGTGTTTCCATGTTACGGAAAAGCATTTCCGTTACCAACGAACATGGGATGCAAGACGGCCCGTTGCTGCACTTCTAACATTCTTCCGAAGTGGTTGTTGGCACTTATGATGTATGAGGCGTTGGGCTGGGGCCTGGATCCGAGGTGTTGTTCGCTCGGCTGCGCTGTAATTTGCTTTACTGGTGGTGACCGTCTGACAGCAGCGAACGTCACGGCGTCTTGCATGCAACAAGTAATAAAAGCGGCTTCGTTGGTTCCAGGTGGCTTGGGGTTGCTAGTTGATGTTCAGTGCTATTAACGGTGGAGTTGGATCTGAACGTCGTCGGCGATTGTTGCCAGAAGTTTCATGCCTAGGACGAAGAAATGGACGCGAATCCAATTCCGGCTGGGGAAAGTTTTCCGTTTGGCGGTCTTCTCGGCCCTCAGAGTGTTGATAACGCCATCCGCCAGGCCATGTCGCTGTGCTGGATGTTGTTGCCAGCAGAACGAAGGACCGTTTCCGATTTGCGAACAGAGATGCTCCGGATTACGGAACGGGCACTGAGCAATCTGGAGGAGGATGCTGCAAGGTTTCAGTCGAGCCCGCTCGCCGCGGGAGGTGAAGGCGTGTGCAGCAACATAATATCATTTTGACACGGCCCAGCAGTACGTCGTCAATTCTTTGGTGAGAAGGCTTCACTGAAGAGGGGAAAAAGGCGACATTCCTGCTCTGTAGAAAAGCTCCGAACCTGGCGAGATAAGGCGACATTCCGGAGACAAGGGAGGTAAGGGGAGGAGAGAAGGGGACATTCGTATATTTGGCGGTAGACTACACAGATTAGGGGGGTGTTAGTCGCTATGCTACGAACGGCACGGGCGGCGGCCGCCAACTAGTGCGACCACGTGCTGAATCGCGGCGATGCGCTCGCCGACGTCTTCCATAAGCAGGGCGATTACGAAGCGTTCGTCGACCTGTTCGACGAAGCCCGACTCCGCTTCCCGACAATGCGACTGCTCGCCTTCGTCCTGATGCCCAATCATTTACACCTTGCGCTGTGGCCCAGCGACGACGGCGAACTCGGCCGTCGGATGCACTGGGCGCTGACGGCGCACGTGCGGCGCTAGCTACGGCACTATCATTCCAACGGCCACGGCTGGCAGGGGCGGTTCAAGGCGCTCCCCGTCCAGGAGGCGGGGATAAGGGGGACGTAGAGATTTTGTTTGCTATCGCTCATCCATGTCTGGTACGCTTTTTTCATGGCACGCACCGCTCGGGCTTCCGTGGGTGGGCTCTGCTACCACGCCCTGAACCGTGGCAACCGCCGCGAAACCGTCTTTCACAAGGCGGGCGATTGCGACGCGTTCCTCGACGCAATGGGCGACGCCTCGGCACGCACGTCGATGGACCTATTCGGCTATCGTGGGATGCCCAACCACTTCCACCTAATTCTCCGGCCTCAGGCCGACGGCGACCTCAGCCGATGGATGCAATGGCTGCTCACTGCCCATGCGCGGCGCTATCACCGTCACTACAAGACGACCGGCCACGTCTGGCAGGGGCGCTTCAAGGCGTTCGCGGTCGAGGTAGACGAGCACCTGGTCACGGTCCTGCGTTACGTCGAGCGCAACCCGTTGCGTGCGGATCTGGTCGTGCGCGCGGAAGATTGGCGTTGGTCGAGCTTGGCAGCCTGGTTGGGCGGAGACGGCCCGTTGTGGCGCGGCGAACTGCCCCTGCGCGATACGCAATGGCTGGGGCGTGTGAACGAGCCCTTGTCGGCGGGGGACCTGAAAAGGCTACGCCACGCGGTGGAGCGCGGGGCGCCGTTCGGCGGCGAGTTATGGACGCGTGCGACGGCCGAGCGGTTGGGGCTGGAGTCGTGCCTTCGGCGTCGGGGGCGCCCGAAGAATCGACCGGAGTAAACTCGAAATGTGCTATGTCCCCCTTTTTGCGTCCGCTATACTGCATCGGACGGTAGATCAACTTTGGAGCGCGACAAGCGACACTCGCACGCGGCGGCAGGTCGTGGAGGTGGGTTGGTGGCAGGCTATTCGGACACCTTCATGGACCACTTCACGTCGCCGCGAAACTCGGGGCCGATGGAGGCGCCGGATGTCGTCGGGCATGTGGGGACGCCGGGACGGGGGCCGTATTTCATCATCGCGCTGAGACTTGGCGGCAGTGCTGTGAGTGAGGCGCGGTTCCAAACGTATGGGTGTGGAGCGACGATCGCGGCGGGGTCGGTGCTCACGGAAATGGTCCGGCAGCGACCGATTGCGGAGTGCCTGGCGTTAACGGCCGACGATGTGATCGCCGCATTGGACGGGGTGCCAGCGAACAAGCTGCATGGCCCGGCGCTCGCGATTCAGGCGTTGCGAGTGGCGCTCAAGGACGTAGTGGGGAGCGATCCGTTGTAGGGCCGACGTGGCCTGCGAACTGGGGACGCTGATGGCCGAGAAGCGTCGAAAGAAGGTCGCGGAGCCCTCCGCCGTGGTCGCGCACGACTCAGCCGCCGAGGCGAGGCTCCCGCGCGACTATCGGCGGGCGTGTCGACTGGTCAAGGAGGGACGGTCGGAGGAGGCGCGGCGGTTGTATGGGAAACTGGGGGAGCGGGACGGGACGAGCGATCGACTCAGGGCGTTGGTTCGGAATGATACGGCGGTGGTGGAGGTCTTGGCGGGTCGGCCGGCAGAGGCGTGCAAATTGCTGCGGGAGGCGCTGGAGATCGACGCGGGGTGCGAGCCGGCGCGGCTAAACCTGGGGATGTTAGGAGCGGGGCCGGGCAGTGATGGACCGCCTGAAAGCGCGTCGTCCGACGCAATGGCCTCGCGCACCGCGATCCTCTCCCCCCGGGAAAGGGTGGCCACGCAGTGGTCGGATGAGGGCGAACGGAGCGACGCGCGCGCTTGGGGGCTGCTCCCGGTGCGCCCTCACCCGGACGCTTCGCGTCCGACCTCTCCCGCAGGGAGAGGTGAGCGCGAAGCACCGTCGGTAGCGGGAGGAACGCAGACCCCGCAGCCTCTCACGGCAGACGTGGCGAAGGGACGGGAGTGGGCGGCCAGGTCAGATCGAACGGAATCCCGCGACCGAGTCAGGGTCGCGATCCTCAGCTTCTTGTTCAACTGGCCGTCGACCGGCGGCGGGAACATCCATACCGTCGAGTTGGGCAGGTTCCTCAGCGAGGCGGGGTATCAGGTCAAGCATGTCTATGCCCGCTATCCGGCGTGGGGGATCGGCCGGGTTGAGGGGTCGATGCCGTTCCCGAGCGAGGGACTGGAGTTCCGCGAGTCGGACTGGAACGTGCCGGCGATTCAGGAGCGGTTTCGCCGCGCGGTCGATGGGTCTGGGGCCGACTGCGTTCTGATCACCGACGCGTGGAACATGAAGCCGCTGCTGGCCGAGGCGGTGCGGGGTTATCCGTACTTCCTGCGGTTCCAGGCCCTGGAGTGCCTCTGCCCGCTGAATAACCTGCGGCTGCTGGCGCGGGGACCCGAGGAGGTCGAGCAGTGTCCGCGGCATCAGCTCGCGACGGCGGAGTTTTGCCATCGGTGCGTTGCGGAGCGGGGCCGGCACTCGGGACAGCTTCACCAGGTCGAGCGGGCGTTGGCGGGGGTCGGGACGCCGGAGTATGAGCGGACGTTGCGCCGGGCGCTGGATGAGGCCGACGCGGTGCTGGTGCTCAACCCGCTGACGGAGGCGATCCTCAGCCCGTTTGCCCGGCGCATCCGGGTCGTCCCGTGGGGCATGGATCCGGAACGGTTCCCCTGGCCGCCGCCGGAGGAGTCGCCCGCGTCGTCCCCCGATGGGGTCGTGACGCTGTTCATGGCGGCGGTGACGGGGGAGTTCATCAAGGGGTTTCACATCCTGCACGAGGCGTGCCGCCGGCTCCGGCAGTCGCGGACGGACTTTGAGCTGGTCGTCACGTTTGACCCGCCGGGGCGGATCGACGAGTTCACGCGGTCGGTGGGGTGGGTCTCGCAGGAGGAGCTGCCACGGCACTACCGGGCGGCCGATCTCTGCGTGGTGCCGACGATTGCGCAGGAGGGGTTGAGCCGGACGTCGGTGGAGGCGATGGCGTCGGGACGGCCGGTGATCGCCAGCCGGATCGGGGGGCTGCCGTTCACGGTGAGCGACGGAGGGACGGGGTTGCTGTTCGAGCCGGGGGATGCGGACGACCTGGCACGCAAGATCGCCATGCTGCTGGACGATCCGCCGCTGCGCAAGAGGATGGGGCTGGCGGGGAGGAGGAGATTTGAGAGGGAATTCACTTGGGAGACGGTGATTAAGCGGTATTATGTACCGTTGCTGAAGGGAGTCCACCGCCAAATCGCGAAGAGGGATTAACCGCCAAGGCGCCAAGGACGCCAAGGTAAGAGGAAAGAGAAAACGAGCAGAGCGGTGGAGAGGGAGGGAAGTGTTGACGGGGATGGTGATCATACGGGTTGCCGACAAGAATCGGCCGTAGATGCGTAGGGTGGGCACGGCCCACCGAATGATTCGGGCGAACGATCACGAGGATCGGTGGGTAGCGCCCACCCTATGTTGATGAACGTCCAACGCGTTGCGCTGATCTTTGATGATACGAACCGGCCGGAGACGACCGGGGTTTACTGCCGCCGCGCGCTTGGGGAGATGGTGGAGGTCGAGCATTTCCGGGCGGAGGAGATCGGGCGGGTTCCTCGGGATGGGTTTGATCTCTATCTCAACATCGACGATGGGTTGGAGTACCGGCTGCCGGCTGAGCTGCGTCCGAGTGCTTGGTGGGCCATTGATACGCACCTGAACTTTGGGTGGTGCCTGGAGAAGGCGCGCGGGTTCGATCTCGTCTTCGCGGCGCAGCGGAATGGGGCCGAGCGGCTCCGGGCGGAGGGGGTGGAGGCGGCTCGGTGGTTGCCGTTGGCATGCGATCCCGGGGTGCATGGCAAGGTTGCGGTGGACAAGGCCCACGACATTGCGTTTGTCGGGAACGTCTTTCCGGGGCCGCGGACCGAGCTGCTCAAGGAGATCCGGCGGCGGTTCGGCAACGTGTTTATCGGCAGGGCGTACTTCGAGGAAATGGCCCGGGTCTACTCGGGTGCGCGCATCGTCTTCAACCGGAGCCTCGAGGACGACGTCAACATGCGGGTCTTCGAGGCCCTGGCGTCGGGGTCGCTGTTGCTGACGAACGACCTGGCGCGGAACGGTCAGGCGGAGCTGTTTCGCGATGGGGTCCACCTGGCGACGTACTCGGACGTGGAGGAGATGGTCGACAAGGCGGTGTATTACCTGCGGCACGAGTCGTTGCGGGAACAGATCGCGGACGCCGGGCGGGCGGAGGTGCTGGCGAAGCATACGTACCGGCATCGGATGGAGACCGTGCTGGAGTGCGCGGGGACGGAGGTCGGTAGCAGCCGAAGGCCCCGCACCCTAGCCCTCTCCCCGCGGACGGGGAGAGGGGACCAGAAAACGCTGGGCGACTTAGGTGGGAAGAGTGGGGACGTAGACGGGCCGGACGAGGGCTACTACGAGTTCGAGCGGCCGGAGTTGCTGGAGTTGATTCCCCGCTCGGCGCGGCGCGTGCTGGATGTGGGATGTGGGGCGGGGCGGCTGGGGGAGTTGCTCAAGGCAAGGCAACGGGCGGAGGTGACGGGCATCGAGCTGTCGGCGGCGGCGGGGCGGAAGGCCGAGCAGCGATTGGATCGGGTCTTTATCGGCGACATCGAGCGGATGGAGCTGGATTTTGGGGCCGAGGCGTTCGATTGCGTCATTTGCGGCGACGTGCTGGAGCACCTGCGCGAGCCGGGGCGGTTTCTGGAGCGGGTGCGCGGGTGGCTTCAGGCGGATGGGGTCCTGGTGGCGAGCCTCCCGAACGTGCGTCACTTTACCGTCGTCTCGGCGCTGCTGGGGGGCAACTGGACGTATGAGTCGGCAGGGTTGCTGGATGCCACGCACCTGAGCTTCTTCACGCGCCGCGACATGCTGGCGCTGTTCGAGGAGGCCGGGTACCGGGTCACGCAGGTCGCGTTCATGCCGGGGCCGGAGTACGAGCAGTGGAAGGCCCAGGGGTCGGCCGGTGAGGTGCGGGTCGGAGCGCTGCACATCGGCGGTATGCCGGTCGAGGAGGCGGAGGAGTTTTTCGTCTATCAGTACCTCCTGACGGCCGAGCGCAACGGGGGACGAGAGGAGAGCGAACGCGAAGCGCACAGGCCTGCGCTGGCCCTGGTGGGTACGGGCGCTGGCAACGCCTCGCGCTTTCAGGAACCGGCCGTGCCTCACTCGGCCGGAAATCGGCCGACGGGCCGGGGACGTGGCACCTCCAGCGGATTCGACCCCGCCCGGCCCCCCCTTCGTAAGGGGGGGAGTGATGATCACTCCCCCCCTTACGAAGGGGGGGCCGGGGGGGGTAAGCCGCGCTCGCCCCAGGCGTTCGATGGACCAGCCATGGCCACCCCTCCTCGTCCTGATCCTCCGATGCGGAGCGTGGGGACGCGGGTGCGCCGGATGCGGTTCTCGCAGGACTTCCAGAGCGACTTCGACCAGTTCGACTTCCGCGGGCGCCCCTTCGCGTTCGTTCGGTTCGGCGACGGCGAGCGTTCGATCTGCCGCGGGGTGCCGCTGGTCAACTGCGACGGCTGGCGCTATGACGGCGCGGCGTCGCAATTTGCAGCGGACCTCAATGCGTCGCTTACGCACGTGGATCCCGACTACTACATCGGCATCTCCGACGGCTGCTGCGACCGCGAGGCGCGGGACTGGTTCCTGGAGCGCATCCAGGCCCCGCTCGAACGGGTGACATTTGCGAACATCTTTGTCAACGGCAACTACCGGCGTTTTCGAGAGCTTGACCTCTCGGGGATGGTGCTCGTCTCGAGCGCAGGGGGCGATTTCACCGTGCCCGAGCACTTGATCAACAGTGACTTTGACCTCAATGACCTGGTGGACCAGTTGCTCGACGTCGACTGCCCGATCCTGGTGGCGGCGGGGCCGGCGTCTTGTGTGTTGATCCACAAGTACTGGCTGAGGCCGGGGCCGAAGCAGACGATCGTGGATGTCGGCTCGGCCCTCGACGAGGTCACGAAGGGGTGCAAGACGCGGGGATACCATCACCCGGGCAGTCCGACGGCGGGGCGGATCTGCCGCTGGTGAGGGGGAGCCCGATGGCGGGGCGGATGACTGTAGGGTGCATAAAATACACCGGTGCATTTCATGCACCCGACAATAATCCGCGCATCATGTCACGAAACCTCAACGGAAACGCGAACACGGGGGCCCGGCGGACATGGCGGACGTGACGGTGATCCTGACGGCCTATCGGCGCCCCGAGCTGCTGCAGGATCAAGTGAGGGCCGTCCGGGCCCAGACGGAACCGCCGCGAGAAATTTGGGTCTGGGCCAATGAGCCGACGCCGTCGATGCTCGGGGCGCTGGAGCGCGCGGGGCTCGATCGCGTCGTCACGTCGAGCCGCAACGACTATGTCCACGCGCGATTCGCCCTGGCGCTGACGGCCCCCACGGAGTTCGTGGCTCTGTTCGACGACGACACGATGCCGGGCCGAGGGTGGCTGGCAAACTGCCGGGAGACGTTCCGCGAGACGCCGGGAATCCTGGGCTCGGCCGGGGTCCGGATCCACGGAGGTGATTACCAGCGGCGCTCGGTGCACGGCTGGCACGACCCGAGCAACGAGGCGGTCGAGGTGGACCTGGTAGGGCACGCCTGGTTCCTCAAGACGGAATGGGTCCATTACCTGTTCACGGGCCCGGCGGGGACGGGGACCAACGGTGAGGACATTGAGCTATCGGCACGCGCCTGGCGGCTGGGAGGGATTCGGACATATTGCCCGCCTCATCCGCCGGACGATCGGACGCGGTGGGGCTCGCTCGACGGTGCGGTGCTGGGGGATGATCCCGTCGCGCTGTCGCGTCGGCCGTCTCATCTGGAGGAGCGAGACCGGATTGTCCGGGCGGAGTTGGCGGCGGGCTGGCAGCCGTTAGGGGTGCGTGGAGAGATGGAGGTGGAGCGGGCCGTGGGGACCGGGCGGTCGTCAGGCCTTGCGGATCACCGCGCCGCGAACCTCTCCCCCCGGGAGAGGGTGGCCGCCCAGCGGCCGGGTGAGGGCGAATCGCCACACGGCCCCGTCGCGCGCCCTCACCCGGACGCTGCGCGTCCGACCTCTCCCAGAGGGAGAGGTGATGGGATAGCGCCCTCGTCGGCGCGAGGAGAAGGCGCGGGGAGCGACGCCCGGTCAGTCTGGAGTTGGCTCCACGTTACCGGCCATCGCGTCCTGGTCATCGGTCACAGCACCAGTGCGCTCGCGGCGCTGCTGAAGGAGCACCAGCCGAAGAGCCTGACGGCGGTCGAGCTTGGAGAGACGGCGGATGAGATGGCGGACGACGTCGACTTCCCACCGGGCTCGTTCGACGCAATCGTGAGCGAGGACCTGCTGGAACGTGTCCGGCGCCCGGACCGGCTTCTGCGGCGGCTGCGTTCGTGGGTCGCGCCGGACGGGCGGTTCTTTAGCCTGCTGCGCAACGCGCGTCGCCACCGCGTGGTGGAAGGTCTGCTCGAGGGGCGGTGGCTGGGGGCCGAGGGCGCGAGCCGTCCGGTACGGTTCTTCACGCGCAGGGAGATCGAGAAGCTGCTCCTGCGCGCTGGGTTCGGCACGGCCTCGCTGTCGGTCCTCGCAGGGCCCGGGCATGGGGAGTGGGTCGACGGCGGGAGGCGGAGCACGGTGCGCGTGGGGCGGCTGCACGTGGGAGGGCTCGCGGAGGAGGAGGCCGAGGAGTTCTTCACGAGCGGCTACCTGGTCGAGGCCCAGCCGGAGCAAGTGCCGGAGTACGGCACGACGTCTATCGTGATCGTGACCCACAACCAGCTCGAATACACGCGGATGTGCGTCGAGAGCATCCGGCGGCTCACGGACGAAGCGTACGAGCTGATCTTCGTCGACAACGCCTCGACTGACGGGACCGTCGAATACCTGCAGGCGCTGCCGGGAGCGACGGTGATCGCGAACGGCGAGAACCGCGGGTTCCCGGCCGGGGCCAACCAGGGGATCGAGGCGGCCGGCGGCGACCAAGTGCTCCTACTGAACAATGACACGGTCGTGACGACGAGCTGGCTGCGAAGGCTGCTCGGTGCGCTCTACAGCGACGCCAAGATCGGGCTCGTGGGGCCTTGCTCCAACTGTGTGAGCGGCGAGCAGCAGGTGGCGGTCGCGTACGACGACCTGGGGGGGTTGGACGGCTTCGCGTGGGAGTGGGGGAAGGCCAACCACGCGGCGGTCCAGGACACGAGCCGGTTGATCGGTTTCTGCCTGCTGATCCGTCGGGCCACGCTTGATGCGGTCGGGTTGCTCGACGAGCGGTTCGGCGTCGGCTGCTTCGAAGACGACGACTACTGCCTGCGGGCGCTCCAGGCCGGCTGGCGCGCGGTGATCGCCCGCGACGCGTTCGTGCACCATTATGGGGGGCGGACGTTCGTCGGCAGCGGGGCCGACTTCGCGGCAATTATGCGCGAAAACGAGCGGCGGTTCCGGGAGAAGTGGCAGGGGCCGAGGAAGCCCGCCATCCCGGCGCCGGTGCCTTCGCAGCCTCCCGCCCACGCGACGGAGAAGTTCGACGTTGTCATGGCCCCGGATGGAGGTTTGCTGTTGCAGCGCCAGGCCGTGCGGCTCTCGCTCTGCATGATCGTGCGTGACTCGTCCCGCACGTTGCCGCCGTGCCTGGAGAGCATCCGCCCGTGGGTCGACGAGATGGTGATCGTCGACACGGGCTCGGTCGACGACACGCCGCAGATCGTCGAGGCGTTCGGCGGCCGGCTGTTCCACTTTCCCTGGTGCGACGACTTCTCGGCGGCGCGCAACGAGTCGCTGCGCCATGCGCGGGGTGAGTGGCTCTTCTGGATGGACTCGGACGACACGATCGACGCCGACTGCGGCCGCCGGCTCCGCGCGCTCGCTTACACCGAGGCGGAGCCGTCGCTGTTGGGATACGTCGTGCAGGTCCACTGCCCGGGGAGCGGCGAGGACGGGTCCCGCGACATCACGGCCGTGGACCACGTCAAGCTGTTCCGCAACCGGCCGGACCTGCGGTTCGAGGGGCGGATCCACGAGCAGATCCTGCCGGCGATCCGGCGGGCGAGCGGGGACGTGGCCTGGACCGACCTGTTCGTCGTTCACTCCGGCTCCGACCAAAGCCCCGAGGCGCAGGAGCGCAAGCGCGAGCGCGACCTGCGTATTTTGCACCAGGAATTCCGCGAGCGGCCCGACCATCCATTCACGCTCTTCAACCTCGGCATGACCTACGCGGACGGCGCGCGGTACGAGGAGGCGGCCGGCTTCCTCAAGCGCAGCATTGCGAATTCCGGGGTCGATGAGTCGCACCTGCGCAAGGCGTATGCGCTCTTGCTCTACGCCGAGATGCAACTGGGGCGGACGGACGAAGCGAGCGCGACGTGCCGGCGGGCGCGGGAGCTGTTTCCAGATGACGCTGAGCTGCGGTTCCGGCAAGGTGTGCTCCTGCACGACCCTGGCTGCCTGGAGGAGGCCGCGCGGGCGTACCAGGACGTGCTGGAGAACCGGGAGGAGCGGCACTTTTCGAGCGTGGACCGGGGCATCTTCGGGTTCAAGGCGAGGCAGAACCTGGCGGTTGTCTACACCGGCATGGGAGACGCGGCCGCCGCCGAGCGGCAGTGGCGGCTCGTCGTCGAGGAGGTGCCGGCCTACCGGGCGGGGTGGCGGGGGTTGGGCGACTCCCTGCTGCGTCAGGGCAAGCTCGGCGAGCTCCAGGCCGTGATCGAGCACCTGCGCGGAGAGCAGGCGCTGGTCGGTGAGGCGAACCTGCTCGCCGGCCGGGTAGCCTCGGCCAGGGGCGATGTCCGCGCGGCGCGAACTGCGTTCGAGAGAGCCGTCGCCGAGCGCCCCGAGGACGCCGAGCCGCACCACGCGCTCTGTCAGCTCCTCTTCGAGCACGCCACCCCCGACGAGGTCGAACGGGCGCTGGGGAACTTGGTCGGCCGCGACCCAACCGACGCCTCGGCGCACCACAACCTCGGTACGCTCTACCTGCGGACCCGCCGTTATCAGGAAGCCGTCCGGGCTTATCGGGAATCGATCCGGCACCGACCGGATGCGGCCGCGACTCACCTACACCTGGTTTATGCTCTCAAAGAGAGCGGCCACCTCCGCGAAGCGGTCGCCGCGTGGGAACAGGTGCTTCGGCTGGCACCCGGCGACCCGTCCGCACAGGAAGAGCTGCGGAAGGTGGAACGCCCCGGGGTGCTTGTCGGCGCACGCTCGGGTCGCAAATGATCGGATCGCACCGCTCCCTTGGTCCGTGGAAGGCCTTGCCTTTGATCCCACGCGACCAGTTCGAGACAATGACGATCGCTACCGTACACACACGGTCACCCACGAGAACAGCGCGAACATGCCGACCGCTTCAGCGCCAGACGCCCGGGAATGGGTCCGCACGATCGAGGAGTCGATCCGGAGCGCGCTCGAAGGGAGGTCAAGCCTGGTACCCCACGTGCTGGCGGTGCCCGGAATGACTTCACCGCGAGTCAAGCACTTCCTCAATAACCTCTGCCGTGGCGAGCACGTTGTGTACCTGGAGGTCGGGAGCTGGCAAGGGGCGACGGCCACTGCCGCATCGTGCCGCAACCCGGGCCGGTTCACCGCCGTCGAGAACTTCAGCCAGGGGGGTAAGGACGAGTTCCAGGCGAACCGGCGCGCCACCGCGGAGTGGTGCCGGTTCGGGTTCGTCGAGGGAGACTGCTGGCTAACGCCGGCGGAGCAGATCGCCGAAGCGGCAAGCGTGAACGTCTATCTTTATGATGGTCCGCACGATTACGAAAGCCAGGTGAGGGCGTTCACACATTTCGATACGCTGCTCGCGAGAGAGTTCGTCGCCGTCGTGGACGACTGGGACCATCCCCCCGTGCGCAAAGGGACGCGTGTTGCGTTCGACACGTTGAATTACGAGGTCGTACGCGAGTGGGAGTTGCCGGCCCGGTTCAACGGCGACACGGACAACTGGTGGAACGGGCTCTACGTTGGAGTGGTGCGGAAGACGGCTCCCATCTTACGGCCCGGAAGTCCTACGTCACTCAGGACCGCCCCTGACCTGCTCGTTCCTCAGCCGGTTTCGACAGGGGCAGAAGCCAGCAACCGGAAAACGAACTCAGGCGGGGCACTTCCGTCGCCGAGGTCTGCCGGCACTCGGTTTCCAAGCGTCGCGATCGTCATTCCCTGCCACAACTACGCTCACTGGCTTGGCGAAGCCATCGATAGCGCTCTCGGCCAAACGCGGCCGGCCGCCGAAATCCTGGTCGTGGATGACTCCAGCACCGACCGCACTCCCGATGTCGCCAAGGCCTACGCCTCACGCGGCGTCCGCTACCGCCGGATCCAGGCTCGCTCGGTCTGGCAGGCGCGCAGGGCTGGCTTCGAGGCGACGGCGGCCGACGTCCTTTGCTTCCTGGATGCCGATGACCGGCTTGCCCCGGACTATCTCGAACGTGGGCTGCCCCTCTTCGAGACAAACCGCATCGGGATCGTCTATTCCGACTTCGAGCAGTTCGGTCGCACCCGGGCTCGGTCAGACCACGCCCCGTTCGATCGGACAAGCCTCGAGGTGGAGAACTTCATGCACACCGGCAGCTTGGTCCGTAGGAGAGCGCTCGAAGTCGCCCGCGCGTTTGATGCGTCGCAGCCGGTTAATTCCCACGCCGATTGGTATCTCTGGAGGCGGGTTTGCGAGGCGGGGTTCACGGCTGTCAAGCAGCCGTCCCTGTATTTTTACCGGCGCCACGACGAGAGCATGATCCTTCAAGCGGCGAAGGACCGGGTCTCGCACTACGAGTTCGCCGACCTGCGGCATCAACCCGTCACCATTGTTTGCCCCCTCTCCGGTCGTACGTGGGCGTGGGGGCGATACAGCGATTGGCTCGAACGCCAGACTTGGCCCCGCGGGCAGAGTTCTCTTCTCATCGTCGACTCCGGCCCTACCCCAGGCATCCGCGAGTGGACGTCGACCTGCGGATACAACGACGTCCGTTACCTTGCCTTCGACGCGGGGCGGCCGGGACTCGCCGACCTCCCTCGCGCGGCCAATGCCAATGAAGTTCGGCTGGCCGTCTCTCGCATCTATAACAGGGTCGCTCGCGCTGTCGAGACGCCGTTCGTTTTCATCCTCGAAGACGACGTCATTCCTCCTCCGGACGTGATTGACCGGCTGATGCGTTCGATGACCAAAAAAACGGCAGCCGTCACGGCGGCGTATCCTTCGCGGTTCGTTTCCGGCAACGTCGCATGGCGCGAACCCGGCCGGCATCTTGAGGGAGGCGAGGGAGTCGAGGAAATCGGCGGATGCGGCTTCGGTTGCCTGTTGATCCGCCGCGCTGCGATCGAGACGGAGACGTTCGCGTCGCTACCCGGCGAGCATCCCGACTACGACATTGCGTTCTTTATGCGGTTGCGAGCCGCCGGATGGAGAGTGAAGATTGACTGGGGAGTCAAGGCCGAGCACCTGTCGCCCCCGACCGTGCCCGACCGGATCGAGCCGATACGCACTGGCCACGCCGTCAGCGTCATCATCGCCGCGCGCGACAACGGGCCCTACCTTCGCGACGCGATTCAATCGGCCCTCCATCAGTCGGTTCAGCCCTTCGAAATTATTTATGCCGATGATGGCAGCACCGATGACAGCGTCACGATCGCGCGCACCTACCCTCAGGTAAAGGTCCTGGCCCGGCCCCACGCAGGCGTCTGCGAGGCGCGGAATCGCGCGTGTCGGGAGGCCCGTGGCGACTACATCCTTCATCTCGACGGAGACGACATCTTCCCCCACGGGTATATCCAGCAACGGCTTGCGGTCGCGCGAGCCAACCCCCACGCCGCGTTTGTGTTTGGTGCCGCCCAGGCCTTCGGTGGCGAGTGGAACTTCTACTGGGACGCTCCGGACTGGAGCTTGGAACGGCTCTGGAACGGCAATTATGTCAACACCTCAACTCTTATCCGCCGTGACGCTTTTGAGCAAGTCGGAATGTGGCGCGAGACCTTCGGAACGGCCTGGGATTGGGATCTCGCGCTGCGTCTGGGAAAGGCCGGGTTCCGTGGCGTCCGCGATCCCAAGGCATTCCTGCTCTACCGCCACCATCCACGATCTACGTCGCGCCAGGTGAACATCAAGGACCTGACATCGGACGCCGAAGAGAATCGCATGAAGTATCTCGTCCGTGTCTTTAATTGCCGATGCACGATCGCGACGATCGTGAGCGGCCGGGTCCCCGAGCTTTTCGAGCCCTGGCTCGAAGCCGTGCAGCGCAATATTAGGTATCACGCCGACAGGATCCGGGGGAAGGCCCTCTTCGCACCGACGGTGACTCTTGAGGCGCCGGCGCCTCGTCTGGCCGTGCTTTACACGGGACCAAAGCGCGGGCTCGCTCGGATCACCGAGACCCTTCGGGACAAAACCGGCTTCGCCACGGTGTCGGTCATTCACAACGAATGGTCGAACGTTTACAAAACGGAGTCCGAGCGCCGGGACAACGTGGCGCAATTCCTCGCTCGTTCCTACAACCAGATTCTCGGCGATGGGGAACTGACATGGCTACTCGAAGACGACGTCATTCCGCCCGATCACGCGTATGACGAGTTGGCGAAGGCCGTCCTCGGCGCGCCGCGCCCGCTCTATGCCGCGTCAGGGGCCTATCGCAATCGGCACGACCCCGCACATTACGTCGCCCAGCGGTGGGACGGCAACGACGTCGCGAAGATCCAGGAACTGGCCACACTCCCGGATCGACCCACCTTCGTCGACATGACAGGGACCGGCTGTCTGCTGATCTTTCGGCCGTTTGCACGCCATGCGTTCGGAAGTCATGTCAAGGGGATCCCCGCACACGACTGGCGCTGGTGCTTGGATCTGAAAGCGTACTCCGAGGACTATCACCCCGAGGCGAAGCAAGTGCTCCTGTTACCGCACGTCGCATGCCGGCATTACCGCGACGCCATACATTTCGTGTAATACTGCTCGTCGAACGTCGTGGAGAACACCTGACAACAAAGGCATCTATAGTATTGTAAAATATTATAATACACAAAGTGATCGACTATAATAAGCTCTCATGCTATCTAGACAATAGTAGACGCCGATTCGGCGGAGAGCACAGTGATGACAGGATCGATCGCGTTGACTTCATGTGTATAACATGTCGACTCTGCCTTGCACTCGCGCTCCGTCTTCTCGAGTGAGTGCCAGTGGGGATTGGGGACGCTCCGCTTGGCCCCGATACCATCGCTTTCAGTTCAATCGCCCCCCGCTGCCCCGCAACAGCCGAGTCGTTTTCGTAACATAGCCGCCTACTATCGGTCATCTTTCCGAGGCACAAGAAGCGGCCTCGTCCAGCATGTCGGTCTCTTCTCTTGAGGCAGCCGGTATACAGTCCCGAGACCGAGGACCGAGCTCGGTCCTGTTGCTCTTAGCAGGTGCGGTGACAACCTTTGTTCCAAGGCAGAGCGTGGGAACAAGAGATCCCGCCTCATATGAGCGAAAAACATATTGTTTAGGCACCAATGCCTTGTGGGAGAAGTGCAAGGAGCACCCCCGTTGTGCCGGGAACTGTTTTCCGGCCTGCTCCTCAGCTCCGGTTGAGCGGGAACAGCGCACGGATGGAGGTGCCAGCGCCGGGGGAGGAGGCGATCTCGATGCATCCACCGAGGAGCGCGGCGCGCTCGCGCATGCCCAGGAGGCCGAGACCGGTGCCTCGCGCCTTACGGTCCCGAATGGTCGCCGTATCGAAGCCGACGCCGTCGTCACGGACGGTGAGGCATAGTTCCCCCTCGTGGCTACCGAGGTCGACCCAGACATGCTGTGCCGACGCGTAGCGGCAGACGTTGGTGAGCGCTTCCTGGGCGATGCGAAAACAGGCGGTCTCGACGGCCGCCGGCGTGGGGGCGAGCGTCGCTTCGGCCGAGAGCCGGGCGATGATTCCCGTCCGCTGCGCGCAACGGTTGACGTACCAGCGCAGGGCTGGGACGAGTCCGAAGTCATCGAGCATCGACGGGCGCAGGTCGAGCGACAGGTCACGTACCTGGCTAATCAGGCGGTCGACAATTTGCCGCCCATCGTCAGCGAGCGTCGCCCGCTCGACCGGGTCGGGGACGGCCGAGACGGATTGCACGATCAGCTTCAGGAGCGTGAGCGACTGGCCGACTTCGTCGTGCAGCTCGCGGGCGAGGTGCCGCCGCTCGGCCTCCTGTGCATCAATCAGGCGCTGGGAGAGGGCTGCCAACCGGCGCCGGGCGCCCTTTACCTGGCGGAGCAGGCGTGCCTGGCGGGCCTCGGCCTTCTTGCGCGGTGTGATGTCCTCGATCAGCGCCACTTCGTGAAGCGGCTCGCCGTGGGGGCCGTGAACCAGGGAGACGCTTAACTTGACCCAGACGAGATGTCCCTGTTTGTGGATGTACCGCTTTTCCAACTGGTACGACCGCATTTCGCCGCCGAGCATGCGGCGGAGCAGCGCGAGGTCGCTCTCAAGATCATCAGGGTGGGTAATCGCCTGAAAGTTCGTGGCCAGGAGCTCATCTTCAGAGTAGCCGGTGATCTCGCAGAGGCTGCGGTTGACCTCCAGGAAGCGGCCGTCGGGCGCGACAATCGCCATGCCCGCCGCGGCGGCGGCAAACGCTCCGCGAAAGCGCTCCTCACTCTCGCGCAGGGCCTCCTCCATGCGGTTCCGCTCCGTGACGTCGTGGACGACCGAGAGGTGACGGCCAGGGAGGATGTGGGCGGTGGCCGAGTTCTCGATGTCGCGAACCGTGCCGTCGCGGCGGACCAGGCGGCTGGGACCCTGGAACCGCCCTTCCGCCAGGAAGTTCCGCCAGTGCTGGTCCAGGTCACGCGCTTCTTCGGGCGCCATGAAATCTGCGATCCCCAGCCCAAGCAACTCCTCGAGGGGAAGGCCAAATAAGGTACAGGCAGCGGGGTTGGCGTCCGTGAAGCGGCCCTCGTCGTCGGCAATTACCATCGCGTCGAGCGCTCCGTCGAACACGGCCCGAAGTTGCTGCTCGCTCCGCCGCACCGCGTCGGCAGCGCGCCGATGCTCTGTGACGTCGCGCGCCATCACGACGCGCGTTACGCGTGACGAGCCCTCCAGGTCGTTAACGACGACCTCCATCTCAACCAGCGAGCCATCCTTGCGGCGGTGCCGCCAGCAACCGGCGTCGAACCGTGGAACATGTGAGGTCGCTTCGACCCGTTTCAGGAAAGCTGATACATCCTCGGGCGGGCGAAGGTCGGCCATGGTCAGACGCAGGAACTCTTCGCGCGTGTAGCCGTAGAGGCGCACGGCCGCAGGGTTGACGGCGACGATGGCGAGGGTCACGTTGTCACAGGCGAACATCGGGTGGGGGACCGACTCGAAGAGCTGGCGGTAATGCTCTTCGCTGCGTCGAAGCTCGCGCTCGGCCTGCTTTTGCCTGACGGCGTAGCGGATCGAACGCTCGAGCAACGCGGCGTCGATACAGTCCTTGACGAGGTAGTCGGCGGCGCCGGCCTCCGTGGCCGCAAGGTCCGTAGCGCGGTCAGCCTGGCCGGTCAGCAGGATGAGGGGGGTCTCGCACCCCGCCCGGACCGCTGCCCGGATCAGCTCGAGGCCATCGCCGGGGCCCAGGCGGAAATCGACCAGGGCGACGTCGTACCGGCCAGTTCCGATCGCGCACAGGCCTTCGTCGTAGGTGGACGCCCAATCGATCGTGAGCCGGTCGTTGTAAACGCGGTCGAGCAAGGTGCGCGTCAGCACGAAGTCTTGCTCATTGTCATCGACGCAGAGTACCCGAATGGGGAAACTGTCCATCTCAGGGTCTCGCGACGGGAGCCAGCAGGATCGTGATCCTCGGCCTTTGGTGGGGCATTGGGAGTTTCCTTCTCAAGGGATCGACGGTCGCCGGCGATGCGTGAGGGTGAACGTGGCCCCGTAGCCCCCCCGAAGCGAAGACCGAGCCCTCCAAAGCGGCGGCCTCACGATCGTTCTGGAGCAAGGGGGATCCCGTCGTCGACGCAGTGAAGCATCTCCCCCCGGACACGGTGGAATTCCGCGCGGACCTGCGATAGGAGGATACCGGCATTTGCGAATTCGCCCTTCTTGCCGAGCTCCTCAAGCCCCCAGCATGCACGGGCCATCACGTCGACGCCCACGGTCAGGCAGTTCCCTTTAAGGCGGTGCGCTGCGCGACCGACCCGGCCGGAATCGCGCTGGACGAGCGCCTCTTCAATGTCAACGACGGCCTGGTCGGCCTCGGAGACGAAATTGCGCAAGATCTCCGCGCGGAGGGGGAGATCGTCACCGCAAATCTCGTCGAGCCTCAAGATCCAAAGCGCGGGGCGCGGCGCGGGCGGGGGGGCGTTGCGCTCACGGGACCGGGGCATTGCCTTGCCCCAGGTGGACAGAAGGTCGAACAGCTCCTGGGACCGAATGGGCTTGCGGAGGACCGCATCCATCCCGGAGTCGAGACAGCGCTGGTGATCGGCCTCCCGCCCGTGGGCGGTGAGCGCGACGATCGGAGTATGCCGGCCCTGGCCGTGCTCCCAGGCTCGAATCAACTCGGTCGCCTGAGGACCTTCCATCTCCGGCATCTGCACGTCCATCAAGATTGCATCATACGATGACTGTTGTGCGCGCTGCAGCGCCTCGCGCCCGCTCGTGGCGGTCTCCACGCGGCAGCCCCAGCGCTCGAGCATGATCGTCGCGACCCGTCGGCTGGTATCGCTGTCGTCGGCGACCAAGATACACAGGCCCAGGTCGGCGAGGCTTGGTTCGACTGGTGGCCCGGTGGGGGCGGACCTGGCTGCCGGTGGTGCGAGCTGTTGCCGGAGTGTGTTCAGGAGGCGCAACTGGTCCCGGACGCGCTTGTGCCGGATCGCGTACCGGATCGATCGATCGAACATCTCTGGGGTAGTCCGCCCCTTGACGAGGAAGTCCGCCGCTCCCACTTCCATCGCCTCGAGGTCGACCCCGCGGTCGTCTTGCCCGGTTAACAAGATCAGGGGCATCTTGCAGCCTTGGGCGAGCGCGTCGCGCAGGAGCTCCAGCCCGTCCCGGTCCCCTCGCCGATAGTTGATGAGGACCGCGTCGTGGCTGTTCCGCCCGATGACGGCCAGCGCCTCCTCGTAACCGGCAACCCAATCCAGGGCGGAGCTCTCCGTGAGAGTGCGCGTCATCAGCTCGCGGACGTCGTGGGAGTCCTCCTTGTCGTCGTCGACCAATAAGATCCTACAACTTAAACGATCCATGAAGCGAGCCTCTGGAGCGGGCGCCCGCGAGTGCCCTCGGAGTGACTGGTAAGCGACGTGTGCGAGGGCCGCCGGGGCATCAGGAGGAGCCACCCGCGCCCCAACGAGACGGGTCGTGGGAGGCGCTCAGGGTAGCATCCAGGTCGTGGAGCACCTGTAAGACTTCAGGCCAAGTGAGGTACGGGCGCCCATTCCGCTGTCGGTACCTGCGGAGGGCTTCCACAACACGGTCTTGAACGGTCGGCGGAGCGCACTTGCCGGCAGTGTTGTCCAGACCCATCAGGCGGCCCTTGTGTTCCTGGGCGAGTTGCGAAGGCAAATTTTATGTTCATTCTTACGCGCACTCAGTTCAAGGCGATCTTCGGGACAGCCCCGACCCACCCCAGGCCCGGGCAGAAGACACAGGCGGCCGGCCGGTCGCGGTCCGGCATGTCTGTCCATTCCTCTTCGGACCAGATCCGCAGTTCGCAGAGGAGCCCGTTGACTATGACCTCGACCGGAAAGTCGACGGCTTCCGGTGCGGCCTCATTTCCCGACGGCTCCCGAGCCGGGGGGATGGATTCGTTGTCCGGCCAATGTGCCTCAGCCCCTTCCGGGGCCCCTGTCCGGTCGAGTGCCTGAAGCAACCGCGGGGACGAGATCGGTTTGGTCAGGACGTCGTCCATGCCGGCGGCAAGGTACCACCGATCATCCCCCGCCGGGGCGTTGGC